>JAICNY010000005.1 GCA_025930955.1 Thermoleophilia bacterium
AGCCGCCAAGCAAAAACCCCGCCTGAGCGGGGCTTTTCTGAGGCTGCGGGGCTAGGACTCGAACCTAGACTACCTGATCCAGAGTCAGGCGTCCTACCATTAGACGACCCCGCACCGGGTGTCCATTGTAGCGGCGCCCGCGGTGCGTTTCGCCGGCCGGTCAGGCCGCGGCGCCGGTCGCCCAGTCGCCGTAGAGCGCGAGGTAGCGCCCGCCACGGGCGAGGAGCTCCTCGTGCGTCCCCTGCTCGACGACCTCGCCGTTCTCGAGGACGACGATCAGGTCGGCGTTCCGGATCGTCGAGAGCCGGTGGGCGATGATGAACGCCGTGCGGCCGCGGAGAAGCGTCCCGAGCGCAAGCTCGATCCGCCGCTCCGTTCCGATGTCGACGCTCGAGGTCGCCTCGTCGAGGATGAGGATGCGCGGGTCGGCCAGGAGCGCCCGCGCGAAGGCGACGAGCTGGCGCTGGCCGAGCGAAAGGCGCGAGCCGCGCTCGTTCACCTCGGTCTCGTAGCCGTTCTCGAGCTCGAGGACAAACTCGTGCGCACCCACGGCTCGGGCGGCGGCGGCGACCTCCTCGGGCGTCGCGTCGGGGCGGCCGAAGAGGATGTTCTCGCGGACGGTGCCGGCGAAGAGGAAGCCCTCCTGCGGGACGATCCCGAGCTGGCGGCGGAGGCTCTCCTGCGTCACGTCGCGCAGGTCGTGGCCGTCGATCGTGATCCGCCCCTCGATCGGGTCGTAGAAGCGGGCGAGGAGCTTGGCGATCGTCGACTTCCCGGCGCCGGTGTGGCCGACGAGCGCGACCGTCGTCCCGGCGGGGACGTCGAGGTCGAGGCCGTGCAGCACCTCGGGCCCGCGCCCGTACGCGAAGCGAACGCCGTCGAACGCGACGTGGCCCTCGGCCGGCGGGAGCTCCTCCGCGGCGGGCGCGTCGAGCACCTCCGGCTCCTCGTCCAGGACGTCGATGATCTTGTCCAGCGCGGCCACGGCGGCGAGGAACGTGTTGTAGAGCTGCGAGAGCTGCTGCACGGGGTCGAAGAAGTTCGAGAGATAGGCGATGAACGCGAAGAGCGTCCCGATCTCCATGCTCCCGTCGAAGACGAGGTAGCCGCCGTAGCCGAGCACGACCGCGGTCGCCGCGGACGAGAGGAAGTCGACGAACGGGAAGTAGAGCCCGTTCAGGATCACCGTCTCGTGGTTCGCCGCCCGGTAGTCGTCGTTCACCTCGCGGAACTGCGCCGCGTTTCGCTCCTCCCGGCGGAACGAGTGGAGGACGCGCATCCCCGAGATGTCCTCCTGCAGCGCGGCCGTCACGGCGCCGAGCCGCTCGCGGACGCGGCGGTACGCGCGCGAGGAGCGGCGCCGGAAGACCGCCGTCGCGATCGACATGAGCGGGAAGACGACGAGCGTCGCGAGCGCGAGGCGCCAGTCGAGGAAGAAGAGGATGATCGCCGAGCCGAAGAGCGTCAGCGAGTTCTGCACGAGGCTCGTCACCCCGTCCGTAACGAGCTGGTCGAGGGCCTCGACGTCGTTCGTGAGGCGCGAGATGACCGTGCCGGCGCGGTTGCGCTCGTAGTAGCCGAGCGAGAGCCGCTGGAGGTGGCGGAAGAGCCGCCGGCGCAGGTCGGTCAAGATCCGCTCGCCGACCCAGCCGGTCAGGTACGTCTGGGCCATGCTCGCGCCCCAGTTGAGGAGGCCGGCGGCGAGGAACGCGGCGACGATCCAGCCGAGGAGCGTGAGGTCTTCGCCGCGGATCCCGTCGTCGATCGCGAGCTTTGCGAGGTAGGGCGGGGCGAGCGCCGTCGCGGTCGCGGCCAGGAGGGCGACGATCGCGAGGATCGTCCGCCGCCGGTACGGCGCGGTCAGGCGGACGAGCACGCCGATGCGGCGCGCCGTCCGCGCCCAGCTCCAGTCGTCGACCTGCGCGCCGCGCGCCTGCGTGAGGTGCGAGCCCGGCTGGTGCATCCTCATGCCGTCGCCTCCTCGCGCTCCGTCATCACGCGGGCCTCGACGAGGCCGTGCTCGACGATCTCGCGGTACACCGGGCTCGTCTCCGCGAGCTCCTCGGCCGGCCCGCGGACGGCGACGCGCCCGTGGTCGAGGACGACGATCTCGTCCGCGAGGGAGATGGTCGAGAGCCGGTGCGCGACGATGAGCGTCGTCCGGCCGCGCATCGCCTCGCGCAGGCCGAGCCGGATCTGCGCCTCGGTCGTCGCATCCACCGACGCAGTGGCGTCGTCGAGCACGAGCACGCGCGGGTCGACGAGGATCGCGCGGGCGATCGCGAGCCGCTGGCGCTGCCCGCCGGAGAGCGTGATGCCCCGCTCGCCGATCACGGTGTCGTAGCCCTCCGGGAGCGCGGAGACGAAGTCGTGCGCCTGCGCCATCCGAGCGGCGCGCTCGACCTCCTCGTCGGTCGCGCCCGGCACGCCGAAGGCGATGTTCTCGCGGACGGTCGTCGAGAAGAGGAACGGATCCTGCGAGACGATCGCGATCGCGCGGCGCAGGTCCTCGAGCCGAACGTCGCGCACGTCGGCCCCGTCGAGGAGCACCGCGCCCTCCTGCACGTCGTAGAAACGCGGGACGAGCGCGGTCAGCGTCGTCTTCCCGGAGCCCGTGTGCCCGATGAGCGCGACCGTCGAGCCCGGCTCGATCGCGACGTCGATCCCGTGCAGCACGGGCCGCTCGGGGTCGTAGCCGAACGTCACGCCGTCGAAGACGAGCCGGCCGTCGCCGGGCGGGAGCGGCCGCGCGTCGGGCCGGTCGGCGATCTCCTCCGGCTCGTCGAGGATCTCGAAGATCCGCTCGCCGGACGCGACCGCGCGCTGCGCCGTCCCGATCCACATGCCGAGCATGCGCAGCGGCATGATCAGCATGAGGACGTAGATGTTGAACGCGATGAACGCGCCGAGCTCGAGGTCGCCGTTCACGACGAGCCGCCCGCCGACGAGCAGGACGGCCGCCTGCGCGAGGAGCGGAAGGAACGACAGCACCGGCACGTAGAACGCCCGCTGGCGCGTCGCGTCGAGCGAACGCGTGAAGACCTCCTCGCTGCGCGCCGCGAACTTCCGCTCCTCTCGCTCCTCCTGCGCGAACGCCTTCACGACGTTGACGCCGACGATGTTCTCCTCGGCGACGGTCGTCATGTCCGCCATCCGCTGCTGGACGTCCTTCAGGATCGGGTGCGACGCGCGCGAGTAGCGGTACGCGATCGCGACGAGGAGCGGCGTGATCGCGAACGGGATCAGCGCGAGCTGCCAGTTGTAGAAGAAGAGGATCGCGCTCGCCGCGACGACCGTGAGGATGTGCTGGCCGAAGAAGATGAGCCCGTAGCCGAGGAAGAACCGCACGCCCTGGAGATCGACGGTCGCTCGGGACATGAGCTGGCCCGTCTGGTGGCGGTCGTAGAAGCTCCACGAGAGGCGGAGGAGCCGCGAGTAGAGCGCGTTCCGGAGGTCGAACTCGACGCCGAGCGCCTGGCGGCCCGCGATCAAGCGCCGCCCGACGAGCATGAGCGCCTTCACGAGACCGGCGAGCGCGATGAGCCCCACGATGAGCTGGAGCAGCCGCTCGTCCTGGTCGGGGAGCGCGTTGTCGATCGCGTACCCGGTCAGCGCGGGGAGCGCGAGACCGGCCGCCTGCGAGCCGATCGCGAGCACGACCGACGCGACGAGCGACCACTTGTACGGGCGCAGGAACCCGAGCAGGCGCACGAAGGTGCGCCGGAACGGCGGGCTGGGCTGCGGATCGGTGTTAGCCAAGACTAAGTTCAACGACGAGTCTAGCGGCGGTGTTCCGGCGCCCGGCCTTCCCGCTCGGGAGTTTCCCGCAAGCGCGACCGTGGCCGGTCCGGATGCGCGAGGCCGCACCGAACGCCGACACTAAGGTCCCAGTCCAGGACGAGCCCAGGAGGTACGACGCCATGGCGAGACGGAGCCCTACCCGCGCGCGCGGCGGCAAGGTCGCCCCGACCCCGAAGCCGCCTCCCGTCGGGCAGAAGAAGGGCGGGACGGGCCTTCTCTCCTGGACGTGGGCCGCCGTCGGCCTCGCCGTCGTGCTCGCCGCCGGCCTCATCCTCGTGAGCGTGCTCACGGGCGACGACGAGCCGACGACCTCCGAGATCACGCCGGCCGGGACCGTCGCGGGCGCGGGAGAGGTCGAGCAGCTTCTCAGCGGGATCCCGCAGGACGGGGTCGCGCTCGGCGACCCCGAGGCGCCCGTGACGCTGCTCGAGTTCGCGGACATGCAGTGCCCGTTCTGCCGCGAGTGGGCCTGGGACGCGTTTCCCACGCTCGTCGAGGAGTACGTGCGCGACGGACAGCTCCGGATCGAGTTCCGACCGATGGCGTTCATCGGCGAGGACTCCGGCCGCGGTGCCCGCGCGGCGCTCGCGGCGGGCGAGGAGGACCGCCTCTGGCACGTCGTCGAGCTTCTCTTCCGCGCGCAGGGCGCGGAGAACTCCGGCTGGGTCTCGGACGAGCTGCTCGAGGCGATCGGCTCGTCGGTCGACCGGCTCGACGGCGGCATGCTCGTGTCGGCGGCGGAAGGCGACGAGACGCTCGACGAGCGGATCGCCGAGTCGACCGCCGAGGCGGACGAGAACGGGATCAACTCGACGCCGTCGTTCATGCTCGGCCGGACGGGCGGCGAGTTGCAGAAGATCGAGGTGAGCTCGCTCGGGCCGGAGGGGCTGCGGGAGCAGATCGACGCGCTCCTTCGCCGGTGAGCGAGACCGCCGCCCGTCGTGCGACCGTCGCGCTCGCGCTCGTCGGGGCGGCGGTCGCCGCCTACCTCACGATCACCTGGGCGGCCGACGTCGCGCCCGTCTGCACGACGGGCGGGTGCTCCGAGGTGCAGAGCTCCGAGTACGCGGAGATCGTCGGGATCCCGGTCGCGGCCCTGGGGCTCGGCGCGTACCTCGCGATCCTCGCGACCGCGCTCCGCGGCGGTCCCGGGCCGGCGGCGATCGGTGCTGCGCTGGCGTTCGCGGGGCTGGCGTTCAGCCTGTACCTGCTCGTGATCCAGGCGTTCGTGATCGAGGCGTTCTGCCTCTGGTGCCTCGTGAGCGACGCGCTGATGCTCCTGCTCGCGGCGGTCGCGGCCTTCCGGCTGCGCGCCGCCTCGCCGGCCTAGCGCTCTGGAGGGTCGAGGTACGCGCAGGAGCCGTCGGGCGTCTCGGCGACGTAGAGCGTGCCCATCTCGTCCGCGTCGACGACCGTCGAGCGGTCGATGCCAAGCTGCCGGTACTCGATTCGCACCGTGCTCGAGCCCAACCGCGAGCCGGCCTCCTCGACGGCGGCGGCGGTGCAGCCCGGCGCCTCCGCGCGCAGGAAGACGTCGCGGAACGTGCCGGGCTCGAGGTCGAACGGCGCAAACGGCTCGGCGGCCTCGATCGTCCCCGGAACGCCTGCGGGAACGACCAGGGTTTCGGTCGCGGGCGGCCCTTCGAGCGCTGAGATCCGCACCGTGAACCGCCCGTCGTTCGTCACGGGCCCGCCGATGTGCGGCCGCTCCCCGTTCGCCGGCGTGCAGCAGGCCCCGGTCGGCGCGAAGTCCGGCGGCCGGCCGCGGAGCACGGCGAACGCCGCCGCCACGAGGACGCCCGCGAGCACGACGAGCACCGAGAGGACGACCCAGAGGCGGCGCGAACGGCGGACCTGCGGCGGCTCGCTCGTCACGGCCCTAGCCTGCGGCGCGGCCCCGAGCCTGTCAACGCGTCCAAAAGGGACGTATCCTCGCGCGGTGGCGCTCCCGCTCGAGTCCGTCCCGAACGTCTCGGAGGGCCGTGATCCGCGCGCGCTCGAGGCGCTCCGCGAGGCGTTCTCGGCGCCCGCGCGGCTCCTTGACGTCCACGCCGACCCGGACCACCACCGCTCCGTCTACACGCTCGTCGGGCCGGACGACGCGCTCGTCGAGACGCTCCTCGCGGGCGCCCGTCGGGCGGTCGAGGTCGTCGACCTGCGCAGGCACGAGGGCGTGCACCCGCGCATCGGCGCGCTCGACGTCTGCCCGATCGTCCCGCTCCGACCGGAGGACGAGGAGCGCGCCCGCGCCGTCGGGCTCGCGCTCGCCGACCGGCTCGCCGGTGAGCTCGGGCTCCCGGTCTTCTTCTACGGGCGCCTGCGCGACGACGCCCGCGAGCCCGCCGAGCTGCGCCGGGGCGGGACGGAGGAGCTCGCCCGCCGGCTCGCGGCCGCGGAGATCGTTCCCGACCGCGGGCCGGCCGAGCTCCACCCGACCGCCGGCGGCGTGATCCTCGGCGTGCGCCGGCCGCTCATCGCGTTCAACGTGAACCTCCGGACGCGCGACGTCGAGGTCGCCCGCGCGGTCGCGCGCGTCGTCCGCGAGCGGGACGGGGGCTTCCCCGGGGTGCGGGCGCTCGGGCTCGATCTCCCGACCGCGGGGCTCGCCCAGGTGAGCATGAACGTCACCAACTGGGAGGCCGCCGCGCTGCACGAGATCGTCGCGCGGATCCGCGCCGAGGCTCATGCGCGCGGGGCGGAGGTCGCGGGCAGCGAGCTCGTCGGCCTCATGCCCGCAGGCGCCGCGGTGGCCGCCGCCGGCGCCGCGCTGGGCCTCGACGGCTTCGAGAGCTCGCGTGTGCTCGAGCTGCGCCTCCTGGAGGAGTGATGCACCGCCGAACGTGTCCCGGGCGGTCGAGGCCTGCGCCGGGCGGCGGGAGACGTCGCGGGACGCCGCTCTAGACTTGGCCGCATGTCCTCGACCCGCACGGTTTCCCTCACGGGAGGAGACCTCGCCGCCGAGGACGTCTGGGCCGTCGCGGTTGTCGGCGCCCCCGCGGAGCTGAGCGAGGCCGCGCGGGAGCAGATCCGGGCTGCGCGGCGGGTCGTCGAGGAGCACGTGAACCGCGCCGCCGGCGAGAGCACGTACGGAATCAACACCGGCTTCGGCCGCTTCGTCGAGAAGACGATCCCGCCGGAGCTCGCGGGCGAGCTCCAGCTGCGGCTCCTGCGGTCGCACGCGTGCGGCGTGGGCGATCCGTATCCCGACGAGGTCGTCCGGGCCGCGATGCTCCTCCGCGCGAACGCGCTCGCGAAGGGGACGTCGGGAATCCGCCTCGAGACCGTCGAGCTGCTGATCGCGTGCCTGAACGCCGGTGTCGTCCCGCACGTGCCGAGCCGCGGGTCGGTGGGCGCATCCGGCGACCTGGCTCCGCTCGCGCACCTCGCGCTCCCGCTCGTCGGTGAGGGCGAGGCGACCGTCGACGGCGAGCGGCTCCCCGGCGCGGACGTGCTCGCGCGCGTCGGACTCGAGCCGGTGCGGCTCGGCGCGAAGGAGGGGCTCTCGCTCGTGAACGGGACTCAGTTCATGGGCGCGATCGGGGCGCTCGCCGCGGTCCGGTCCGCGCGGCTCGCCCGCGCCGCCGATGTCGCGTGCGCGCTGTCGCTCGAGGCGCTCCAGGGGTCGCGCGTCGCCTTCCGGCCGGAGATCCAGGAGCTGCGGCCCTTCCCCGGCCAGTCGGCGGCGGCTGCAAACGTTCTCCGGCTCGTCGAGGGGAGCGCGATCATCGAGGCGCACCGCTGGTGCGACAAGGTGCAGGACGCGTATTCGCTCCGCTGCGCGCCGCAGGTGCACGGCGCGTGCCGAGACCTGCTCGCGTACGCGGAGCGGACGATCGCGGTCGAGTTGAACGCCGCGACCGACAACCCGATCGTCCTCGTCGACGACGGCGAGCTCGTCTCGAACGGGAACTTCCACGGGCAGCCGCTCGCGTTCGCCCTCGACGCGACGGCGATGGCCGTGACCGAGCTCGCGTCGATCTCCGAGCGGCGGGTCGAGCGGCTGACGAACCCGTCCCTCTCCGGCGGCCTCCCCGCGTTCCTGACTCCGGACGGCGGCCTGAACAGCGGCTTCATGATCCCCCAGTACGTGGCGGCGTCACTCGTCAGCGAGAACAAGGTGCTCGCGCATCCGGCGAGCGTCGACTCCATCCCGACGAGCGCCGGGCAGGAGGATCACGTGTCGATGGGGAACGCGGCCGCGCTCACGTGCTGGCAGGCGCTCGCGAACGCGGAGAGCGCGGTTGCGATCGAGTTGCTCGCGGCCGCGCAGGGGGTCGAGTTCCTCGCGCCGCTCGAGCCGGGGACCGGTACGCGGGCGGCGCGCGCGGCCGTGCGCGCGCTCTCGCCGGCGCTCGTCGAGGATCGCTCGCTCGCGCCCGACATCGCGCGCGTCGGGGCGGCGATCCGGTCGGGCGAGCTGGTCGCGCGCGTCGAGGACGCGGTCGGAGAGCTCGCGTGAAGCTCCGGTCGCTCGAGGGGCGCGTCGAAGACCTCTGCGGCGACCTCTCGCGGATCCGCGCGCCGCGCGGGAGCGAGCTGAACGCGCGCTCGTGGCTGACGGAGGCGCCGCTGCGGATGCTGCTCAACAACCTCGACCGCGAGGTCGCCGAGAAACCGGAGGAGCTGGTCGTCTACGGCGGCTCCGGCCGGGCGGCTCGGTCGCACGACGCGCTGCGCGCGCTCGTCCGCTCGCTGCTCGAGCTCGGCGACGACGAGACGCTCCTCGTCCAGAGCGGCAAGCCGGTGGGCATCTTCCGGACGCACCCCGGGGCGCCGCGCGTCCTCATCGCGAACTCGCTCCTCGTGCCGCGCTGGGCGACGTGGGACGAGTTCCGGCGGCTCGAGGCGCTCGGCCTGACGATGTTCGGCCAGATGACGGCCGGCTCGTGGATCTACATCGGGACGCAGGGGATCCTGCAGGGCACGTACCAGACGTTCGCGGCCGCTGGGGAGACGCATTTCGGGGCGCCGTCGCTCGCGGGGCGGACGATCCTGACGGCCGGGCTCGGCGGGATGGGCGGCGCGCAGCCGCTCGCCGCGACGATGGCGGGCGCAGCGATCCTCTGCGTCGAGGTGGATCCTGCGCGGATCGAGCGCCGGCGCGAGACGCGCTACCTGGACGAGTCGACCGACTCGCTCGACGAGGCGGTCGCACGCGTTCGGGCTGCGGCGGGAGAGGGGCGCGCGCTGTCGGTCGGTCTGCTCGGCAACGCGGCCGACGTCGTGCCGGAGCTCGTGCGCCGCGGCGAGGACTTCGACCTGGTGACGGATCAGACGGCCGCCCACGACCCGCTCACCGGGTATGTCCCGTCGGGTCTGTCGGTGGAGGACGCGGCGGCGTTGCGCGCGTCGGATCCGGACGAGTACGTGCGCCGGGCCCGCGAGTCGATCGCGGTGCACGTCCGTGCGCTTCTCGAGTACGTCCGCCGCGGGGTGTATGTTTTCGACTACGGCAACAATCTCCGAGGGGAGGCACGCGAGGCAGGAGTCGAGGACGCCTTCACATATCCGGGCTTCGTCCCGGCGTATATCCGGCCGCTCTTCTGTCGCGGCGTCGGGCCCTTCCGCTGGGCGGCGCTGTCCGGCGATCCGGCCGACATCGCGGCGATCGACGCGGCGCTCGGAGGGCTCTTCCCGGACGACGTCCTCCTCCAGCGGTGGCTCGAGCTCGCCCCGGAGCGGGTGGCGTTCCAGGGGCTCCCGGCTCGGATCTGCTGGCTCGGCTACGGGGCTCGCGCTCGCGCCGGGCTCGCGATCAACGACCTCGTCAGGTCGGGCGAGGTGTCGGCGCCGGTCGTGATCGGACGCGACCACCTCGACGCCGGCTCCGTCGCGTCGCCGTACCGCGAGACGGAGGCCATGCAGGACGGCTCCGACGCCATCGCCGACTGGCCGATCCTGAACGCACTCGTGAACACCGCCGCGGGCGCGACGTGGGTCAGCGTCCACCACGGCGGCGGGGTGGGAATCGGCAACGCGATCCATGCGGGCATGGTCGTCGTCGCGGACGGCAGCGACGACGCGGCGGAGCGCCTGGAGCGCGTGCTCACGACCGATCCCGGAATGGGCGTCATCCGCCACGCTGACGCGGGCTACGACGAGGCGCTTGCCGCCGCGCGGGAGCACCACGTCGCGTTGCCCGGGCTGGACGCCTGACCGCCGCCTCCCGTGCCGGCGCTCCTAATCCGTGATCTCGCCCAGGTCGCGTCACCCGCGGGTACGGGGGCACCGCTTCGCGGCGCCGAGCTCCGGCGCGTCGACGTCGTCGAGGACGCGTACGTCCTCTGCCGCGACGGGCGTGTGGCGGCGGTGGGGCGGATGGCCGAGCTCGAGCCGCTGCGCGACGACGAGGTCGCCGAGCTCGACGGGGGCGGGCTCGTCGCGCTCCCCGGGCTCGTCGACTGCCACACGCACGCGTGCTTCGCGGGCGACCGCGTTGACGAGTTCGACCTGCGTGCGAGCGGCGCCTCGTACGAGGAGATCCACGCGGCGGGCGGTGGAATCCTTTCGACCGTCCGTGCCACCCGCGCGGCGGGCGAGGACGCGCTCCGCGCGGCGCTCGAGTCTCGGCGCGCCGCCATGCGCTCGCACGGCACGACGACGTGGGAGGCGAAGTCGGGGTACGGGCTCGACCGCGAGACCGAACTGGCGCAGCTCCGGGCGGTCGCGGCCGTGGGCGGCGTCGCCACGTGGCTCGGCGCGCACGCGGTTCCGCCGGAATTCGCCGACGCGGACGCGTACCTCGACTTCGCGCTCGCGGAGGTCCTGCCGGAGGCGGCGGGGATCGCGGACGCGGCGGACGTCTTCCTCGAGCGCGGCGCGTTCGACGCGGCGCAGGCCCGGCGCTACCTCAGCGCCTGCCGTGAGGCGGGGCTGGTCCTCCGCCTCCACGCGGATCAGTTCACGGAGGCGGGCGGAGTCGAGCTCGCGGTCGAGCTCGGCGCGAGGAGCGTCGACCACCTCGAGGCGACCGGGCCCGACGGCGTGCGCGCGCTCGGGGGGAGCGACGTGACCGCGGTGCTGCTCCCGATCGCCGCACTCGTCCTCGATCGGCCCCAGCCGCCGGGCCGCGCGCTCGTCGACGCCGGCGCGGCGGTCGCGCTCGCCACCGATCTCAACCCGGGGAGCGCGTTCGGCGAGAGCCTCCCGCTCGCGTGCGCGCTCGCGTGCACCCAGACGGGCCTCGCACCGGCCGAGGCGCTCGCGGCGTGCACGGTGAACGCCGCGCACGTGCTCGGGCGCGCCGACCGCGTGGGGCGGCTCGCGCCCGGCTACGACGCGGACGTCGTCCTCCTCGACGCGCCCGACTGGCGCTACGTCGCCTACCACGTGTCGGGCGGCGACGTCGCCGTCGTCGTCGAGGGCGGCGAGGTCGCCTGGCGCGGCTGAACCGGGGCGGCAGCCGACCGGGCGCCGTCATAATCGTCTCATGCCCTCGCGGAAGCAGCGGCGCCGGCGGGAAAAGCTCAAGCGCCATGAGTACGAGTACGTCGTCGAGACGGAGGACGGGGAGGAGCTCCACGTCGAGCGGCTCCGCGACGCCGAGCCCGACCGGAACGCCCCCAAGGCCGCCGGCCGGCCCAGGAACGAGGTGCTCGTCGACCGCAGGGGCCGGCCGATCCAGCGGCCGAGCCTCGGGCGCGTCCTCCGCCGGGCGGCGATCTTCGCGCCGATCCTCTTCGTGTTCGTGTACCTGACGGCGCAGGACCGGCTGTCGCCGGCCGGCATGGCCTTCAACACCCTCGTCCTCGTCGCGTTCTTCATCCCGTTCAGCTACCTCGTGGACACGATGGTCTACCGGATGATGATCCGCCGCTACGAGCGCGACCAGGCCGCCAAGCGCGGCCGCTGACGAACGCCCTACGACTCCGGCGCCGCGCGCCGCTCGCCGCGGTAGTGCCCGGGCCCGGGCCACGGAGCCAGTAGCAGGAGAAGCTTGGCCCCGCCCGGCGCGCGGACGGAGTGCCGCTCGTCAGGGTCGAAGCGCACGAGCGTCCCGACCGGCGCCTCGACCGTCTCCTCTCCCGCCGAGAACTGGGCCGTCCCGTCCACGACGACGATCCAGGCGTTCTCCTTCACCTGGTGGTCGCCGAGCTCCTGGCCCGGCTCCAGCCCGACCAGTACGGCCCGGGCCTCGTTCTCGCTTCGCAGGACGACGGGCGAGCGGCTGCCTTCCGGGGTCGCGATCTCAGGGAGACGCCACGTCTGCACGAGCGCGGGAAACCCTACAGGACCCGGATAGACTCAACCGCCTGATGGCCCTCGACGTGACCCGCCTCGAGCTCGGCCCGATCGGGACGAACTGCTACCTCGTCCGGGCGCCCGGCTCCGCCGAGGCGGTCGTCGTCGACCCGGGTGCCGACGCCGCCGAGATCCGTCTCGAGCTCGCCCGGCGCGGCGCGGCCTGCGCCGCGATTCTCGTGACGCACGGCCATTGGGACCACCTCGGCGGAATCGCCGACCTCGCGGAGGGAACGGGCGCGCCGGTGCACATGGCCGAGGACGAGCGCGCCCTCCTCGAGCACGTCAACGACTACGTCCCGCCGGGGATGCGCCTGCGGCCGTACACGCCCGACGTGCTTCTCGCCGGCGACGAGACGCTCCAGCTCGCCGGCCTTACCTTCGAGACCGTCCGCGTCCCGGGTCACTCGCCCGCGCACCTCGCCTTCGCGACCGAGGGCGCGCTCTTCTCCGGCGACGTCCTCTTCGCCGGCTCCGTCGGGCGTGCCGACCTCCCCGGCGCGGACTGGGAGCTCCTGCTCTCGTCGATCGCGACGCTCGCCGAGCGGTTCCCGCCCGAGACGGTCGTCTACCCGGGCCACGGCCCCGCGACGACCATCGGCGACGAGCTCGAGACGAACCCGTTCCTCGCCGAGCTCCGGGCCAGCCGGCGGTGAAGCTCGAGGCGCCGAAGGGCACGCTCGACGTCCTCCCCGCCGAGCAGCCGCTGCGCGACGCCGTCGTCGGCGCCGCGGAGACGGTTGCAGCCCTGGCGGCGTACGGCCGCATCCTGACGCCGACGTTCGAGGACACGGAGCTCTTCGTCCGCACGTCGGGCGGCGGCTCGGACGTCGTCCAGAAGGAGATGTACACGTTCGAGGACCGCGCGGGCCGCTCGCTCACGCTGCGCCCGGAGGGCACCGCGCCGGTCGCGCGCGCGTACGTCGAGCACGGCCTGCACCGCGAGCCGCAGCCGGTGAAGACGTTCTACGTGGAGCCGATGTACCGCTATGCCGCCCCGCAGAAGGGACGCTACCGCGAGTTCTGGCAGATCGGCTTCGAGGCGATGGGCTCGGACGACCCCGCGCTCGACGCCGAGCTGATCGGCCTCTTCCGCGAGATCGAACGGCGTCTCGAGATCGGCGGCACCCGCCTCGAGCTCAACTCGATCGGCGACCGCGAGTGCCGGCCCGCGTACGTCGAGCGGCTCCGCGCCTACCTCGCCGACCACGACGCCGACCTCGACGAAGACGCGCGCCGCAAGGCCGAGGCGAGCCCGCTCCGCGTCTTCGACACGAAGAGCCCGCGCGTGCGCGAGGCGCTCGCCGGCGCGCCGACGATCGCCGACTCGCTCTGTGAGCCCTGCCGCGAGCACTTCGCCGCCGTCCGCTCCTATCTCGACGCCGGCGGGATCGACTACGAGCTCGTCCCGACGCTCGTCCGCGGTCTCGACTACTACACGCGTACGGTCTGGGAGTTCGTGAACGAAGGGCTCGGCGCCGCGCAGGCGACGATCTGCGCGGGCGGGCGCTACGACTACCTCGTCGAGGAGATCGGCGGCCCGCCGACGCCCGGCGTCGGCTGGGCTGCGGGCGTCGAGCGCGTCGGCATGTCGGCCGGGATCGAGCCCGAGCCGCTCGCGCTCGACGTCTTCGTCGTCTGCGACGAGGAGGCCGACCGGCCGCGCGTCCTCGCGGAGGTCGCCAAGCTCCGCGCCGCCGGCCTCCGCGCCGACGCGGACCACGCCGGCCGCTCGCTCAAGGGCCAGATGACCCAGGCCGGCCGGACACGGGCGCGCACGATCGTCCGCGTGGAAGGAGAATCCGCCACCGTGCGCGCCGACGGCGCCGACGTCCCCGAGCCGATCGAGATCCGGCAGATCGCCGCCACCCTGGCGGCGAACGCGGGACGCGAGACCGAGGCGTGACCACGCACTGGCGCGACCTCATGTGCGGCGACGTCCGCCCCGAGCACGTCGGCCGGCGGCTCACTCTCGCCGGCTGGGCGGACGGCCGCCGCGACCACGGTGGGCTCGTCTTCGTCGACCTTCGCGACCGCACCGGGATCTGCCAGCTCGTCCTGAACCCGGAGACCGACCCGCAGGCGGCCGAGACCGGCCATCAGCTCCGCAACGAGTTCGTGCTCCGCGCCGAGGGCGAGGTCGTCCGTCGCGCGCCCGAGAACGTGAACCCGAACATCCCGACCGGCGAGGTCGAGCTCCAGGTCGACCGGCTCGAGATCGTGAGCCGCTCGACGCCGCTGCCGTTCCAGCTCGACGAGGAGGGCGTCGACGAGACGCTCCGCCTCCGCTACCGCTGGCTCGACCTCCGCCGCGAACGGATGCAGCGCAACATCGCGAAGCGCGCCCAGATGGTCGGCGTCATCCGCCGCACGATGGAGGAGGCGGGCTTCGTCGACATCCAGACGCCGATCCTCTTCAAGCCGACTCCGGAGGGGGCGCGCGACTTCGTCGTCCCGAGCCGCCTGCAGAAGGGCCGCTTCTTCGCGCTCCCGCAGTCGCCGCAGATCCTGAAGCAGCTCCTCGTCGTGGCCGGGTTCGACCGCTACTACCAGATCGCGATCTGCTTCCGGGACGAGGATCTCCGCGCCGACCGGGTGCAGGAGATCACGCAGCTCGACGTCGAGCACGCGTTCCCCGACCAGGAGTTCCTCTTCGGGCTCATGGAAAGGATGCTCGCGCGCATCTGGAGCGACTGCATCGGCGTCGAGCTCGAGACGCCGTTCCCTCGCATGACGCACGACGACGCGATCGCACGCTTCGGCAGCGACAAGCCCGACCTGCGCTTCGGGCTCGAGCTCGAGGACGCGACCGAGGTGACGCGCGGCTCCGGGTTCGGCGTGTTCGCGAACGCGCCGTGCGTGCGGTTCCTCCGCGTGCCGCAGGCGTTCTCGCGCTCCGAGCTCGCAGCGCTCGAGGAGGTGGCGAAGGAGTGGGGGGCGAAGGGGCTCGCGTACCTCGTGACCGACGAGGCGGGCGAGGTGCGCTCGCCGATCGCGAAGTTCCTCTCCGAAGGCGAGCTCGAGGCGTTCCGGTCCGACCCGGGCACGACGCTCCTCTTCGGCGCGGACGAGCCGGCCGCGGTCGCGCGCGCGCTCGGCGCGCTCCGGCTCCACCTCGGGCGCGAGCTCGGTCTCGTGGACGAGGACGCGTGGCGTCCGCTCTGGGTGACCGACTTCCCGATGTTCGAGTGGGACGCGGACGAGGAGCGCTGGAGCGCGGTCCACCATCCGTTCACCCGCCCCGCGCCCGGCTCGGAGGAGCTCGTGCGCACCGACCCGGGCGCGGCGCTCGCCCACGCCTACGACTGCGTGATCAACGGGATCGAGATCGGGGGCGGCTCCTTCCGGATCCACGAGCCCGAGCTCCAGGCGGCCGTCTTCGACACGCTCGCGCTCTCGCCGGAGGAGCAGCGGACGAAGTTTGGATTCCTCCTCGACGCCCTCGCCATGGGCGCGCCACCGCACGGCGGGATCGCGTTCGGGATCGAGCGGATGCTCATGGGGCTCCTCAAGGAGCCGAACCTCCGCGACGTCATCGCCTTCCCGAAGAACCAGGCCGGCGTCGACCCGATGAGCGGCGCGCCGAGCGAGGTGACGGAGGAACAGCTGCGCGAGCTTGGAATCCGGCTCGTGGAGAAGGCCTGAACGGACTCGTCCCGAGACGAAGCACCGAGCCGCCGGGTCGCGCTGGCGGTCCACGGCGGCGTCCTCGGTTCCGCCCGTAGCCTCGGCTACGAACGAAGCGCTGCGTCCTTGCCGTGAAACCGCCCATCGCGCCCCAGCAGCGAGTCGTCATTCCGAGACGAGCCCTAAACTCGGTTGCCGTCCGCGCCGACGAGTAGCAATACTGACCGCACCCTCACGACCTAGGAGGTCGACCCGTGATGTCCTCGAACGAACCGAGCCGGGCTTCCGCCGCGCCGGCGCTCACCGCGATGCCGCAGGTGCAGGACCTGCCCGTCGCGGAGCACGGGTACGACCGCGCGAAGGTCGAGGAGTCGTTCGAGGCGTTCCGCCGCCACGTGACGTCGCTCCAGGCGCAGCTCCGCGTTCTCCAGGCGGCCCCGCGCGGCGCAGGGTCCGAGCCGACCGGCCAGGCCGTGCGGATGGACGCGCTCCATCTCGTGCGCGCCGCGGCCGAGTTCGCCGACACGATCGAGCGCGACGCCCAGGAGGCGGCCGCGAAGCAGATCGCCCGCGCCGAGAAGGAGATCCGCGAGCGGCACATGTCCGTGCAGCAGGACGAGGTCGAGGTGCAGCGGATCCGGCAGGAGACGGAGCGCCAGCGGGTCGAGATCGTGAACGCGGCGCGCGCCGAGGCGCGCGAGATCCTCGCCAAGGCGAACCGGGACTCGACGCAGGAGCTCCGCGAGGCCGAGTCGTCCGGGGCCCGGCTGCTCGAGCAGGCGCGCCACCAGGCGACCGAGCTCACGAACGCGGCGCGCGCCGAGGTCGAGCAGACGCTCGAGTGGGCGCGGGCGCAGGGCGAGGTCATCATCCAGCGCGCCCGCCTGGGCGCCGAGCAGCTTCTCGGGGCGGCCGGCCACGGCGACCCCGCGATCGCGGACGCGGTCGAGGCGATCGTCCGCTCCGCGCAGGGCGCGGGCGGGCCGTCGCCGGGCGAGTCGCCCGGCGCCGCGAGCGCCGGGTCGGGCACGCAGGAGCGGTGGACGCCGAGCGCCGTCCCGCAGCAGGAGCCCGCCGCCGAGCCGGAGCCTGCGGCGGAGGAGTCGCAGCAGGCCCAGGACGAGGAGAGCACCGAGGACGCCCCCGGGCAGGGAGACGAGAGCCCGACGTCGAGGTAGCGCGAGGCGGAGCGCCGCAGCGTGCCGGGCGCCCCGGGTAACGGACACGACCGGTCGTGAGGGGTCAGTTTCTCGAGCGCCTGCTCGCGCTCGCGGCGGTCGCGCTGCTCGCGATGCTCGTCAGCCTCGCGCTCAGCCGGGACCGCGACGGCGAGGGTGGCGGGTCGGCGTCGCCGCCGCCGACGGTGTCGGAGACCTGGACGGAAGCGCCCGCCGGCCCCGTCGCCGACGATCGCTACGGCGGCACGACGACGTGCGGCGCCGAGCTGACGCGGGAGCTGCGCGGCGTCGTTCACCCGGTGCTGCCGTGCGGGGCGCGGATCGTCGTCGCATTCGGAGGGCGCGAGGCGGAGACGCAGGTGGTCGACCAGGGCCCGGTCGGGGCGGGGGAGGAGTTCTCGCTGACCGCGCCGCTCGCGGCCGAGCTCGGCGTCGACGGCCTGCAGACCGTGCGCTGGCGCTTCTCCACGGGAACGGGGTAGCGGCCGCGCGGAGAGGCGCTAGAGTGCGGGTGCGTGCTCGACCGCGTGCGTGGCCTCGCGCGCAATGTAGAACCAACAGCTACTGAGAGGGAGCCCGCGTTCGGCTCGGCATGACGTCCGGCCGGCAGGGCACCCACCTGGCTTGCCAGGTTCCTCACGCGCGAGGCTTCATCGGCGGGGTGGTGCACGCATCTTTTTTTGCGCGGCGCCCGCCCGCCCGTGGGCTACCGTGGACGCATGGTCGAGGCAGTCGGAAACGCCGTCCGCGGAGGCGATCTCGCGTGGATTCGCCTGACGGTCGACCGCGGCCGCATCGTCGGCGCGGCGGGCGACGGGCCCGGCGTGGCCGCGCTCGCGCGGGAGATCCGCGGGCGCGACGCGCTCGGGGCCGCCGCGGTCGCGGCGACGCCGCTCGCTGCGGACGCCCTCGCCGAGGCGCTCGCGCCGGTCGCCGCCGGCCGTCCGCCTCGCGACTGCGCTCGGGTCGCCGTTGCCATGAGCGGCGGCGTCGACAGCGCCGTCGCGCTCCTCCGCGTCCGCGAGGCGGGCGCCGAGCCGGTCGGCGTGACGCTCCGGCTCTGGACCGACCCGGCAGGCCCGGACGGCGAGCGTGTGTGCTGCTCCCCGTCGGCGGTCGTCGCCGCGCGGGAGACGTGCCACGGGCTCGGAATCCCGCACTTCACGCTCGACCTCCGGGAGGAGTTCCGGCACGCGGTCGTCGGCCCGTTCGTCGCGGGCTACGCGCGCGGCGAGACGCCGAACCCGTGCATTCGCTGCAACGGGAGCTTCCGCTTCGCCGAGCTGCTCGGGTTCGCCCGCCGAATCGGCGCCGAGCGGCTCGCGACCGGCCACTACGCCCGCCTGCGCGAGCACCGCGGGCGGCTCCTCCTCGCGCGCGGCGCGGACGCCGAGAAGGATCAGTCGTACATGCTCGCACGCCTCGACCTGCGCCACCTCGGCCGGGTCTCGTTCCCGCTCGGCGATTGGACGAAGGGCGAGACGCGCGCGTACGCCGCCGCGCACGGGCTCGCCGCCGCCGGTCGCGCCGAGAGCCAGGAGGCGTGCTTCCTCGCCGGCGGCGACTACCGCGACTTCCTCGAGCGCCACGGTCTCGCAACCGCGGACGGTCCGGTCACCGACGAGGCGGGCCGGGAGCTTGGCCGCCACGCCGGCTACTGGCGCTTCACGCCCGGCCAGCGGAAGGGCCTCGGCGTCGCGGGCGCCCGGCCGCTCTACGCGCTCCGAGCGGAACCGCGGACGAACACGGTCGTCGTCGGCCCGCGCGAGCGGCTCGGGCGGCAGGCGATCGGCGTGCGGAACGGGCGCCTCTTCGTCCCCGTCGCGCGCGCCGAGGTGAAGCTCCGCTACCGCTCTCCGAGCGCGCCGGCGCGCGTCGAGCCGCGCGCGCGGGGCTTTCGCCTGCGCCTCGACAGCCCCGCGTACGGTGTCGCGCCGGGCCAGGCGGCGGTGCTCTACGAGGACGATGCGGTGGTCGGCGCGGGGCTCATCGCGTCGGCGTCGTAGACCCGGCGCCGTGTCTACACTGACCACGGCTCCCCGTGGCCCTGTCCATCTGCTTCGGAGGGCGGGAGCGACCCAAGGAGGCGTTCAGATGCGCGAAGCGATCACCCTCACCGTCCCGTTCGAGCGCCCGTACCAGGGGGTCGTCCGGCTCGTGCTCGGAGGGCTCGCCGCGCGGCTCGACCTCCCGTACGAGACCCTCGAGGACCTCCAGCTCGCCGTGGAGACGATCCTCGGAAACGACGCGTACGCCGTGGGGCACGAGGTGAGCGTCGAGGTGCAAGTCGACGGCTCGATCCTCGCCGTCGCGGTCGGCCCGCTCGAGCCGGGCGCGCTCGAGCACGATCTCGAGGCGTCCGACGACGTGCAGGGCGTCGCGCTCGGCCGGTTGCTCGCGGCGACGATGGGCGAGCACGAGCTCGAGGCGCGCGACGGTCAGGGCTGGCTCCGGATGCGCAAGCCGATCCCCGCGGGAGAGCCCACGGCGTGAACGTCCCGCCCGAGAAGAACGACCGCGAGCTTCTCCGCCGCTACCACCACCAGGGCGACGTCGAGGCGCGCCAGCGGCTGATCGAGCAGTACCTGCCGCTCGTGCGCTCGCTCGCCCGCCGCTACTCGTACCGCGGGGAGCAGCTCGAGGACCTCGTGCAGGTCGGCTGCATCGGCCTCATCAAGGCGATCGACCGCTTCGACGTCGACCGCGGCGTCGAGCTGACGACGTACGCGACGCCGAACATCATCGGCGAGATCAAGCGGCACTTCCGCGACAAGGGCTGGGCGGTGCGCGTGCCGCGAGGCCTTCAGGAGCTGAACGTCCGGCTCTCGCGGCTCATGGAGGAGCTGACCGTCCAGTACGAGCGCTCGCCGACGATCGCCGAGCTCGCGAAGGCCGCCGACGTCGAGGAGGAGGAGGTGCTCGAGGCCCTCGAGACCGGGCAGGCGTACGCGACGCTCTCCCTCTCCGCGCCCTCCGGCGGCGGAGACGACGGGGACGACCTCGATCCGCTCGAGTCGCTCGGCGAGATCGAGAAGGAGTACGAGGTGAGCGAGGACCGCGCCCTGCTCGCCCCGGGCTGGAAGGTGCTCGACGACCGCGAGCGGCGGATCCTCGAGCTGCGCTTCTTCGAGGGCCTGACCCAGTCCCAGATCGCCCAGCAGGTGGGGATCTCGCAGATGCACGTGTCGCGCCTCATCCGGCGCTCGCTCGAGAAGATCCGCGAGGAGATCGCGGTCGACGCGAGCGACCTCCACCCGAACGCCTGAGTCGTCCGGCGCGGCTTCGGGGTCGGCGCGCCGCCCGGACCAGCGCCCCCCATCGGGGGAGCGAGCGTCCCAGCACGAACGCTATCGCGAAAGCCCGCACGTGTCCGTGCCGGAATGGGCGCGAAAGCGTGACGATCCGCCCACGTCCCAGCCGCGTCCGGGCCCCGGCCGACCGCGGGGTACGATCGCACGGTGCACACCTCCGACGAGCTTCGCGAGGGCTTCCTCTCGTTCTTCGAGGGCAAGGGACACCTGCGCCGCCCCTCGGGGTCGCTCGTGCCCGCGACGTACGACCCGTCCGTCCTCCTCACGACGGCCGGCATGCAGCCGCTCAAGCCGTACTTCCTGGGCCTCGAGCAGCCGCCGGCCCCGCTCCTCACGACCGTCCAGAAGTGCTTCCGCACGACGGACATCGACGAGGTCGGTCTCACCGCGCGCCATCTGACCTTCTTCGAGATGCTCGGGAACTTCTCGATCGGCGAGTACTTCAAGGACGGCGCCGTCGACCTCGCCTGGGAGTTCGTCACGGAGCACCTCCGCTACCCGGAGGACCAGGTCTGGGCAACCGTCTTCGCCGGCGACCCCGAGCTCGGGCTCGACCGCGACGAGGTGGCCGTTCACGCCTGGGAGCGCGTGGGCATCCCGGCCGCGCGGATCGTCGACCTGCCGCGCTCGGACAACTTCTGGCAGGCGGGGCCGACGGGGCCGTGCGGGCCCTGCTCCGAGCTCTACTACGACTGGGGCCCCGAGCTCGGCTGTGACCGGCCCGACTGCGCGCCCGGCTGCGAGTGCGACCGCTTCCTCGAGTTCTGGAACCTCGTCTTCATGGAGTTCGACCTCGCCGCCGACGGCACGCTCACGCCCCTCCCGAAGCAGAACATCGACACGGGCGCGGGCGTCGAACGGAACGCCGCGATCCTCCAGGGCGTCCACTCGGTCTACGAGACGGACGGCTTCCGCACGCTCATGGGCTGGGTCGAGGCCGAGACCGGCACGCGCCACGGCGACTCGGAGGACGCGACGAAGGCGCACCGCGTCCTCGCGGACCACGGGCGCGGGATGACGTTCCTCGTCGCCGACGGCGTCACCCCGTCGAACGAGGGGCGCGGCTACATCCTCCGCCGCGTCGTCCGGCGCGCGATCCAGCACGGAACCCGCATCGGGCTCGAGAGCCCGTTCCTCGGTCGCCTCGCCGACGTCGTCTGCGAGCAGCTCGCGCCCGCCTACCCGGAGCTCGCCGAGCACCGCGACGCGGTCCGCGACGTCCTCACCGCGGAGGAGGAGCGCTTCGCGCGCACGCTCGAGCGCGGCCAGCGGCTCTTCGACGAGATCGCGGAGCGCGGCGAGATCCGAAGCGACGACCTCTTCAAGCTCCACGACACGTACGGCTTTCCGGTCGAGCTGACGCGCGAGCTAGCGCGCGAGCGCGGGATCCCGCTCCACGACGAGGAGTTCGATCGCCTGATGGAGGAGCAGCGCGAGCGCTCGCGCTCGGCGGCCGTCGGGGGCGGCGCTGGGGCGGAGCGCGCGGCCGAGCTCGCCCGCGAGGCGGGGTTCACGACCGAGTTCGTCGGCTGGGAGAAGACCGACGTCCTCACGCAGATCGGCGCGCTCGAGCCGCTCGAGGAGGGGACGTTCCTCGCGAAGCTCCGCGAGTCCCCGTTCTACCCCGAGGGCGGCGGCCAGGTGAGCGATCAGGGGTGGATCGAGAAGGACGACGGTGCCCGTGCCGAGCTCGTCGCCGCCTACCGCTTCGGTGACGACCAGGCGCTCGTCTTCGCGGGCGAGGGATTCGCGGCCGGCGACCGGGTGCGCGCGGTCGTCCCATGGCGTGTCCGCTTTCCGACGATGGCGAACCACACAGCGACGCACCTCTTGCACAAGGCGCTCCGGGAGACGCTCGGCGACCACGTGCGCCAGGCGGGTTCCGCGGTGCGCCCGGACAAGCTCCGCTTCGACTTCACGCACGGTCAGGGGCTCACGCAGGACGAGCGCGAGCGCGTCGAGGAGCTCGTGAACGAGCGAATCTTCCAGAACCTCCCCGTGCACACGTTCGTGACGCCGCTCGACGAGGCGAAGCGCCTCGGCGCCATGGCGCTCTTCGGCGAGAAGTACGGCGACGTCGTCCGCGTGGTCGAGATCGGCTCCGGGGACGAGGCCTGGTCGCGCGAGCTCTGCGGCGGCACGCACGTCCGCACGACCGCGGAGATCGGGCCGTTCGCGCTCCTCTCCGAGGGCTCCGTGGGAAGCGGCGTCCGGCGGATCGAGGCCGTCACCTCCGGCGAGGCGTTCGCACTCCTCCGCGCGCGGGCCCGCGAGGCCGAGGAGCTGCGCGGGGAGCTCGAGCGCGCCCGCAAGGAAAAGCCCAAAGAGGAGCTCGCGGACGGCGGTGGGCTCGAGGTCGTCGACGAGCGGCGCAACCGGGCGGGGGACGTCGAGGTGATTGTGATCGAGGCAGCGGGCGCAGGCGCTGACGAGCTCCTCGCCCTCTCCGACCGGCTCATGCAGGCGAACCCGCCCGCCGCGGTCGTGCTCGGCGCGCGGGACGACGGGCGCGTCCACCTCGTCGTGAACCTCGACCGCTCGCTCCCCGAACGCGGCCTCGACGCGGTCGCGGTCGTGCGTGCGGCGGCGGCGCTCGTCGGCGGCGGCGGGGGCGGTCGCCCGACGATGGCGCGCGCCGGCGGCAAGGACCCGGCCAGGCTCCCGGAGGCGCTCGCCGCGGCCGAGCGCGCGCTCCTCGAGGCGCTGTCCTAGCGCCGCAGGCTCGCTAGACTGGCCCGCTCGTGAAGATCCTCGCGCTCGACTACGGATCGGCGCGCACCGGGGTCGCCGTCTCGGATCCGACGGCAACGCTCGCACGACCCCTCGGCGTCGTCGAGCGGGCCGCGAGCGACGCCGGCCTCGCGCGCCTCGCCGAGCTCGCCGGCTCCGAGGCCGTCGATCGGATCGTCGTCGGGCTCCCGGTCACGCTCCGCGGCGAGCGGGGCGCGCAGGCCGACGAGACCGAGCGCTTCGTCGTCGCGCTCGAGGAGGCGGTCGACGTCCCCGTCGAAACGTGGGACGAGCGCTTCACGACTCGTCTCGCGGCGGGATCCGCCGCCGCCGGCGCGCGCGCCGAGGAGGACGCGCTCGCCGCTGCCCACCTCCTCGCCTCGTACCTCGAATGGCTGAGCGCGAGCCGTACGTGAGGCACCGCTCCGGCGGGAGCCCGCGCGCGGCGACCTTCGCGGCGCTCGGCGGTGTGCTCCTCGCGGCGGCAATCGTGGCCGGGCTCGCCTGGGGGGTCACGCGGGCGATCCGCGAGGAGCCGCCGCCTCCTCCGCCTCCTCCGCCCGCGGCCGCGACGGAGCCGCAGCTTCCGACGCTCAGGATCGTCTTCCCCGAGGGGTTCACGCGCGCCCAAATGGCCGAGCGGATCTCCGCCGTGAACCGGATCGCCAAGCGCGAGAAGGATATCGAGCCGGCGCTTCGCGCGCCCGCTTATCTCCGGGCCACGCGGCGCGGGCCGGTGCCGGACGACTTCGAGGACGCGAACTACCCGAACCTCGAGGGCTTCCTCTTCCCGGCGACGTACGAGTTCACCGAGGAGACCACGTCGCGGCAGCTCGCCCGGATGCAGCTCGAGGCGTTCGCGACGGCGTGGGAGAAGGTCGACCTCGAGTACGCGAGCTCGAAGAACCTCACCGCGTACGACGTCCTCATCATCGCGTCGATGGTCGAGAAGGAGGTGCAGGTCCCGCGCGAGCGACCGCTCGTCGCGGCCGTCATCTACAACCGGCTCGCCGCCGGGATGCCGCTCGGGATCGACGCGACGATCCGCTACGGGCTCGGCATCCCGCCCACGCAGGCGATCCTGCAGAGCCAGCTCGAGACGGACTCGCCGTACAACTCGCGTCTCCGGGCCGGCCTGCCGCCGACGCCGATCGCGAACCCGGGCCTCGCGTCGATCCAGGCGGCCGCGCACCCGGCCGAGGTCGACCACCTCTTCTTCATCCGCAAGGCCGACTGTAAGAGCCACTTCTTCACGGCGAGCGAGCAGGAGTTCCTGAGCTACCCGCGCGACGGGCTGAACTGTTGATCGCGGGCGGGACGCGGCTCGTCGGGCTCGTGGGGAGCCCGGTCGCGCACTCGCTCTCGCCGCGCATGCAGAACGCCGCGTTCGCCGCGCGCGGGCTCGACTGGGCGTACGTCCCGCTGCCGGTCGAGGCGGGGCGGCTCGAGGCGGCGCTCACAGGCCTCGTCGCGCTCGGCTTCGCCGGGGCGAACGTGACGATCCCCCACAAGACGGGGGCGATCGCGTTCTGCGACGAGCTCGACCCCGTGGCCGAGCGCGCGGGCTCGGTGAACACGCTCGTCGTCTCCGAGGACGGTCGCGTGCTCGGCTCGTCGACCGACGGGCTCGCCGTGACGGAGGCGGTGGACGTGCGCGGCGCCCGCGCCTTGCTGCTCGGCGCGGGGGGCGCGGCGCAGGCGGTCGCGACCGCGCTCGTGGACGGCGGCGCGGGCTCGCTCGTCGTCGCGGCGCGGCGGAGCGAGCGGGCGGAGGCGCTCGCCGCGCGCCTGCGGACGGTCGCCCCTGCGGCCGACGTGGAAGCCGCTCGCGAGTGGCCGCCCGAGGCGGGCGACGCGACGCTCCTCGTGCACGCGACGCCGGTGCGCGACGAGCCGCTCGTCGCGGTCGGAGCGAGACAGGCCGTCGTCGACCTCGCGTATCGGCCGGACGGCCGGCCGACGGCGCTCGTGGAGGCGGCGCGCGCGGCCGGGTGCGAGGTGGTGGACGGCCTCGAGGTGCTCGTCCGGCAGGGCGCGGCGTCGTTCGAGCGATGGACCGGGGCGGAGGCGCCGCTCGAGGTCATGCGCGCGGCGATTCGCTCGGCCGGCTGACGCCGCGCGCGGCCGCCGGACCAGCGCCCCCCATCGGGGGAGCGAGCGTCCCAGCACGAACGCTACCGGGGCGCGCGGCGAGCGTCATCGTCCGGAATGCGCCGAAAGTGTGCCGAGCGGGTGCCCGGCCGCCGCGCTCGAGCGTCCGCGGCATGCCGAAGTAGGCTTGTCGCGTGCCCTTCGTGCTCACTACGGCGGGTGAGTCGCACGGCCCCGCGCTCGTCGGGATCCTGACGGGCGTGCCGGCGGGGCTCGTCCTGGACCGGGACGCGATCGACGCCGATCTCGCGCGCCGCCAGCAGGGGTACGGGCGGAGCCCGCGGCAGCGCATCGAGCAGGACCGCGTCGAGGTGCTCGCCGGCCTTCGGCACGGCCGGACGCTAGGGACGCCGATCGCGCTCGTCGTCCGCAACGCTGACCACGAGAACTGGCGGTGGGGGATGAGCCCCTGGCCCCCCGAGGGCGAGCCGGCGGGCAAGGGGAAGGAGGCGGTCACGCTCCCGCGCCCGGGGCACGCCGACCTCGCGGGGGTGATGAAGTACGGGCTTGCCGACGTGCGCGATGCGCTCGAGCGCGCAAGCGCGCGGCACACCGCGGCGATCGTCGCGGCGGGCGGCGTTGCGAAGGCGTTCCTGCGGGAGCTCGAGATCGAGGTCGAGGGACACGCGGTCGAGGTCGGCGGCGCGACCGGCGAGGACGACATGCGCGCCGCCGTCGACGCGGCGAGGGCCGATCGCGACACGCTCGGCGGAATCGTGGAGATCCGCGCGCGCGGGGTCCCGCCCGGCTTCGGCTCGTACGCGACGAAGGAGGAGCGGCTCGACGCGCGCCTCGCGGCCGCGCTCATGGGGACGCAGGCGGTGAAGGGCGTCGAGATCGGCGAGGGGCGCGCCCTCGCCGGCCGCCGCGGCTCGGAGGCGCACGACGAGATCCTCCGCGACGAGGCGGGCTATAGACGCGAGACGAACCGCGCCGGCGGGATCGAGGCGGGCGTCTCGAACGGGGAGGAGATCGTCGTCCGCGCCGCGATGAAGCCGCTCCCGACGCTCATGCGAGCGCTCCGCTCCGCCGACCTCGAGACCGGCGAGCCGGCGCAGGCGCTCGTCGAGCGCTCGGACGTCGCCGCGGTCGAGGCGCTCGCAATCGTCGCGGAGGCCTGCGTCGCGCTCGAGCTCGCCCACGCGGCACGCGAGAAGTTCGGCGGCGACGCGATGGACGACGTCCGCGCCGCGCGGCGCGCGTACGTCGAGCGCATCCCGTGGTCACCGCGGTAGGGCCCGGGGCGCTCGGGCGCCATCTCGCGCTCGTCGGGTTCATGGGCGCGGGGAAGTCGACCGTCGGTGCGCGCGTCGCGCGGCTCGCGGAGCGCCCGTTCGTCGACACGGACGCCGAGATCGAGCGCCGCCACGGGCCGATCCCGGCGCTCTTCGAGGAGCGCGGCGAGCCGGAGTTCCGGCGGCTCGAGGAGGCGCTCGTCACCGAGGCGCTCGCGCGCGACGAGCCTGCGGTTGTCGCGCTCGGCGGTGGCGCGATCCTCTCGGAGACGACGCGTGCGCTCCTCCGCCGGCGGGCGTTCGTCGTCCGGCTCGCCGTCGACGTGGACACGGCCTGGGCCCGCGCCCGCCGCTCCGACCGGCCGCTCGCGCGCGACGAAGCGAGCTTCCGGGGGCTGTTCGGCGAGCGCGCGGCGCTCTACGCCGACGTCGCGGAGGCCGAGGCAGCCGACGCGGACGGCGTCCTGACGGCGGCCCTCGCCGTTCGCGTCGCGCGCGGCTCGCTCGCCGGCGCGCTCGCCGCGGCGGCGCCCGGCGCGACCGTCGTGGCCGACGAGCGCCTTCCCGGGCTCGCCTGGTGGGACGACCTCGGGCCCGACGTGCCGGTGCTGGCCCTGCCTTCCGGCGAGCCGGCCAAGACGCTCGACGTCGTCCGGCGCCTGTGGGAGGAGCTCGGCGTCGGACGCGACGGAACCGTCGTCGCGATCGGCGGCGGGACGACGCTCGACGCGGCGGGCTTCGCGGCGGCCACGTACCTACGCGGCGTCGACTGGATCGCCGTTCCCACGACGCTCGTCGGCCAGGTGGACGCCGCGATCGGCGGGAAGACGGGGATCGATCTCGCGAAGGGCAAGAACCTCGTCGGCGGGTTCCACCTCCCGCGCGCGGTCGTGGTCGACCCCGACGTGCTCGCGACGCTGCCCGGGGCCGAGCGCCGGCAGGGCATGGCCGAGGTCGTGAAGACGGGTCTCCTCACCGGCCGCGCGCTGTGGGAGTTGCCCGAGGAGGAGATGGTGCGCGCGTGCGCCGCGTTCAAGTGCGGGGTCGTGCTCTCCGACCCATACGAGCGCGGGCGGCGGGCGATCCTCAACCTCGGCCACACGTTCGCGCATGCGCTCGAAGCGGCGTCGGGCTACGGGCTCGCCCACGGGGATGCGGTCGCGCTCGGGCTGCTCGCGGCGCTCCGGCTCTCCGGGCAGCCGACGGACGTCGTCGAGGACGTGCTCCGCCCGCAGCCGGTGCGCGTCGACCGCGAGACGGCGTGGGCCGCGCTCGGCCGCGACAAGAAGGGGCGCGCCGGCCGGCCGCGGCTCGTGCTCCTACGCGCACCGGGCGAGCCCGAGTGGGGCGTCGAGCTGCCCGAGCAGGAGGTCCGCGCGGCGCTCGACGCGCTCATCGCCGACTGACACGAACTCGACACGAAGCGGCACGGACACGTGCGCTTCTCGCCGATGCGATGAATCGAAGGGGTGGGGGCCGTCCCGCGCGATGAGCCGAGCATGAAACGTCCATGAGAGTTCCCTCATCGTGGCCGCACCATGCGCGGCACTAGACTCGCCGCGTGCAGATCGCCGTCCTGAACGGGGTGAACCTGAACGCGCTCGGCGACCGCGACCCTGCGCTCTACGGCGGGCTCAGCCTCAACGAGCTCGAGAACCGGATCTATCGCTGGGGGCGCGAGCTCGGGCTCACCGTCCGCTGCCAGCAGACGAACCACGAGGGGAGCTTCGTCGACTGGTGCCACGAGGCGCGAACGTGGGCGGACGGCGTCATCGTGAACCCGGGCGCCTGGTCGCACTACAGCTACGCGATCCGCGACGCGGTCGAGCTCTTCGAGTGCCCGGTCGTCGAGGTCCACCTCTCCGACATCGCGAAGCGCGAGGAGTGGCGGCGCCAATCCGTCCTCGAGGACGTCGTCGCTACGCGCGTGATCGGGAAGGGCCCGGAGGGCTACCGCGAGGCGCTCGTCCACCTGGCGGAGCGCCGGTGAGCGCCGCCCGGCGGGATCGCCTCCGCGCCGAGCTGGCGCGAAGCGGCCCGGACACGCTCCTCGTCACCACCCCGGCGAACGTCAGGTACCTGACGGGCTTCGAGAGCTCGAACGCGGCCGTCCTCGTCGGCGAGGACGCGGCGACGCTTCTCACGGACGGCCGCTACGTCGAGGCGGCGCGGGCGATCGAGGGGGTCGAGCTCGTCCAGTCCTCGCGCGATCTCGCCTCCTTCCTCGGCGAGCGGCTCGGCGACCTCGTTTCCGGCCCCGTGGCGTTCGAGTCCGGCCACCTGACCTACGCCGCCTGGCAGGCGCTGTCCGGAAGCGGCATCGAGCTCGTTCCGACGGCGGGCGTCGTCGAGCGCCTCCGCGCGGTGAAGGAGCCCAGCGAGCTCGACGCGATCCGGCGCGCCGCAGCGGTCACGAACGCCGTGTACGAGCGGCTCGCCGAAGATGGAGGCGTCCTCGGCGCGACCGAGGCCGAGCTCGCGTGGAAGCTCGCGGGCTTCGTCCACGACGCGGCCGCCGACGGACTCGCCTTCGAGACGATCGCTGCGGCCGGGCCGAACGCGGCCCTCCCGCATCACCATCCCGGCGGCCGACGAATCGAGCCCGGCCAGACGCTGATCGTCGACCTCGGCGCGGCCCTCGACGGCTACGCGTCCGACTGCACCCGGACCTTCGCCACGGGCCCGCTGCCCGACGAGCTCGCCCGCGCGTACGCGGCCTGCCGCGAGGCCCAGGCCGAGTCGCTCGCCGCGGTTCGAGCCGGCGCGTCCGCGCGCGACGTGGACGCCGTCGCCCGGCGCCGGCTCGAAGCGGAGGGCTACGAGGTCCTCCACGGGCTCGGCCACGGGGTCGGGCTCGAGGTGCACGAGGCGCCCCGGCTCGCGGACACCTCGGACGCGGTGCTCGAGGCGGGGAACGTCGTGACGGTCGAGCCGGGCGTCTACCTCGCTGGCGTCGGCGGCGTCCGCATCGAGGACCTCGTGATCGTGACCGAGGACGAGCCCGAGGTCCTGACGGCGTTCACGAAGGAGCTCGTGACGCTCGCGTAGCGGTCGGGCCGAACGAAAGGCGCCGGCGACCGGGGAGCGGCCGGCGCCTCGTTGCGCGGTCGTCACTACAATCCTCGCCCGTGGCCGAGCAGGTCTCCACGAACCAGTTCAAGAACGGGATGCACGTCCAGGTGGACGGGCAGATCTGGCGGATCGTCGAGTTCCAGCACGTGAAGCCCGGCAAGGGCGGCGCGTTCGTCCGCACGAAGCTGAAGAGCGTCGAGACCGGCTCCGTCGTCGACAAGACCTTCCGCGCGGGCGAGAAGATGCCGCGGATCCGCACGGAGACGAAGAGCGTCCAGTACCTCTATGACGCGGGCGACGAGGTCGTCTTCATGGACGAGGGCTCGTTCGAGCAGATCAACCTGCTCCGCGCCGACGTCGGGGACGAGCTGCCGTACCTGCAGCCGTCGTCCTCGGTCCAGCTCCTGCTCGTGGACGGGAAGCCCGCCGGGATCCAGCTTCCGGCGTCGGTCGAGCTCCAGGTGACGGAGACCGAGCCCGGCGTCCGCGGCGACACGGTCTCGAACGTGACGAAGCCCGCGACTCTCGAGACGGGGGCGGTCGTCCAGGTCCCGCTCTTCGTCGACGTCGGCGAGCGGATCAAGGTCGATCCGCGCGAGGGCCGCTACATCTCCCGCGCTTAGACTGCGCCCATGGCCGCGCTCGTCGACACGACGATCCGGCTCCTCTCCCAGGAGCCGCTCGCGGGGCGCGTCCAGACGGCGCGGCTTCTCGAGGTCGCCGACGGGCTCGACCGGGCGGGGTTCGCGGCGCTCGAGGTGACCGGCGGCGGCTGCTTCGACGCGGCCGTGCGGCGCGGCGTGGAGAGCCCGTGGGAGCGGATCCGGACGCTGCGCGCGCGCTGTGAGACGCCGCTCGGGATGGCGCTCCGCGGCCGCTTCCTCGTCGGGTCGCGCCCGCTCTCGAGCGACGTCGTGCGCCGCTTCGTGAAGACGGCGGCCGCGAACGGGATCGACGTCTTTCGGATCCACGATCCGCTGAACGACCTCACGAACCTCCGCGAGGCGGCCGAGGCGATCCACGCGGCCGAGAAGGAGCTCTCCGTGGGGCTCGTGCACAGCCCCGGGCCGGCCGACGCGACCGACGCACTGCTCGAGCGCGCTCAGCATCTCGCCGACCTCTCGCCCGCCCGCGTCCTCATTCACGATCCGACCGGGTCGCTCGACCCCGCGACGGCCCGCGAGCTCGTCGAGCGTGTCCGGGAGCTGAGCGGGTTGCCGGTCGGGCTGTACGTCCAGGGCGCAGGGGGCTCGGCGCTCGCCTCGGCGCTCGAGGCCGCGCGCGCCGGCGCCGACCTGATCGCGTGCGCGATCTATCCGGTCGCGCTCTCGCTGTACCGAGTTTCGGCGGAGTCGGCCGCGCGCTCGCTCGCCGGGCTCGGCCAGGACCCGGGGGTCGACCTCGACCTGCTCTGGGAGGTGTGCGAGCTCGTGGACGACGCGATTGGCGAGGAGCCGGTGGCGCCGCTCTCGCCGCGCGTCGCGGTGCGGGCGGCCGAGCACAGCCTGCCGGCCGGGCTCGTCGCCGAGCTCGACGCCCATCTCCGCAGCCAGTCGTTCGGCGACCGGCTCGACGCGGTCCTCGAGGAGCTGACCGCGATCCGCCGGGAGGCAGGCTGGCCCCCGCTCGCGTCGCCGATCGGGCAGGTGCTCGGCTCGCAGGCACTCATCCATGTGCTCTCGGGGGCGCGCTGGCAGCTCGTCGTGGACGAGCTCCGCGACCTCGTGGAGGGCCGCTACGGGTCGCCGCCGGGCGAGATCGACCCGGCCGTGCGGCGCGCCATCAGCCTCGTCCGCGAGGCCGGGCCCGCGGACGGGGAGCCGCCCGTGGAGCTCGACGCGCTCCGCGAGCACGCCGAGGGCATCGCCGCGAGCGAGGAGGAGCTGCTCCTGCTCGCGCTCTTCGGCGACCAGGCGGAAGGCCTCCTGCGCGCGATCCGCGCCCGCGGCCGCCGCGACGAGGACGCGGCCGGCGGGCTGGGGCGCAGCGAGTCGGAGCGGCTCCGCGACCTCATCCGGGTCGTCCAGGAGTCCGGGATCGGCGAGCTCACGATCGAGGAGGGCGAGTGGCGCGTGACCGTCCGCCGCCAGGCGGAGGGCGCGACCGTCGCGGCGCAGGCGCCGCTCGTCCCGGCCGCGGCGGACGACGGCGACGGCCTCCCGGAGGCCCCGCTCCCGCCGCCCGTGAGCGACATGATCCGCGTCGAGGCCCCGATGGTCGGGACGTTCTACCGCGCCCCGTCGCCGGGCGCGCCGCCGTTCGTCGAGGCGGGCGATCTCGTCACACCGGGCCAGACGCTCTGCATCCTCGAGGCGATGAAGCTCATGAACGAGGTGAAGGCGGACAGCGAGGCGCTCGTTCGCACGATCTGCGTCGAGAACGCGCAGGCGGTCGAGTACGGCGAGCTGCTCTTCGAGCTCGAGCCCCTGAACGGCCGCCCGCTCGACGCGGTGTAGCCGTGGCCGCCGTGGCCACACGTCGCCGGGGCCGGCCGCTCGCCACCCACCGCTTCGAGCGTAACCCGGCGAAGCGCGCGCATGGTGACGTCGTCGTGCCGGAAGCGTGGCGACTCGTCCACGGGCGGGCCCGACGGTGAAGCTGCGCCGGGTGCTCGTCGCCAACCGGGGCGAGGTGGCCGTTCGGATCGTGCGGGCGTGCCACGAGCTCGGGCTCGAGGCGGTCGCCGTCTACTCGACGGCAGACCGCGACTCGCTTCACGTCCGCCTCGCCGACCACGCGGTGCACATCGGCCCGCCCCCGGCCCAACAGAGCTACCTCAGCATCCCGTCGCTCATCGCCGCGGGCACGACGACCGGGTGCGACGCCGTCCACCCGGGCTGGGGCTTCCTCGCTGAGAACGCCGGGTTCGCGCGCGCGTGCGAGGACAACGACCTCGTCTTCGTCGGTCCCGCGCCGGAGACGATCGAGACGATGGGCGACAAGATCCGCGCGAAGACCACGGTCGCGGAGGCCGGCGTCCCACTCGTGCCGGGCTCCGACGGGCCCGCAACGCTCGACGGCGCCCGGGCCCTCGGCCGCGAGATCGGCTACCCGCTCCTCCTCAAGGCCGCGTCCGGCGGCGGCGGGCGCGGGATGCGCCTCGTCGGCGACCCGGGCGAGATCGAGGCGGCGTACCGGATGGCGTCCGCCGAGGCCGAGTCGGCGTTCTCCGACGGCTCGCTCTACGTCGAGAAGGCCGTCGTCGGCGCACGGCACGTGGAGATCCAGGTGCTCGGCGACGGCGAGGGCGGGGTGCTCACGCTGGGAGAGCGCGACTGCTCGATCCAGCGCCGCCACCAGAAGCTCGTCGAGGAGGCGCCCTCGCCGGCCCTCACGCCCGAGCTCCGAGAGGAGATGGAGGCGGCCGCCGCGCGCGCGGTCGAGACGCTCCGCTACCGCGGCGCCGGCACGATCGAGTTCCTCGTCGACGCGGACCGGCGGTTCTACTTCATCGAGATGAACACGCGGCTCCAGGTCGAGCATCCGGTGACCGAGCTGCTCACGGGGATCGACCTCGCGCAGGCGCAGCTGCGCGTGGCGGCGGGGGAGGGGCTCCCGCGCACGGGCCGAGCGGAGCTGCGCGGCCATGCGATCGAGCTGCGGATCAACGCCGAGGACCCCACCCACGACTTCCGCCCCGCGCCGGGCGCGGTGACCCGGTTCCGCCCGCCGCTCGGGCCGGGGGTGCGCGTCGACACGCACGTCTTCGAGGGGTACGTCATCCCCCCGTTCTACGACTCGCTGATCGCGAAGGTGATCGTGTGGGCGGACGACCGCCCGGGCGCGATCGCCCGCGCGCGCCGCGCGCTCGCCGAGCTCGAGCTCGACGGGATCCCGACGACGCGGGAGCTCCACCTCGCGATTCTCGCAAGCGACGGGTTCCGGAGCGGCGACTACACGACCGGCTTCCTCGCCGAGAGCTGGGCCGGGCTGGGGCTCGCGGCGGCATGACGTCGCGCCGGGAGGCCAGGCGCGCGGCGGTGTTCATGCTCTTCCAGTGGGATGTGACCGGACGGCCGCTCGGCTCGCTCTACGAGGGGGACGTCGACCCGTTCACGCGCGACCTCGCCGAGGGGGTCGCGAAGCGCGCGCCCGAGCTCGACGCCCGGCTTACCGCCGCGGCGACCGGCTGGCCGGCCGACCGCCTGGGCGCGGTCGAGCGGAACGTCCTGCGCGTCGCGCTCTTCGAGCTCGACCGGGGGGAGCCGCCGACCGAGGTCGTGATCGACGAGGCGGTGCGGCTGACGAAGCGCTACGCCTCCGACGAGGCGGCGCGGCTCGTGAACGGGATCCTCGGCCGGATCGCGCGGGAGGCGGCATGAGCGGGGTCGGGCCGGAGCCGGGCGGGCGGCTGGAAGGGCTCCTCGCCGAGCTCGAGGAGACGCTCGCGGCGATCGAGAAGACGGAGGAGTCGGAGGAGGCGGTCGAGCTCCTTGCGACGATGGCCGAGCTCGCGCGCGAGGTGCAGGCGGAGATCGACCGCCTGCGCGCCGACGCACCCGATGCACCGGCCTGACGAGCTGCGGCGGCTCGTCGAGGCGCGGCTCGGGAAGCTCGCGTTCTCGCCCGACCTCGGCGCGCTCGAGGAGGCGCTGCGGTACTCCCTCCTCGCGGGCGGGAAGCGGATCCGGCCGGTGCTCTGCCTCGCGGCGGGGGAGGCGCTCGGCCGCCGGCCGGACGAGCTCGTGGACGCCGCCTGCGCGCTCGAGCTCGTGCACACGTTCTCGCTCGTGCACGACGACCTGCCCGCGCTGGACGACGATGACCTGCGGCGCGGCCGGCCGAGCGCACACGTCCGCTTCGGCGAGGACGTCGCGATCCTCGCGGGGGACGCGCTCCTCACGGAGGCCTTCCGGCTCGCGCTCGCGTACCCGGCGCCGGATGTCGCCCGTGTGCTCGCCGACGCGACGCTCGGGATGATCGGCGGCCAGTACCTCGACGTGACGACGAACGGGGGGCTCGACGCCGACGGGCTCGCCGAGCTCCACGCGCTGAAGACGGGGCGCCTGATCCGTGCGTCCGTCCTGGCCGCAACGGCCGTCGCAGGCCTCGGGGAGGCCGAGCGCGAGCCGTGGGCCGCGCTCGGCGCGGAGCTCGGGCTCCTCTTCCAGATCGTCGACGACCTCCTCGACGCGACCGCGACGACGGAGGAGCTCGGGAAGACCGCCGGGAAGGACGAGGCGTCCGGAAAGGTCACGTACGTCTCGCTCCACGGGCTCGAGCGCGCGCGTGCGCTCGCGGACGAGACGCGGGCGCGGGTCGAGGACCGGCTGGCCGCCCTCCCGGTCGACACGACCGTCCTCGCGGAGCTCGCCGGCTCGATCCGCGACCGGCGCGCCTGATGCTCCACCGGCGGGCCGGCGACGAGCTCGTCGTCGTCGGGCAGCCCGCGCACGCGCTCGTCGCGGGCGCGCTCGCCCGCGCGTGGGCGGACCCGTTCGCGCCGCGCGACGCCGTCTGCCTCGCGGCGGAGCAGCACGACGTCGGCTGGACCGGGTGGGAGCTCGCGCCGGAGCTCGACGCGGCGACCGGGCTTCCGTACACGTTCGCCGACCTGCCGGTGCCGCGCCGGCTCGCGCTCTGGGCCGGCGCCGGCAAGCGGCTCGTGCCGCAGTCGCGCTACGCGGCGCTCCTCGTGTCGCTTCATGGAACGCTCCTCGTCGAGCGCTTCCCGCCGCCCCCGGAGCACGCGGCGATCGTGGACGCGTATCTCGGTCGCGAGCGGGCCTTCCAGGAGACCCTGCGCAGGTCGCTCGGCGCCGGCCCCGTCGAGCTCGCTCGGAACCGGGAGCTCGTCTTCACGTGGGACGCGCTCTCGCTCGCGCTCGTGCACGGCGTGAGCGACTCGCGGGCCGTCGCCGGCTTCACGCTCTCGGCCGACGGGCCGCATGTGCGCGTCGCGCCGTGGCCGTTCAGCGAGCCGCAGTTCGCCGTCTCGTTCGAGGGCCGCGTGCTCGGCGGGACGTTCACGGACGAGTCGGCCATGCGTGCGGCGCTCGACGCCGCGCCCTGGGTCGTCGTCGAGACCCCGCTCCGTCCGGCTACGTGAACGCGTCGAAGACCCGGTCGAGCACGAAGTTCACGACCCAGACGACGAGCGCTCCGAGGACGGCGGCCCAGAAGAAGTCGTCCACCTCGAAGCCCGGGACGATCTGGCCGGTCAGCCAGACCATGAACGCGTTGATGAAGAGGAGCAGGATCCCGAACGTGAGGAGGACGGCCGGGAGCGTCAGCAGGATGACGAGCGGCCGCAGCACGAGGTTGACGATGGCGAAGACGAGCGCCGCGAGCGCGAGCGCCCAGAAGTCGTCGTACGCGATGCCCTCCACGAGCTCGGCAGCGACCCAGAGAGCGGCGAGGTTCGTCACCCACCAGACGGCGATCCGGACGAGCAGGAGCACGGCGCGAATCTACAAGAAAGCTGAAAACCTCGTCCACAGCCGCACGCGCGGGCAGGGAATCGGCGGGGCAGGCGACTAAGCTGGCCTCCGTGAAGAAGCGGCTGGACGTCCTCCTTGTCGAGCGCGGCCTCGCGGAGAGCCGCGCGCAGGCGCAGGCGCTCGTCCTCGCCGGACGCGTGAAGGGCCACGAGAAGGCCGGCGAGCAGGTCGAGGAGGCGGCGCCGCTCGAGGTCGCGCCGGGCCCGCGCTTCGTCTCGCGCGGGGGCGAGAAGCTCGCGAACGCGCTCGACGCGCTCGACCTCGACGTGGCCGGGGAGCATTGCCTCGACGTGGGAGCCTCGACCGGCGGCTTCACCGACTGCCTCCTCCAGGCCGGCGCGGCCCGGGTCTGCGCCCTCGACGTCGGCTACGGCCAGCTGCACCCGAAGCTGCGCGACGACCCGCGCGTGACCGTCCTCGAGCGGACGAACGTCCGCCGCCTCGACTGCGCCGCCCTTCCGTTCGCGCCGACGTTCGTCGTCTGCGACGTCTCGTTCATCGGGCTCGACAAGGCGCTTCCGGCCGCGCTCCGCTGCGCCGCGCCGGGCTGGCGCGCGCTCGCGCTCGTGAAGCCGCAGTTCGAGGCCGGGCCGGCCGACGTCGGCAAGGGCGGCGTCGTCCGCGACCCCGCCGTCCACCGCCGCGTCCTCCGTGAGGCGGTCGAGCGGGCGCCCTCGTGGGGCGCGGGCGTCCTCGACGTCGTGGACTCAGGGCTCCCCGGGCCGAAGGGCAACAGGGAGTTCTTCCTCTACCTCGCCGCCGAGCCCGCGGGCTCGGCGCTCGACGATGCTCGAATCGAGTCCGCGGTCGGCTGAGGCGGTGCGCCGGGCGGCCGTCGTCCCGCACGGGAAGGCGGAACGGCTCGGCGACGCGCTCGCCCGGCTCGAGCGGGTCGCGGCCGACGCCGGCGTCGAGCTCGTCGACGCGGACGGCGAGCCGGACGTCGCGATCGTCCTCGGCGGCGACGGCACGATGCTCCGGGCGCTCCACGCGTTCCTCGGCACGGACGTACCCGTCTTCGGGGTCAACTTCGGCCGCGTCGGGTTCCTGACGAGCGTCGACGAGTCGCAGCTCGAGGACGCCGCGGCACGCGTCTTCGCCGGCGAGTACCGCGTGGCCGAGCTCGCGACGCTCCGCGCGGACGTGGGTGGGCGCTCGTACCCGGCGATCAACGACGCCGTCGCCACGAGCGGGCGCCTGGGGCGCATTATCGAGCTCGGGTGGGACATCGGCGGGGAGGATCTCGGCGCGCATCGCTGCGACGGCGTCATCTGCGCCAGCCCGTCCGGCTCGACCGCGTACAACCTCTCGAACGGCGGCCCGGTGCTCATGTGGGGGCTCGACGCGATGGCGATCTCGTTCGTCGCGCCGCATACGCTCCACGCCCGGCCCCTCGTCGTGCCGCGCGGGCTCGTCCTCGGGGTCGAGAACCGCACCGACGGCGTGCCGGTCGCCGTGCTTGCGGACGGGCACCGGATCGGCGAGCTCGCGCCCGGCGAGCGCCTCGAGGTCGGCCTCGGCGAGCAGCGAACGCGCCTCGCGCTCCTGCCGGAGGTCACGTTCTTCACGCGCTACCACGAGGTCTTCCCGTAGGCCGTGCTCCGCGGCCTCCGCATCGAGAGCTTCGTCCTCATCCGCGAGGCCGAGCTCCGCTTCGCGCCCGGCCTGAACGCCGTCACGGGCGAGACGGGCGCCGGCAAGACGATCCTCGCGCAGGCGCTCGGCCTCCTGCTCGGCGCGCGCGGCGATGCCGGATACGTCGGCCCGGGCGCGACCGAGGCGTACGTCGAGGCCGAGCTCGACCTGCCCGAAGGCGTCCTCGACGACCCGGCCCTCGCCTCGATCGCCGAGCTTCGACCCGACGACGAGCCGACGCTCGTCGCCGCACGGCGGGTCTTCGCGGACGGCCGCACGCGCGCGTACGCATGGGGGAGGAGCGTCCCGCGTGAGGAGCTCGCGGAGCTCGTCGAGCGGCTCCTCGCCATGTCCGGCCAGTTCGAGCAGCGGCGGCTCGCGCGGCCGTCGTTCCAGCTCGACCTCCTCGACGCGTTCGCCGGGGACGAGCAGCTGCGCCGCCGCGCCGAGCTCGCGCGCGCGTGGCGGACGCTGCTCGCGGCGCGCCGGGCCCGGGACGAGCTCGCGGACGCCGCGTCGGGGCGCGAGGCGCGCCTCGCCGAGCTGCGTGAGCTCGTCGCCCGCGCGGACGGCCTCGGGCCCGGGGACGAGGAGCGGCTGCGTTCGGAGCGCGAGCGGCTGCGGCACACGACCGAGCTCGCCGAGGCGGCCGGGGCGGCGGCGGAGGCGCTCGATCCCGAAGCC
>JAICNY010000098.1 GCA_025930955.1 Thermoleophilia bacterium
CAGAGGCGCCGACCGGGTCGACCCCCTGCATATGCGCCTCGACCGCGATCTTCGAGCGATAGCCCGGCTCGCGGGCGCCGGCGCGGATCTCGACGAGACCGTCGGCGATCTCCGGCACCTCGAGCTCGAAGAGCGTCTTGATCAGCTCCGGGTCGCGCCGCGAGAGGATGACCTGCGGCCCCTTCGTCCCCGAGCGCACCTCGGTGATCACGGCCTTGATGCGGGAGCCCTGCTCGTAGCGCTCGCCGTCCACCTGCTCGGAGCGCGGGAGGAGCGCCTCGACCTTGCCGAGGTCGACGAGGATGTTGTTCCGGTCGCCGGCCTGCTGGACGATCCCGGTCACGACCTCGGTCACGCGGTCGACGTACTCGTCGTACATCATCGCGCGCTCGGCCTCGCGGATCCGCTGCTGGATCACCTGCTTCGCCGTCTGCGCGGCGATCCGGCCGAAGTCCTCGGGCGTCACGTCGGAGCGCTCGACCTGGTCGTCCGGCACCTGCGACCAGTCGATGTCCAGGTCCTCGTCGAGGATGAGCGTGTGCGAGCGCTCGCCGTTCGCGGCCTCCGCCTCCTCGAGCTCGGTGATCGCGCGCTCGCGCGCCTCCTCGAGCAGGCGCTCCTCGAGGTCCGCGGGAAGCTCGACCGCCCAGACGCGGAAGTCCCCGCGATCGTCGAGCTCGACCTGCGCGTGGCGGGCCGCGCCCGGTGTCTTCTTGTAGGCCGCGAGCAGGGCGTCCTCGAGCGCGTGGACGAGGGTGTCCTCCTCGATCCCCTTCTCGCGCTCGATCTCCCTGACGGCCTCCAGGATCTCTCGGCTCATCTCGTCAACCCTTCGTCGATCAGATTCCCCCGCACGATCTCGTCATACGGCACCTCGAACCGCTCCCCGGACGCGCCGGAAAGCGTCACTCTCTCCTCCCCCGCGGCGACGACCTCGCCGCGGAAGCGCTTGCGCCCGGCCAGCTCGTGCGCCGTGCGGAGCGCGACCCTGCGGCCCGTCGCCTGCGCGAAGTGCTCGCGCGTGCGGAGCGGCCGCTCCGGCCCCGGTGAGGACACCTCGAGCCCGTAGCGCTCGAGGTAGTCGCGGAGCATGCCCGTCACCTCGACGCACAGCTCGTGGTCGACGCCCTCCGGCCGGTCCACGTAGACGCAGAGCTGCTCGGGCCCGCGCAGCTCGACGGCGAGCACCTCGACGGCGGGCAGCGCGCCCTCGACCCGGGCGGCCACCTCGCGGTGCAGCTCGCGCTCTCTCTCGTGAACCTGCGTCATGCGTTTTGCTCCTCTGACGAAAAATGGGCGCCGCGCGCCCATTTCTCCAACAGCCGGGGAAATGTCGTTTCGAGGATAGCAAGAGCGCGCGTTTTCGCTGCTCTCGGCGCTCAGGCGCCGAGCACGATCGTGACCGGCCCGTCGTTCTCGATCCGGACGGTCATGAGCGCACCGAAGCGGCCGGTCTCGACGGCTACGCCTTCCTCGCGCAGCGCGGCGCAGAAGCGGTCGTACAACGGTTCCGCATGCTCGGGCGCGGCGGCGGCGGAGAAGCTCGGCCGGTTGCCCTTGGCGGTGTCCGCGAGGAGCGTGAAGTTGCTGACGACGAGCGCGGCGCCGCCCGTGTCGAGGACGCTCCGGTCGAAGCGGCCCTCGTCGTTCGGGAAGATCCGCAGGCGCGCGACCCGGCCGGCGAGGCGGGCGGCGTCGTCCTCCGCGTCGCCCTCCGCGATCCCGACCAGGACGCAGAGGCCGGCGCCGATCTCGCCCACGGTCTCGCCGTCCGCCTCGACCGCGGCGGACGAGACGCGCTGGACGACCGCGCGCACGCGGCCCTACTCGTCGCCTTCGAGCCCCTCGAGCGCACGCTGGTAGTCGCGGCTCTGCGGGCGAAGCGACGTGGCCAGCCGGTAGTGGCGCGCAGCCTCCCGGGCGCGGCCCTGCTTCTCGAGCGAGCGGCCGAGCGCGAAGTGCGCGTAGTGGTCGACCGGCGTCAGGTCGAGCATCGCGCGGAACTCGCTCTCCGCCTCCTTGAAGCGCCGGATGCGGAAGTACGCGATCCCGAGCGCCTCGCGGATCGAGGCCTTCTCCGGCTCGCGGCGCTTCGCCTTCTCGAGCGCGACGGTGGCCTGTGCGTTCCGCCCCGCCTTGAGGTGGTCGCGTCCCTGCTGGAAGAGGTCGTAGGTCTCGCTCATGGCCCCTCTCCCGAAAGATAGGGAAAGTTGCGAGCGACGAGGTCGGCCGGGCGCGTGAGGTCGCGTGTCGGGCCGAGCGAAAGGGCGGCGACGGCCTCGCCGGCGGCGAGCGCGGCCCCGAATGCGGAAGCGAGCTCGTACGGCGGGCCCGGGACGGCGGGCACCCGGGCCGCGAGCGACGGGTCGAGGAACCAGAGCGGCGCGCCCGTCACGACGGCGCCGTCCTCGTCGCGGCTCTCCTCGCCGAAGGCGGCGAGCCTGCCGTCCTCGACGCGGACGCGGGTTCGCTCGCCGAGCTCCTCCGGCGGGAGCGGGCGGACGCCGAGCCCGCCCTGCGCGCCCGACGCCTCCCACGCGGCGCGGGCCCGCTCGAGGTCGCCCGCCGCGAAGACCGTGTCGGCGGCGACGACGAGGAGCGGCGCGGTCGCGCCCGCCTCGAGCGCGCGGCGCACCGCGTCGGCCGACCCGACCGGTTCCGGCTGCCGGACCGTCCGCACGCGCAGGCCGAACGCCGAGCCGTCGCCCGCGAGCCGCTCGACCTGCTCCGCGAGATGGCCGGTCACGAGCCAGACGGTCTTCGGCCCGACCGCGGCGAGCTCGCGGAGGAGCGTGGCGAGCACGGGGCGCCCGTCGATCGGCAGGACCGGCTTCGCCCAGCGCCCGGTGAGCGGGCGGAGCCGCCGCCCCTCCCCCGCGGCCATGACGACGGCATCCACGAGGATCATGGTCGCATGTCCCCGCGCGCCGCCGTCCTCGTTGCCGCGCCGCTTGCGAGCGGCGTCCTCCTGTGGCTCGCCTCGCCCTCGGTCGGGCTCTGGGCGCTCGGCTGGGTCGCGCTCGTCCCGGCGGGGGCGCTCGCGCTCGCGCGGCCCGAGACGCGCGCGGGCCGGGCGGCGCTACCGCTCGCGTTCGGGATCGCGCTCGAGCTCGAGCTCGTGCCGGCGCTCCCGTTCGGGCTCGCGGACGACCAGTGGGGCGAGCCACCGGTGCCGATCCTCGTCGCCGGCTCGCCGGTGCTCGTCGTCGCGCTCGTCCTCGTGCCGGCGGCGACGCTCCTCCTCTACGCGCTGCGCTTCCCGCAGCCGCTTCCGCTCGGGCGGCCGCGCAGCGCAGGCGTCGCGCTCGCCTCCGTCGTCGTGGCGGCGACGGCCTGGACGGCGCTCGACGTCGTGCGGACCCACCTCGACCCGGGAGGGTTCTGGGGGCCGCTGTTCCTCTCGCAGGCGGGAGCCCCGCCCGCGCGTCTCGCGGCGCTCGGCGGCCCCTGGCTCCTGACGTTCGCGCTCGTCGCCTCCGGGCTCGCGCTCGCGGCGCTCCTCGTCGCGCGGCCCCGGCGGGTCGCGCTCGCGCCGCTCGCGCTCGCCGCCGCTCTCGCCGTCGCGACCCTGCTAGTCGACACGGAGCCGGGCGGCGACACGGTGCGCGTCGCCGCCGTGCAGCCCGGCTACGACACGGCCGAGTTCGACCTGCGCGTGAACCGCTACCTGCGCTCCGTGAGCCGCGACCTCGAGCGGGCGAGCCTCGACCTGCTCGCGGACCTCGCCCCGCTCACGCGCGAGGCGGCCGCCGACGGGGCCGAGATCGTCCTCTGGCCGGAGGCGACGCTCTGGGTCGACCCGCACGAGAACGGGAGCGTGCGGGCCGCGCTCGCAGGCCTCGCGGAGGAGACCGGCGCGCTGATCGTCGCCCCGTACTTCCTGCGGAGCGACAGCGCCGGCGCCGCCGTCGCCGCGCTGCCCGACGGCACGCTCGCGCCGGCCCGGCGGAAGCAGCGGCCGATGTGGTACCTCGGCGAGCAGGCCGCGGAGGCGCCGGCCGGGCCGCTCGAGGCCGGCGAGCCGGCGCTCGGGGCGCTGCTCGGCGTCGACATGCAGGCGCCCGGCCCGGCGCGGCGGCTGACCGACGCGGGCGCCGAGCTCCTCCTCTCGTCGACGCACGACTGGGAGGCGCTCGCGCGGCGCCAGCGCGCGCTCGCGCGGCTCTTCGCCGTCGCGCTCGGGGCTCCGCTCGTCCGCGCCGACTGGCGGCACGGCTCCGCGATCGTCGCGGCGGACGGCTCGCTCGCCGCGGACGCCGGGCTGGAGAAGCGGCGCACGGCGCTCGTCGGCGAGATCCGAGTGCGGGACGGCGCCACGCCGTACGCCCGGATCGGAGACGCGTTCGGCTGGGCCTGCCTCGCGGCCGCGTTCGCCCTCTTCCTCGCCGCGCCGTTTCTCAGGCGGCGAGCGAGCGCAGGCTGACCGCGCCGCGCAGCCGCTCCCCGATGCCGAGCCCGCTCCGGATCGCGCCGCGCAGCCGCCGCAGCTCCTTGCGGGCCAGCCGCGCGCCGCGCCGGGACTCCCGCTCGGGTCCGTAGCGCGCCTCCGACACCGCGCGGACGAAGAGCTCCGGATGGACGCCGAACCGGGCCTCCGCGAGCCGGCCGAGCTCCTGCGTCGTCGCGCTCGCCGGGACGGCGACGCCCTGGTCGGCGAGGTAGCCCGCGAGGTCGCGCCGGCAGGCGGCCGCGAGCACGCGCGGGTCGCGGGTCGCGTACCGCAGCCGGCGGCGGGCCTCCTTCACGGCGAGGAGGAGCGCGAGGGCGCCGCCCACGACGAGCAGGACGATGCCGGCGATGCCCGGGCCGCGCTCGGCCGCGACCGAGCCGACGCCGCCGCCCGGAGAGCCGAGCGCGCCCGTCTCCCGCTGCTCGAGCGCGTTCGCCTGCTCGATCTGCTCGCGCACCTCGGGGATGTCGGCGAGCCCGCCGCCGAGCCTCGCCGCCTCGGCGGCGTCGAACGCGGGCGAGGCGGGCGAGTACTCCGCGGAGAGCTCCCCGCGACCCGGCGTCGGGTCGAACGGGATCCAGCCGTAACGCGGGAAGTACACCTCGACCCACGTGTGCGCGTTGTGGTCGGTGACGGTCCAGCGCTGCTCGCCCGCGTCGTAGCTCCCGCTCGTAAACCCTGCAGCCACGCGCGCGGGCACGCCGAGATAGCGCAGCATGAGCGCCATCGCGCCCGCGTAGTGCTGGCAGTAGCCGCGCCGGGCCTCGAGGAAGAAGGCGAGCGGCGGGACGTTGGCCGCGCTCGGCGGCTGCTCGTCGTAGACGAACCCGCCGCGCGACCCGCGGAACCACGCTTCGAGCGCTGCGGCGGCCTCGTACGGCGTCTCCGCCCCTGCGGTCACCTCGCGCGCGGTGCGGTAGAAGTCTTGATAGGCGGCGAACGTCGAGCGCGAGGAGAAGAACCCCTCCACGGCCGCCTCGCGGTCGCGTTCGCCGAAGACCGGCATGCGACCGTCGCTCGCACCCTCGTCGAGCCCGAGCGACGCCTCCGCCGGGCGCACGCGCAGGTAGCGGTCGACCACCTCGACCGGGTAGCTCGTCCCGGCGCCGTCGAGCTCGGCGGGCCGCGCGCGCGGGACATGGCTCCAGACCGTGTAGCGCTGTCCCCGCTCGAGCCGCCCCTGCTGGCGGACGGCGCCGTTCGTGGAGAGGACGCGGCGCTGGTCGCCCGTCACCTCCCAGCGGACGGCCTGGCCGGAGCCGACCAGCCGCACGTCGGCGAGCGCGGCGATGCGCACGTCCTGGCGCACCCAGTTCTCCGAGTCGCGCGCCTCCTCCGGCAGAAGCGGGTCGACGGGCCCGACGTCGATCGGCTCGCCCGGGTTGAAGAACGCGGCCGTCTCGAGCGACTCGCGCCACACGCGGCCGGTGAACTCGTCGAGCGACGTGGCGCGCCAGTAGAGCGAGCGCCGCACGCCCTCGGTCTCGACCGTGAAGACGGTCGTGCGCTTCTCCGGGAACTCGATCCCGTCGTAGTTCGCGTCCCACACGTAGGCGACGTCGACCGGGTCGTCGGGCCGGTCGTAGAGGTCCCAGCTCGCCCAGTCGGCGAAGCCCTCCTTCGCGACGGCGTCGTTCGTCGACCCGGCGACCGCGGCCGCCACGAGCGCGAGGCCGACGACGCCGGCCGTCGCGAGCCGGCGCGTCCTCGCCCGGGCGAGGACGAGCAGCGCCAGCACGACCGCGAGGACGGCCGCGCCGAGAAGGAGCGGGCGGTTCGAGTCGTCGACGGCGAAGCTCATCGTCGTCGGCCAGCCCGTCCCGACGACGACGAGCGCGATCGCGACGAGCGTCCGCCGGGCGACGAGCGCGAGGCCGATCGCGAGGACGAAGGCGAAGATCGCCACGAGCACCGTCCCTCGCATCGTCGGAAACTCGAGCGCCGAGAACGGCACGCGCGTGTCGAAGAAGTCGAGCACGCCCTGCCGGAAGGACGAGAGCACCGGACCGAAGAAGCCGCGCTCGCCGCCGGGCAGGGCGTCCCGAAGCGGGCGCTCGAAGGCGATCCCGAGCGCGACGAACGCGGCCGCCGCGGCCGCCGCCGCGACGACGAGCCTGCGCGCGAACCCGGCGAGCGCGACCGGGACGAGCGCGAGGAGCGCGACGCCGACCGCGGCGTTCCACGGCCGCGGGTCGGCGTGGAGGCTGAGCCAGGCCGGGAGGACGACCGCGGCCGCGAGGGCTGTCCCGAGGAGCGCCCTACCCACGCACGCCTCCGGCGGCGGCCGCGACGGCCGCGCTTCCCTGCCGCGCCTCGAGCGAGCCCGCGAGCCGGGCGGCCAGGTCGTCGCCGCGGCGCAGGACGATCGCCGGCACGCCGGCGCGGTCGAGGCGGACGAGCTGGCCGTCCACCTCGGGGGGCCGGCGCCTGTCGAGCACGAAGCTCGCCGGGTCGACGTAGACGAGCGAGGCGCCGTGGCGCGCGAGCGCGCGCTGGAGCAGCACGTCTACGAGCCGCCCGTCGAGCGACGCCGTCACGACCGTCAGGTCGAGCGCCCGCGCCGCCGCGCCCGTCTCGTCGGCGAGGAACGCGGACGCGGCGAGGTGTCCCGTCGGTTCGACGGCCGCGAGCAGCTCGAGCGCCCGGTGCCACTCCCCGTCGAGGGAGCCGACGCGCTGGTAGAGGCGGCCGGGCGTCGAGACGACGAGCGACGTCCTGCGCCCGCGCTTCGCATGCAGGCGCACGAGCGACCCCGCGGCGCGCACGGCGAGCTCGAACGTCGAGTCCGGCCCCTCCCCCACGACCGCCCCCGCGCACGCGTCGAGAAAGACGGCGCTCTCGTCGCGCGGCGCGTCCTCGAGCTCCTTCACCATGAGCTCGCCGCGGCGCGCCGTCGAGGGCCAGTGGACGCGGCGCAGCGACTCGCCCTGCTCGTACTCGCGCACGCTGTGGAGCTCGAAGCCGGTCGTGCGGCGCAGGAGGAGCTGGCGCCCGCCGGGCGTCTGGCCGCCCGCGTCGGTGAACACCTCGTCGAGGTCGGCGAGGCGCGGGTACACGAGCAGGGCGTCCGGCCGGGTGACCTCGACGTCCGCGCGCGCGAGGCCGAACGGATCCTCGAGGACGACGGCGGAGGACTCGATCGCGTAGCGCCCGCGCGGCACCCGCGAGAGCGTGTACGAGCCGGCGAGCCCGCGCCCGCCCGCGACGCGGCGAAGCTCCGCCTCGTGCTCGCCGAGACGCGCGAGCCGCTCCCGGAGCACCGGCGCGGCGGGAAGCATCGTCCCGCGCACCTCGATCTCCACCCCGAGATGGACGTCGTCGCCGGCGAGGTGCTCGCCCTCCCAGACGGAGCGCCGCAGCCGCATCGGCCGGTTCACGAGCCGCACCCAGAGCGCCGCGCCGGCCACGGCGAGGACGAGGCCGAGCGCGATCGGATAGAGCATGCGCCCGCCGAAGCTCCAGGCGCCGAGGTACGTGAGGCCGCCGAGCGCGAGCGCCGCACGGCCGCGATCGGTCAGCACGACTGCCTCCTTCTAGAGCGGGACGGGCGTCCGCTCGAGCGCGTCGCGGACGACGTCTTCCGGGTCGAGGCCGGCGGAGCGCGCCTCCGGCGCGAGGATGAGTCGGTGGCCGAGCACGGCCGGGGCGACGGCCTTCACGTCGTCCGGCACGACGTACTCACGGTCGGCGGTGAGCGCCCGCGCCTTCCCCACCCGCAGGAGGTTGATCCCCGCCCGCGGGCTCGCGCCGAGGAAGAGCCGGGGGTCCTCGCGCGTCGAACGGACGAGCGCGACGACGTAGCGGCGCACGCTCTCCTCCACGAAGATCCGCCGCGAGTCCTCGATCGCGGCCAGCACCTCCTGGGCGGACGCGACCGGCTCGAGGTTCTCGAGCGGCGTCTCCGTCGTCTGCTCGACGAGCATCTGCGCCTCGGCGGCGAGCGGCGGGTAGCCGATCGAGATCCGCATCGTGAACCGGTCGAGCTGCGCCTCGGGAAGCGGATACGTCCCCTCGTACTCGATCGGGTTCTGGGTCGCCATCACGATGAACGGCGGCGCGAGCCCGTACGTCGCGCCGTCGACGGTGACCTGCCGCTCCTGCATCGCCTCGAGCAGGGCGGCCTGGGTCTTCGGCGAGGTGCGGTTGATCTCGTCCACGAGCAGGACGTTCGCGAACACCGGGCCGGGCCGGAAGTCGAACTCGTGCGTCGCCTGGTTGTAGACGTTCACGCCCGTCACGTCCGACGGGAGGAGGTCCGGCGTGAACTGGATGCGCGAGAAGGACAGGTCGACCGAGCGCGCGAGCGACTTCGCGAGCGTCGTCTTCCCGACGCCCGGGAGGTCCTCGATGATCAGGTGGCCCTCGGAGAAGAGGCAGAGGACGGCGAAGTCGAGGGTCTCGTCGGGCGCGTGCATGACACGCCGGAGGTTCTCGACGATCCGCCGCGCGAGCTCGGACGAGCGCCCGGTCCCGAGCGGTTCCTCGACGCGTGCGAGCGGCTCTTCCACCTAGCCTTGGCCTCCTCCGAGCAGGGTCGCGACCTCGTCGAGGATAGCCGCCGCCACAGCCCGCTTGTCGCGCTTGCCGATCACGTGCTCACCGCTCTCTGAGACGACGGTCACCTCGTTCAGTTCGCTGTCGAATCCGATGTCGTCACGGGATACGTCGTTGAAGACGAAAAGGGTTCCGTTCTTCGCCGCGAGCTTCTCGCGGGCGCGTTCTAGACCTCGCTCGCCGTGGTCGGCCGCGAAGCCGACCAGAACGCTTTCGCGTCCATTCTCACGCGCCCGGAGGCCGAGCTCGGCGAGGACGTCCTGCGTCGGCTCGAGCGTCACGGCCCACGGCTCGGCGTCCTTCGGGCGCTTCGCGGCGCTCGGGTCGGCGGGCCGGTAGTCGGCGACGGCGGCGGCCATGAGAACGACGTCCGCCTCCGGACCGCGGGCGAGCGCCTCGCGCGCCAGGTCGGCGGCAGTGGGCGTCTCGACCGTGTGGACACCGGGCGGCGCCGGGACGGCGAGGTTCGCCGCGAGGAGGGTCACGTCGGCGCCGCGCGCGGCCGCCTCGGCGGCGAGCGCCACGCCCATCCGGCCGGACGAGCGGTTCCCGACGAAGCGGACGGCGTCGAGCGGCTCGCGCGTGCCGCCCGCGGTCACGAGGACGCGGCGGCCGGCGAGCGGCCCTCCACCCCCGCCGAGGAGGTCCTGGATCCGCGCGGCGATCTCCTCCGGCTCCGCCATCCGCCCGGCGCCGGTCTCACCCTCGGCGAGCTCGCCCGTCGCCGGCCCGACGAGGTGCGCCCCGCGCCCGGCGAGCAGCGCGACGTTCGCCTGCGTCGCGGGATGCTCCCACATGCGGGCGTTCATGGCGGGCGCGAGAACGAGCGGCCCGCGGAACGCGAGCGCGGCCTCCGTGAGGACGGTGTCCGCGAGGCCGTGTGCAAGCTTCGCGAGCGTGTTCGCCGAGAGCGGGGCGACGACGAGGAGGTCGGCCTCGAGCAGGTGCGGGTAGAGCGCGCGCGGCGACTCGCGCCGGGCGAGCGCCTCGAACGTCTCGCGCGCGACGAAGCGCTCGGCCCCGGGGGTCGTGATGGGGACGACATCGTGGCCCGCCTTCACGAGCAGCCGGACGAGCTCGCACGCCTTGTAGGCGGCGATCGAGCCGGTCACCCCGACGAGGACGCGCGTCGTCCGGCCCGCGGATTCCCGCGCGCCCGAGGTGTCCTCAGCGCCCATCTGACGTGCCCGCGACGCTACTTCGCGTCGTAGGCGTACGTGATCTTGCCCTCGGCGATCTCCTCGAGGGCCATCGTCAGGTAGTTCTTCGAGCGGGACTCGACGAGCGGAGGGGCGACGTCCTCGAACGTGCCCTCGCCGAGCTGGTGGTGGTAGTTGTTGATCTGCCGGGCGCGCTTGGCGGCCATGATCACGAGGCCGTACCGGGAGTCGGCGCGCTCGAGCAGCTCGTCGATGCGTGGATGGTTCACGCGGATGAGTGTACCGGCCGCGCGCAAGCCCTCGGCCGAAGGGCCGTCCGCGGCGGCCATCGTCGGGTGCCAGGCACGGGACGGTGGCCGCGGGAGGCTAGGCCGTTCGCGACGTGCCGACGCGCGCGGCGCCGACGAGCGCCTCGACCTCGGCGACCGCGCGCTCGAGGTCGTCGTTCACGACGACGTGATCGAACCCGTCCTTCTCGAGCGTCTGGCGCCGCGCGAGCTCGAGCCGCTCGCTGATCTCCCCCGCGCTCTC
>JAICNY010000026.1 GCA_025930955.1 Thermoleophilia bacterium
CAAGAGCAGGAGCCCGATGGTCGTTCCGATCGCAGCGCATAAAGCTTCCGAGGCCTCGCTGCAACACGAAAGCCCCGCGTGTGCGGGGCTTTCGGATGGTCGGGGCGCCGAGATTCGAACTCGGGACCTCCAGTCCCCCAGACTGGCGCGCTAACCAGGCTGCGCCACGCCCCGTCGGGGCTCAGCGTAGCGAATCGGGTTGAACGACCCGAACCCGGTGCCGCCCGTTACTCGGCGGTCAGCGAGGCCTTCGACCCGAGCCCGCTGCCGGTCTCGCGCGGAAGCGCGGCGATCAGCGCATCGATGAGCTCGTCGGCCTTGAGCGCGCTCCGCCGCGCCGCTCGGTAGAGATCGGCGAGCGGCTCGTTCCACGGCGCCGGCACGTCGTCGTCGAGAAGCGCCGACTCGAGCTCCTCTACCCGAACCTCGCGGTCGTTCGAGATCGTCAGCTCGTACGGCGGCTCGCCGTCACCGTCGCGGGCGCCGACCCGGACCGCGCCCTCCGCGTGCCGCCAGAGATACGTGTCGTTTCCCTCGTCGTCCCATTCTGCGGCTCCGGCTCGCGTACTCGCCGCGAGGCGCTCGCAGAGGACGATCAGGCGGTCGTTGACGGGCTCACGGGTCATGACATCGTTCCTTTCCGGCCGGCTTCCGGCCCCTCGAACTGGCGTGTCTGGACGGGTTCCTCACCGAACGTCAGCTGCATGTGCATCGAGAACCAGCGCCTGCCCCTTCGGCTCACTCTCCATCCGCGCCGCTCGAGCCCCTCGACGAGCGTGCGCAATGCCTGCGCGATCTCGGGCGTCTCCGGCGGCGGCTCGGGCCTGCGCCAGCGGAAGAACGGCGAAGCCGCGATCACCGGGTCGCCCTCGTGATCGGGCTCTGCGACCGCGATGAACCTCGATTTCACGTATCCCCGCCACCAGATGATCCGGCATGCGGGAGGGAGATCGACCGGGCTGAGGCGAGGCGGCGGCGGCGGCTCCGTCCCGCCGACGGGCCGAAGCGCGGCTTCGCGCCTCAGCGGGTGCGCCGGGGTCGGCCGGAGGGGCAGCTGCGCCGCTTTCGGCCCGTCGGCGCGCGCTGTCCCGCGCTCCGCGGTCGGCGACGGCTTCGGCAACAGGGGGGTTCGCTCGGGGGGCTCGACGGCGCGCTTCCGCTTGGCCTTCAGTGGATCGCCTGCGGTCTCCGTCGCGAGCTTCCGCTTGAGTGTCTGCGCCTCCGCGTCGGCGATCCGCCTGCGCTCCTTCTCCGACCTGGCGAGCGTCTTCGACTTCAGCTTCTCGACCTGTCGCGACGAGCGCCCCGCCCCGGGCTCGCGTCCGCCTGCGCTCGGACTGGGCCGAAGCGTGTCGCGCGGGTGCGGGCCCGGCGGAACCGCGCGCACCGGCGCGGGCCCGATCCCGGCGGGGCGGCGTGCGAGGATCGGCCGGGTGACGACCTCGGACCACTGCCGGAGCGCCGCGGACGCGCGGTGCTGGATCCGCCGGACACCGCCGAGCGCGTTTCGCGTCGACGACCCGGCGCCCGTCCACCGTGCGGGTGTCCGGATCGCGGCCTCGGCCGGGAACATCCGGAGGGCGAGAAGCGAGGCGAGGACGCCGAGCGCGCAGAGCGCGAGGATCACGACCGCGCCGGCGCGGGAGCTGCTCCCCGAATCGGCCGCAGGCCGCTCGCCGCCGGGTGCCGGCTCCCCGACGGGAACGGTCTGCCCGACCGTCGACTGAGCCGGTGCCGGTGCGTCCCTGCGTTCGATCGTCGTCACGCCGTCGCCCGGAACGAGGGGGTACGTACGCCAGAGCTCAGAGGGGATGCGGTTGTCGCCTCCCGCGCCCGCCTGCGCTGCGGCCGCGGGCGGCCGAACGAGGCCGAGGGTGAGGAGGAGCGCCGCCGCGACGACGGCGAACCGGAACGATGTCGGCCAAGGCTTCATCGGATCGTCACCGGCGTTCCTACGGCCATGAGCCGGGCGAGGCGCGTGATGTCCGAGTTCTTCATCCGGATGCACCCGTGCGACACGTATCCCGGCAACAGATCCGGACGATCCGTGCCGTGGATTCCGACGAAGCCGCCGGCCGGCCAGTCCGTCAGGACCTCGGAGCGCGCGCTTGTCCCGAACGCGACGGGGCCGTACGTCGGGCTCGCGTACGCCGTCAGCCTGTTGCGGATGTAGTACTCGCCGGTCGGTGTCGGCCACGCCGGCCTTCCTGCCCCGATCTCGGCACGAAGAATCTCGCGCCCGTCGCGGAAGAGCCGTGCCTCGAGCAAGCGAAGGTCGACGACGAGCCGCGTCCGCACGGTCCCGTAGCCGCCCAGCGCGCGCCGCGGGACCCATCCGGTGTTCGCCGAGCTCGTTCCCGGGAATCTGACCCGGATCCAGAGCCCGCCGCCCGCTTCCACGCGGTCGTCCAGGACGAGCACGATGTTCGTCGTCCCTTCCGGTGTCCGCGTCGGCACGAGGGCGAGGGCACGGCTGCCGGAGCTCGGCGCCGCTCGTGCGGTGGTCGGGCTCCGGACCACCGCCCACCGCGACAGATGCCGGGTCGTGCCGAGCTCCACGGGCTCGCCGGGGAGGAAGGCGGGCTCGACGGGCGGAGGCAGCGCGGGCACATCGGCCCTGACGGAGGCGGCCGTCGCCGGGGCCGCGCCGCCGGCCTGTCCCTCGAGCGGCGACGTAGGTGTTACGGCCGCGATCGTGACCGCGACCATCGCGATCAGGCCGAGAACGGCGAGCGCGGGGACGAGGACGAACGACCGGCGACCACCGCGGCTCGGCGACCGGTGCGGTGCGCTCAGCCGACGAATCTCGGCCTCCCCTGCGCGGTCGTCCGCGGATCGAGGCTGCTGATGAAGCGGGTGGACGCGACGATCCGGTCGACCTCCGCGACCGGCTTCGGCCGGTCGACGGCGTCGAGGACGGGCACGATCCCGGCGAGGTGTCGCGCCCACGCGGCGTGCCGGGCCTCGACCGTGAGGAGCGAGAACGCCGCGGCGACGAGCCGCCGTGAGTGGAGCGCCGGCGTAACGCCTGTCAGGAGCGCGGTGGTCAGGTCCTCCATCGCCACGGCCGTCCGCGTGAAGCGCTCCTCCGTCTCGGTGTTCCCGCGGAAGTCGAAGAACGGCTTCTTGCCGGCGGCGTCGCCGAGGACATCCTTGATGATCCGCACGTGCGCCCGCTCGTGAGCGCCGAGCGTCCGCGCCCAGACGGCCTTCGGCTCGGCCATCGCAGACACCGTCCCGGCCTGCTCCGTCTCGGTGTAGAACGTGGCCTGGAGATACTCGAAGTTGAGGGCGTACTGGAAGATCCGGACGTCGTTCGCTTTCGAGGTCTCGGCGCGGGTCGCCGGCGGCACGGCGAGCGCGGCGAGCAGTGCCCCGCCGCCCACGACGGCTGTGCGGAGGAAGTCCGCGCGCGTTCGCCCGTAGAGCGCGTCGATGTCCTGCTGGAGGACGCCGTCCCGATCGAGGTCTTCGAGCGTCAGGTCCGACATCGCATCCCTCCTCTCCGGTACGTGAGCGCGGCGGCCTAAGAGCCTCGCTCGAAGCCGGTCTCCTCCAGGACCGCGAGGACCTGCTCCGCCGTCTTCGCCTCGTCGGCGGCCTTCGGAGCCGGGTCGTTGCCGAGGACATCCGCGATCCAGGCGGCGTGGCGCGCCTCCACCGACGCGATCTGCGCGAACAGGACCATGTTCGGCCGCGTGAGGTTCGCACCCTGGCCGATGTAGGCGGCCACGGCCGCCTCTTCCAGCGTCTCGACCGCCCGGGCAAAGCGATCCGCGTCCCGCGTCATCTCGCCGAAGTCGAACTCGGGCGCCGCGTCCGCCTCGCCGCCGAGACGGCCGAGCAGCAGGTCGACGTGCCGCCGCTCGTGCCGCGCGAGCGCCCGGGCGAGCTGCCCCAGCTCGCCCGTCAGCCCGCCGGCTGTCGCGGCTTCCTCGTAGAACGCCGCCTTCAGGTGCTCGAGGCGAAGCACGAAGTTGAGAATGCGGGCGTCGCGCGAGGCCGGCTGGGTAGACCCGGCGAGACCCGGAAGCGCGGCGGCGAGCCCGCCGGCCCCGATGACGGCTCCGCCGAGCAGGGCGGTCCGGGTGACGCGGCCGGTCGAACCCGCGGGCGACTTCGGCGGCTCCGACCGGCGGTCGACCTCCATTGCCTCGGCGCGCCCGTCATCCGAGCAGGCGTCACCGACCGCAGAACACGAGCCCGTTTCGTTCACCGCAGCACCCCCCGCGTCCGGCGACTCCTGTGAGCAGCCGCCTATGCTCGGGCTTTCGGGGCGCCATTGTTACCAGATACCTCTTCGATGGCAAGACCCGCGCGCTTAGGCATCTCAACGCGCCCAGGGGCGGCGGCGCCGAGCCGCGCGTTGCGGAAGAGCTCAGTCCGGCAGCATGTCGGTCCCGGCCCGATGGGCGAGAACCACCTCGGGGCTCCGCTGCAGGAGCGAGAGGTAACGCCGGCCGAACGGGGTCGCGGGATCGGGCGGCGACAGCAGCGCATGCGCGCGGGCGGCGAGCGCGTCCTCGTGGGCGTCCTCTTCGTCGAACGCGACGACGAGCTCCGAGAGCGGAACGAGCCACGCGAGCTTCGGGTCGTCCGCCGCTACCTGAAGGAACTCGGCGGCGCCCATGCGGCCGTGGACCCGCTCGAGCGTCACCCGCTCGGCCCGCAGGACCTCCTTGTGCAGCTCGAGGAGCGCGGCCCGGAGCGCGTCCCCGCTCACGGGTCGCGCCGGCGAAGGACGCGCCACACGAGCGCGGCCGCGAGGAGACCGGCGATGCTCCAGGCGAGCCCCTGGAGCATCGTCAACCCCGGGTCGTGGACGTTCGCGTCCGTCCAGTCGCCCACGGCCCTCCTACTCCGCGTAGCGCTTGTAGAGCCGGTCGACGAGATCCGGCATCGCCTCGAGCTTCTCGGTGATCACGCGGATGCGGTACTCGCGGAAGTGCTCTGGCTCGACCCCGAGCGCTCGCGCGAGTGTCGCCATCACGTCGTTCGACGGAACCGGCCGGTTCCCGTGCACCAAGTGGTTCAGGTACCCGGCCGAGAGCCCCGCGCGCTCCGCGAGCCCGCGGTACGTCACGCCGGTCTCCGCCATGAGCGCCTGGACCGTCGGCCCGAACGGCTCCTCGCTGAAACGCCTTCTCCGCGCCATCAAGCACCCTCCGTCATCCGATTGGTCACGTCACTCACCTGCACCCTTTCCTCGCTCCTGCCGGCGCGCGTCAGCACGTCGACCCTGCCGTCCTCCAGCACCTTCTTGCCGACCGTGATGCGGACGGGGCACCCGATGAGGTCGGCGTCCGCGAACTTCTCGCCCGGCCGCCGGTCGCGGTCGTCCACGAGCACGTCGAGGCCTGCGCGCTCGAGGTCGTCGACGAGCCGCTCGGCGATGCCCATCGCGTCGGGGCCGGCGGCCTCGATCGGCACGACCTCGACGTCGTACGGCGCGATCGACCGCGGCCAGGCGACGCCCTGCTCGTCCGCTCCCTGCTCCGCCGCGGCGCTCACGACGCGCCCGGGCCCGATCCCGTACGAGCCCATGACGACCGGCCGCTCGACGCCGTCCGCGTCGAGGAACCGCGCGCCGAGCGGCTCGGAGTAGCGGGTGCCGAGCTTGAAGATGTGGCCGACCTCGATCGCCGTCTGGAACCGCAGCGCACCGCCGCAGCGCGGGCACGCGTCGCCTTCCTTCGGCACGCGGAGGTCGGCGAAGCGCGCCTCGAAGTCGCGCCCGTGCTCGACGCCGCGCAGGTGCCGGCCCGTCTCGTTCGCGCCCGCGACGAACTGACCCTCGCGAAGCGTCTCGTCGGCGACGACCTCGCCGGAGAACCCGACCGGCCCGATCGAGCCGGGATCGGCGCCGAAGGCCGACCGGATCTCCTCGTCGGTCGCCTGCCGCACCGCAGAGCCGAGCACCGCGGCGAGCTTCGCCTCGTCGAGGCGATCGTCGCCGCGCACGAGCGCGAGGACGACCTCGCCGTCGCCGTTCACGACGGGCATCGCCTTCGACGTCGCCGCCTCGTCGATCCCGAGCGACCCGGCGAGCGCCTCGATCGTCGCGATCCCCGGCGTGTCGACCGGCTCGGGCGCGTCGAGCCGCGGCGGGAGCTCCGGCGCGCGCGGCACGCCGCGCGCGATTTCGAGGTCGGCCGCATAGTCCCCCCGCTCGCACGTGACGAGCGTGTTCTCGCCCGCCCCGGCCGGCGCGAGGAAGTCGACCGACTCGCTCCCGCCCATCATCCCGCTCTCGGCCTGGACGGCCTGGAACTCGATCCCGGAGCGCTCGAAGATCCGGTGGTACGCCCGCTCGTGCGCGCGGAAGCTCTCCTCGAGCCCCTCCTCGTCGCGGTCGAACGAGTACGAGTCCTTCATGACGAACTCGCGCACGCGGAGCAGCCCGCCGCGCGGCCGCGGCTCGTCGCGGCCCTTGGTCTGGAAGTGGTAGAGGATCTGCGGGAGGTCGCGGTACGATCCGAGCTCGCGCGCGTGGGACGTGACCGTCTCCTCGTGCGTCATCGCGAGCACGAGCGGGCGCCCGACGCGGTCTTCGAGCTTGAAGACCTCCGGGATCCCGTAGCGGCTCGTCGCCTGCCAGAGCTCCGCGGGCGTCACGACCGGCATGAACATCTCCTGGCCGCCGATCGCGTTCATCTCCTCGCGGACGATCGCCACCACCTTCTCGTGGATCCTCCAGCCAAGCGGGAGGAAGCTCCAGAGCCCCGCCCCCACCTGGCGGATGTAACCGCCGCGCACGAGGAGCTTGTGGCTCGCGGCCTCGGCATCGGCCGGGTCTTCCCGAAGCGTCGGGACGAAGAGCTGCGAGAGTCGCGCCATCAGCGTTGCGCCGCTTCGGCCATCATGAGCGCGGCCGGCTTGGCCAGCTTCAGGCGCTTCGGCCGGACCATCCCGTCGGCGATCCAGCGGTCGATCTCGCGGAAGAGCTCGTCGACGAGGATCTCGGACTCGACCTTCTTCAGCACGCGGCCGTGCGCGTAGACGAAGCCGGTCTCGCGGCCGCCCGCGATCCCGAAGTCCGCGTCGCCCGCCTCGCCCGGGCCGTTCACGGCGCAGCCCATGACGGCCACCTCGAAGGCCTGCGGGTACGCGGTGAGCCGCTCCTCGACCGCCTCGGCGAGCAGGTGCACCCCGACGTTGTCGCGCCCGCAGCTCGGGCAGGCGATCATCACGGGCCCGCGCTCGCGCAGGCCGAGCGCTTTCAGGATCTCCCACGCGACCTTGACCTCCTCGACCGGGTCGGCGGTCAGGCTCACGCGCACGGTGTCGCCGATCCCGTCCATGAGGAGTGAGCCGAGCCCGACCGCGCTCTTGATCGAGCCGGCGAACGGCGTCCCCGCCTCGGTCACGCCGAGGTGGAGCGGGTACGGCACGCGGTCGGCGAGCATCCGGTACGCGCGGATCATCGTCGGCACCGAGCTCGACTTGACGGAGATCTTGAAGTCGCGGTAGTCGAGCCTCTCGAGCAGCTCGACCTGCTCGAGCGCCTCGACGACGAGCGCCTCGGCCGTGTCCTTCTGCGCCAGCTCCTTCAGGTGCTCGGGGAGCGAGCCGGAGTTCGCGCCGATGCGCATCGGGATCCCGCGCGCCTTCGCGGCGCGGACGACCTGCTCGACCTTGTCGGGGCCGCCGATGTTGCCTGGGTTGATCCGCACGGCCGCCACGCCGGCCTCGATCGCCTTGAGGGCGAGCGAGGCGTTGAAGTGGATGTCCGCGATGACGGGGAGCGGGCTCAGGTAGACGAGCTTCGCGAGCACCGCGGCGTCCTCGTTCTTCGGCACCGCCACCCTGACGATCTCGCAGCCCGCCGAGGCGAGCGCGCCGATCTGCGCCATCGTCGCGTCGACGTCGTGGGTCGCGGTCGTCGTCATGGACTGGACCGCGACGGGCGCGCCGCCGCCGACCGGGACGTTGCCGACGTTGATCTGAAGCTCGCTCGGCATGCGGCGATCAGTGTAGCCGTGCGGGTTTCCCGGGCCCGGCTAGCACCCGCGCTCGGCGACGAGCGCGTGGCCCCAGCCGACCCACTCGCGGAGGACGTTCGACGGGGTCGGGAGGCCGCCGCTCGTGGGAGGGTCGACGCCCACCCCGCGCACCTCGCCGTCGACGCAGCGCTCGAAGAGCTTCCTCGCGCGCGCGGCGTGGTACGTCGACGTGACGACGACGAGCGTCTCCCAGCCACGCTCGCGGGCGAGGCGGGCGGCGGCGCGGGCCTCGCCCTGCGTGCGGTCCGGGTCGGGCGTGAAGCAGAGGGTCTCGTAGCCGTCGCGGCGCGTGCCGCACCCGCGCGAGCCGTGCGAGACGACGAGGACGGGAGCGACGCCCCGCTCCACGAGCGCGCGCCCCGCGGGGAGCCGCTCCCCAAGGCCGCCGCCGAGGACGACGACGGCGTCGGCCCTGCCGGGCGCGTCCGTCGCCGGCCAGAGGATCCAGCGCGCCGTGAACACGGCGAGCGCCGCGAGCAGCACGGCGGTGGCGGCCGCGACCCGGCGGCGGGTCAACCGCTGAGGCGGCCTATGTCGTTCGAGAGGCCGAGCGCGAAGAGCATGAGCACGAGGAAGATCCCGATCATCGACGCCCGCTCGTACGCGACGCGCGGGATCGCCCGGCCGCGCAGCGCCTCGGCGAGCGAGAACACGATGTGGCCGCCGTCGAGCGGCAGGAGGGGCAGCAGGTTCAGGAGCGCGAGCGAGAGGCTGATGATCGCGAGCAGGCGCAGGTAAATGCGGTAGTCGATCCCGATCGACTCGCTCGAGACCTGGACGATCCCGACGGGGCTCGAGATCTCGTCGCGGCCGGAGCCGGTCACGATCCGCGCGAGCGCGGACCCGGTCGCGGTCGTGATCGCCCAGGTCTCGCGGAGCGCGTACTCCGTCGACTCGAGCGGCCCGAAGCTCTCCTCCGTGCGCGCGAGCACGAAGCCGAGCCGGTACGCCCCGTCGATCTCCTCCGTGCGCGTCGGTGGGAGCGCCACCCGCTCGCCGTCGCGCTCGACCACGACGGCGACGTCCCGCGCCTCGGTGCCGGTGATCCGCGCGGGGATCCGCTCGGTGAGGATCGGGGTGATCTCGTTCCCGTTCACCTCGACGATCCGGTCGCCGGGTTGGAGGCCGGCCCGCTCCGCCGGGGAGCCGGCGACGACGCTCTCGACCGTGTTCGCGACCGGGACGCCGAGCGCGAAGACGACGGCGAGCAGCGCGACGGCGAAGACGAGGTTCACGCCCGGCCCCGCGAAGATGACGGCCACGCGCTTCCAGACCGCGGCGCGCCAGTACGCGTCGGCGGAGAGCGCGTCCTCGAGGTCGGTGATGCCCTTGTCCGCGCGGTGGGCGACGGGCTCGGAGACGTCGGCTCGGGCGAGCGTGCCGCGCAGGTCGCCGAGCGCGGCACGGGCATCGTCGTAGCGCTCGGCGTCGAGCGCCGCGGCCGCGTCGTCCGTCGGGCGCCTGAGCTCGGGCGCCTCCTGCACCGCGTGGTGGAGATGCGCGTGAAGGTCTCCCGCGGCCGGGCGGTGCATCCCGGGGATCTTCACGTAGCCTCCGAGCGGGATCGCGCCGATCCCGTACTCGATGCCGTTGCGGGTCGTCTTCCAGAGCGCGGGCGGGAAGAAGAGGTAGAACCTCCGCGGCCGCATCCGCACGGCGCGCGCGACGAAGAAGTGCCCCGCCTCGTGGATGACGATGAGGAGCGCGAGGCCGCCGATCGCGATCGCGAAGCTCAATGGACGACCTCGCGCGTCAGCGCGCCGGCGACGCGGCGGGCCTCGGCGTCGCGCTCGACGAGCTCGTCGAGCCCGGCGGCGGGCGGCGTGCCGACGGCCGAGAGCGTGCGCTCGACGACCTCCGGGATGCCCGTGAACGGCAGCTCGCCGGCGAGGAACGCCTCCACGGCGACCTCGTTCGCCGCGTTCAGGACGCACGGCGCCGTGCCGCCGGCTTCTCCCGCCGCACGGGCGAGCGCGAGGCAGGGGAACGCCCCCTCGTCGGGCGCGGAGAACTCGAGGATGAGCCCGGACGCCAGGTCGAGCGGCGGCACCGGCGTCGCGGCGCGCTCGGGATAGGTGAGCGCGTACGAGATCGGGACGCGCATGTCCGGGTGGCCGACGTGCGCGAGCGCGGCGCCGTCGCGGAAGCGGACGAGGGCGTGGACGACCGAGCTCGGGTGGACGACGACCTCGATCCGGTCGTACGGCAGGCCGAAGAGGAAGTGCGCCTCGATCACCTCGAGCCCCTTGTTCATGAGCGTGGCGCTGTCGATCGTGATCTTCGGGCCCATCCGCCACGTCGGGTGCGCGAGCGCCTCGCTCGGCGTGACGGACTCGAGCTCGTGAAGGTCGCGGTGGCGGAAGGGGCCGCCGGAGGCGGTGAGGACGAGCGAATGGACGCTGCCCGGCTCCGCGCCGTCGAGGCACTGGAACGCGGCGCTGTGCTCGCTGTCGACCGGAAGGATCCGGCCGCCGCCCCGCTCGCGGGCGGCGAGCGCGAGGTCGCCGGCGGCGACGAGGCTCTCCTTGTTGGCGAGCGCGAGGTCGATGCCGCGCTCGAGCGTCCAGAGGGTCGCCGGGAGGCCCGCGAAGCCGACGATCGCGTTCAGCACGACGTCGGGCTCGGCGCGCTCGAGCAGCTCCGTCAGGTCTCCCCCGGTCTGCGTCAGCGGGGCGAGCCCCTCGACGGGGCGGGAGCCGGATGCGGCGGCGCAGAGCTCGAGCCCGGGATGGGCGTGGATGACCTCGAGCGCCTGCGTCCCGATCGAGCCGGTGGCCCCGAGGAGTGCGACACGCTTCACGCGACGGAGTGTACGGACGCGACCCGGTGCGACCGGTCACCTGTCCCCGCCGGACAGTCTCGGGTGACGTCCGCGCGGGACGGTCCGATCGGCGGCCGTCTACGTGAGCGCGAGGAGGACGTACAGCGCGGCCGGGGCGGCGAAGAGGAGCGAGTCGATCCGGTCGAGCACGCCGCCGTGGCCGAGGAGGATGCGCCCGGTGTCCTTCGTGCCGAGGTCGCGCTTCACGAGCGACTCGAAGAGGTCGCCGATCGTCGCCGCGAGCACGACGGTGATCCCGAAGGCGATCGACGTCGACCCCCCGTACTCGGTCTCGTAGAGCACGAGGAAGGCCGTCGCGACACCGGCGAGCGCGCCGACGACGAAGCCCTCCCACGTCTTCCCCGGCGACATGACCGGCGACATCCGGTGCCGCCCGGCGAGCCGGCCGCCGACATACGCGAGCGTGTCCGTCGCGAAGACGGTCAGGAGGAGCGCGAGGATCGCGTCCGTCCCCGCCTCCGGCAACGCCCGGAGCAGCACGAGATGCGCGAGCCCGAGGCCGATCCAGGCGGCGCCGAGGACCGTGGTCGCGACCGCCACGGTGGTCGACTGGCGCACCTCCGACACCGCCGCGAAGAGGAACGCGAGCGGGAACACCAGCATGAACCCGCCGATCATCCACTGCGCGTCGCCGAGCTGCGCGCCGAGCAGGGCCCCCGCCGCGCCGCCGTACCCGGCGAGAACGAGCGGCCGGAGCGACCGCGCCATCCGGTAGAGCTCGTGCAGCGCGACGAGCGCCGCGACGAGCGCGAGGATCACGAGGAACCAGCCGCCCTGCCAGGCCACGCCCAGGACGATCGGAAGCCCCGCGACGACGACCGCGAGCCGGGTGAAGAGGTTCGTCACCTGCCGCCGAACCGCCGCCGGCGGCCCGCATACTGCGACAGCGCCTCGCGCAGGTCCCGCTCCCCGAAGTCGGGCCAGAGCGTGTCGCAGAAGATGAGCTCGGTGTACGCGAGCTGCCAGAGGAGGAAGTTCGAGATCCGCTGCTCGCCCGACGTCCGGATCAGCAGGTCGGGTTCCGCCATCTCCGGGGCGTAGAGCCGCGAGCGAAGCGCCTCCTCGTCCACCTCGCCCGCCGGCACGCCCTCCTCCACGAGCCGCCGCGCCGCCCCGACGATCTCCGCGCGCCCGCCGTAGTCGAACGCGATCCAGAGCGCGAGCCTCGCGTTCGCGGCCGTCTCCGCCTCGAGCTCGTCCATCTTCGCCCGGAGCGCGTCGGTTGCCCGGTCGCGCCGCCCGATGAACCGCACGCGCACGCCCTGCCGGGCCAGGTCGGGAAGCTCGCGCTCGATCGTCTCGACGAAGATCTCCATAAGGTCGGAGATCTCCTCTTCGGGCCGCGACCAGTTCTCGGTCGAGAACGCGTAGACGCAGAGCGACTCGACGCCGAGGTCGATCGCCGCCTCGACCGTCCGCCGCAGCGCGCGCGTGCCCTCGCGGTGTCCCGCGGCGACGGGCAGGCGGCGGCGCCGGGCCCAGCGGCCGTTGCCGTCCATGATGATCGCCACGGAGCGGGCGACGTCCGGAAGCTCCGGCTCGGGAGCCGGCTTCAGCCCCCGGAGCGAGCGAAGCTTCGTGAGGAGTGCCAACGTCGTCGGAGAGGCCCGGCCCGAGGCCTAGACCTCCATGATCTCTTCCTCTTTGCGCTTGAGGAGCTCGTCGATCCGCGCGACGTGCTCGTCGGTGAGCTTCTGCGCCTTGTCCTCCGCGCGGCGCTCCTCGTCGTCGCCGACGTCGCCGTCGCGGACGAGCTCCTTCAGGTGGTGCATGACGTCCCGTCGGACGTTCCGCACCGCGACGCGGCCTTCCTCGGCGAGGCCGCGGACGACCTTCACGAGCTCCTTCCGGCGCTCCTCGGTGAGCTGCGGGATCGGGAGCCGGATGATCTTCCCGTCGTTCGACGGCGTCAGGCCGAGGTCGGACTCCTGGATCGACCGCTCGATCGCCTTCACCGAGCTCGGGTCGAACGGCTGGATCGTCAGCATCCGCGGCTCGGGAACGTTGATCGTCGCGAGCTGGCGGAGCGGCGTCGGCGTGCCGTAGTAGTCGACGTTGATCCGGTCGAGGAGGGCGGCGGAGGCGCGTCCGGTCCGGACGGTGTTCAGCTCGTGCACCGTCGCCTCGACGGACTTGTCCATGCGGCGGCCTGCGTCGGCCAGAAGCTCATCGATCATCGCGTCCTCCCGGGGGTCGAGATCACCGTGCCGACCCGCTCGCCCCGCGCGACGCGCTCGATGTTGCGCTCGTCGTCGAGGCCGAAGACGTGGATCGGCAGTCCGTTGTCCATGCAGAGCGAGAGCGCGGTCGTGTCCATCACCTTGAGGCCGCGCTCGAGCGCCTCGCGGTGGGTCAGCGCGGGCAGGAACGTCGCCGACGGGTCGTCGTTCGGATCCCCGTCGTAGACGCCGTCCACGCCGTTCTTCCCCATGAGGATCCCCTCCGCTCCGATCTCGAGCGCGCGCAAGGCGGCGGCGGTGTCCGTCGTGAAGAACGGGTTGCCGGTTCCGGCCGCGAAGATGACGACGCGGCCCTTCTCGAGGTGCCGGATCGCGCGGCGGCGGATGTACGGCTCGGCCACCTCGCTCACCGTCAGCGCGGACAGGATCCTGGTGTGGACGCCCGCACGCTCGAGCGCGTCCTGCACCGCGAGGCAGTTGAGGAGTGTCGCGAGCATCCCCGCGTAGTCGGCGGTCGCGCGCTCCATCCCGTCGGCTGCCGCCGTCATCCCGCGGTAGATGTTCCCGGCGCCGATTACGACCGCGGTCTCGATCCCGAGCTCGGTCAGCCGGCCGAGCTGCTTCGCCACGGCCGCGACCCGCTCGGGGTCGATGCCGTAGGCGGCCTCGCCCATGAGCGACTCGCCGCTCAGCTTGACGAGGACGCGGTGGAAGGCGGCCGGTTCCGCGGCCGGTGCGTCCTCTGCGAGCGCGCCGCTCATGGGCGAGACCTTAGAGCCTCCGACGCTCTCAGGCGACGGACTGGCGCACGAACTCGCGCACCACGGCGTCGTGCTCGGCGAGTGCCTTGCCGACCGTGAGCGAGGAGTCGTGCACCCACGGCTGGTCGAGGAGCACGATGTCCGCGAAGAGGCGCTTCGCGAGCATCCCGTCCACGATCTTGGCCTTGATCTCGTCCGGCTTGCCCTCGACCTCGGGCAGCTTCTCGTAGATCGCGCGCTCGGCCTCGATCGTCTCGGGCGGCACCTGCTCGCGCGTGACGTACGCCGTGCCCGGCGACGCGGCGATGTGCATCGCGAGCATGCGCGCGAGCTCCGGGCTCGCCTGCGCGCGGACGAGGACGCCGAGCTTGCGGGCCGGCGGGTGGACGTAGTCGGCGAGCGTCTCGCCGTCGGTCGCCTCGAGCCGAGCCGCGTCACGGATCTCGATGTTCTCCCCGAGCTTCGCGACGAGCTCGATGCGCTCCCCGTCGAGCCGCTCGGCCGCCTGCGGGCCCTCCGCCTCGACGGCGTCGAGCACGCGCTCGGCGAACGCGGCGAACTCCTCGTTCTTCGAGACGGGCTCGGTCTCGCACGCGACGGCGACGATCGCGCCGTGGCCGTTCTCGATGCGCGTGAGGACGACGCCCTCGGTCGTCGCGCGGTCGGCGCGCTTGGCCGCGTCGGCCATGCCCTTCTCGCGGAGGAGCTTCTCGGCCGCCTCCAGGTCGCCGCCCGTCTCGACGAGGGCGCGCTTGCAGTCCATCATCCCCGCGCCTGTGCGGGCGCGGAGCTCTCTCACGAGCTCGGCGTTGATCTCGGTCATTCGGCCTTCACCTCTTCGGTCTCTGCTGCCGCCGGCGCCTCCTCGGGCGCGGGCGTCTCGTCTGTCTCGGCGCTCGCCGCCGGCTCGGCCGGGGCGACCTCGCCCTCGGTCGCGGCCTGTTCGGCCGCGGCGGCCTCCGCGGCCGCGCGCGCCTGGGCCTGGGCCTCCGCCTCGGCGGCCGCCTGCTGCTTGCGGGCCATCTCCTGCTCGGTGACGAGCTTGCGGCCCGCCTCGACGCCGTCCGCGATCGCGCGGACGACGAGGCTGCAGGAGCTGATCGCGTCGTCGTTCCCCGGGATGACGAAGTCGGCGTCGTCCGGGTCGCAGTTCGTGTCGACGAGGGCGACCACCGGGATGTTCAGGCGGCGCGCCTCGCGGATCGCGAGCTGCTCCTTCTTCAGGTCGATCACGAGGACGGCGTCCGGCGTGTCCTTCATCTCGTGGACGCCGCCGAGGTTCGTCTCGAGCTTCTCGAGCTCCGCGAGCATCGAGATCCGCTCCTTCGGCGGGAGCAGCTCGAGCTGCCCCTCGTCGCGCAGGCGGCGGAGCTCCTCGAGGCGCTCGAGGCGCTTCGAGATCGTGCGCCAGTTCGTGAGCAGCCCGCCGAGCCAGCGGTGGTTCACGTACGGCATGCCCACGCGCTTCGCCTCGCTCTCGATCGAGTCCTGACACTGCTTCTTCGTGCCGACGAAGAGCACGGATCCGCCGCGCTCGGCGATGTTGCGGACGAAGTCGTGCGCCTCGTCCAGGAGCTGCTGCGTCTTCTGCAGGTCGATGATGTAGATGCCGCCGCGCTCCGTGAACAGGAAGCGGCGCATCTTGGGGTTCCAGCGACGCGTCTGGTGGCCGAAATGGACGCCGGCCTCCAGGAGCTCGCGCATGGAAACGACGGACACGGTGATCCTCCTCGGTTTCGCTTGCGGTGCGCCGGCGGCGAACGGATGGAACCGGGCCGCACACGCGGCCCGGCACCGCCACCCGCCTCGATGCCGCCGGGTAGGGGTCGGAGCTCCGACAGTGTAGCGTCCGGCGCAAGCGCCGGCCGACCGCCTCCCTACCCTTTGCCCGTGGCGGAGAAGCAGGCGGCTGCATGGGAGGTGGCGGGCGAGGCCCTGGCCGAGGCGTCGCGCTGCGGCGTCGCCCCTTCGCTCGAGCGGCTCGGGCGGCTCGGCCAGCTCGGGAGCCTCGCGGCGCTCGTCGAGGCGCTCGGCGACGAGGAGGCGCTCGCAGGCGCGGCGATCGCGCACGCGCGCGAGCGCGAGGGCGTCGGGCTGGCCGCGGGCGAGATCGTCGGCGAGCTCCTCGCGCTCGGGCGCGTGCTCGAGCGGCGCGGCCTGCGGCGCGAGCGGGAGGCCGTCGACTGGTGCCTGCTCCTCGTCTTCGAGCGCGTGACGGCGGAGCTGGGCGAGCGGGCGAGACGCGACCCCCTCACGGGCGTCCTGAACCACCGGGCGTTCCACGCGCTCGTGGCTGCCGAGGTCGCGCGGGCGCGGCGGTACCGGGGGCGGCTGGCGCTCCTGCTCTTCGACCTCGACCGGTTCAAGGAGACGAACGACGCGGAGGGCCACGCGGAGGGCGACCGGATCCTGCGCGCGGTCGCCCTCGCGCTCGGGGACTCGGCGCGCGAGAACGACGCGGTCGGGCGCCTCGGGGGTGACGAGTTCGGCGTGCTGCTCCTCCAGGCGCGGCCGGCCGCCGTCGCCGCGTTCGTCGAGCGGGTGCGGTCGCGATTTCCGGCGGACGTGAGCGCGAGCGCCGGCTCGGCCTTTCTCGCGGAGGTCACCGGGCCGGCGGAGGACCTCTTCGCGCTCGCCGACCGCCGGCTCTACGACGACAAGATCGCCCGCGCGGCCTGACGCGCACGGCTGCCGCGCGTGACTCGTCGGTGGAGCGGCCGGGCGGGTGCGCCCCCAACGCGCCGCCGCGGCCGCACCGCGGCCGTTCCCCCCGATCGGGGGCGCGAGCGTCCCAGGACGAACGCTATCGCGGGCGGGCGCACGTGCCCGTGCCCGGACCGTGCCGGGAGCGTGACGACTCGTCCACAGACGGGCGGCTACGCGCGAGCCCGCTCGAGCGCCGCAGCGAGGTCGTCCGGCAGCGGCGACTCGACCTCGACCGGCGCTCCGCCGACCGGATGCGGGAACGCGAGGCGCGCCGCGTGGAGGAACTGCCGCTCGAGACCCAGGTCGCCCTCCACGCCGTAGACGGGATCCCCCGCGACGGGCAGGTCGATCGCCCCCAGATGAACACGGATCTGGTGCGTCCTCCCAGTTTCGAGTCGCACCCGGAGCAGCGCGTGCGCGCGGAGGAGCTCGACGACCTCGAACTCCGTCACGGCCTCCCGCGGCGTCGCGGTGTCGAGCGAGTGGCGTGTCGCGTCGTGCCGGTCGCGGCCGATCGCCGCCTCGATCCGGCCGCGTCGCGACCGCGGTCGCCCGCGAACGAGCGCGAGGTACTCACGCGTGATCTCGCGGGCCCGCAGCAAGCGCTGGAGCGCCCGGTGCACGGCGTCCGAGCGGGCGACGACGAGCAGCCCCGATGTGTCCCGGTCGAGGCGGTGCACGATCCCGGGCCGCTCGGCCTCCTCCCCGCCTGCGATCGCGCGGGCGAGGAGCCCGTGGACGAGCGTGCCCCCGGCGTGGCCCGCCGACGGATGGACGACGACGCCGGCCGGCTTTTCGACCACGAGCAGGTGTTCGTCCTCGTGGGCGATCCGAAGCGGGACGCCGGCGTCCGGCTCGAGCGAGGGCGCGACGGCCTCGGGCGCGTCGAACGCCACCTCCTCCCCGCCCTCGAGCCGGTGGCTCTTCGACCGTGGCGCGCCCGCGACCGTCACCGTCCCGGCCGCGAGCAACCGTTCCGCCGCCGCGCGCGAGCCGACCGCCTCGACTCCCGCGAGGAACCGGTCGAGCCGCTCGCCGGCCGCCCCCTCGGGAACGACGAGCGTGACCCGCTCAGCCACCGCCGCGCGACGGCCGCGGGCCGTGCACGCGCGGCTTCCGCTCGGCGGCGACGAGCGCGACCATGAGGATCCCCACCCCGGTCACGATGAACGTGTCCGCGAGGTTGAACGCCGGCCAGTACGTCAGGTCGAGGAAGTCCGTCACGTGCCCGAGCCGGACGCGGTCGACGAGGTTCCCCGCGCTTCCTCCGATCAGCAGGCCGAGCGCGATCGGGAGGATCGGGTGCCGCGCGCCCGCGCGCGCGAAGTAGAAGACCATCCAGAGCACGGCCGCGGCGGTCAGGATCGTCACGGTGCCGGCCCAGGTCGAGAAGAGCCCGAACGCGATGCCCGAGTTCCGGACGTGGTTGATCGTGAGCGGGCCGAGGACGCTGACCGACTCGCCGAGCTCGAGGCTGCGCACGACGATCACCTTCGTCACCTGGTCGGCGACGAGCGCCGCGAGGGCGATCGAGACGAGCGCGATCCACTCGTACGGCCCGGCGGAGAGCGAGCGCTCCGCCACCGAGATGGGCACGCGCCCGTCGGTCGCGGACCCCACCCGCACGTCGAGCGCGCGGGAAGGCTCGGTCGTCAGCCCCGCTCTTCGAGCCGTTTGCAGTCGATGCATTTCGTCGCGTACGGCATCGCCTCCAGGCGTGCCTCCGCGATCGGCTGGCCGCAGCGGGCGCACGTGCCGAACGTCCCCTCCTCGAGTCGCTTGAGCGCTTCGTCGATCGCCGCGAGCATCCGCCCCGAGTTCTCCTCGAGGGTGGAGTCCAGCTCGCGGTCGAACGTGATCGTGGCGGCGTCGCCGAGGTGGTTGTCGAACGTCTCCTCCTCCTCGTCTTCGATCGACCCCGGGTTCTCGTCGTGAAGGTTCCCGAGCGCGCGCTCGACCTTCTCCCGCTCTTCGAGCAGGAGCGTACGAAAACGATCGGTGTCGACCCCGGCCACGGGCTGAGTATATCGCCGGGGGTGGCCGACCCCCGGGTGCCCGTCAGGCGGCCTGGTCGGGCCGGATGCGCTCCTCGGTGTCCCCCTCGAGCCGGTCGAGCGCGGTCAGGAGAAACGCCCGGTAGCCGGCGCGGACGTCGGCCTCGAGCGCGCGCAGGCGGCGCACCTCTCCCCGGATCCGCTCGCGCTCGGCCTCCGCCTCCGCGGTGATCTCGCGGGCGCGGACGCGGGCCTCCTCGAGGATCACGTCGGCTTCCTTCCCGGCGTGCGCGCGGAGCTCGTCGGCCGCCTTCTCGGCGGAGACGAGGCTGTTCCGGAGGAGGACGTCGACCTCCTTGTAGCGGGCAACCTCGCCCTCGAGCTTCTCGACCTCGTCGCGGAGGTCGGCGCGGTCGCGCCACGCGGCCTCGAACGACCGGACGACCTCCTCGAGCAGGTCGTCGACGGCCGGCCGCGCGTACCCGAGCACGCGACGCGGCAGGCGGACATGGCGAATCTCGACGGGCGTAAGCGTCACGCGTCGAGGTTCAGCGCAGGAGCTCCAATCCCTCCTGGATGACGGTGTTCAGGACGTAGAGCACGATGATCGCCACGATCGGCGAGAGATCGAGCCCAGCGCCGCCGAGCCGGAGCGCCGGGAGGAAACGGCGGAAGAGGCGCAGGTACGGGTCGACGACGTCGTAGAGGAAGCGCTGGATCCGGTTCAGCCAGACCGAGTACGGGAGCGGGATCCAGGACGTGATGATGTACGCGAGCACGAGCGCGAGGTAGACGTAGAACAGCGTCTGGACGAAGTTCTGCGCCGTCGTGATCGTGTCGGCGAGGACCATGGGCGCACCCTACTTCGCCTCGAGGTCGGCGGGCAACGCGGCTGCCGGCGAAGACGTCTGCCGCCGCGCCCGACAGGGCGGGCGCGGCTCGCCGACGTAGGGGATTCGCGGTTTCCCGCCGGAAATCGTCATGGCGCCCGCGCGAGCGGGCGCCGGATTTCCCGGCGGCTACGACTGGTTGAAGAAGCCGCGCTCCGCGAGGCGGGCGCGCTCCTCAGCGGACACCTCGACGTTCCGGGGGGTGAGGAGGAAGACCTTGTCCGCGATCCGCTGCATCCCGCCGTTCAGGGCGTACGTGAGCCCGCTCGAGAAGTCGATGAGCCGCTTCGAGAGATCCGGGTCGGTGCCCTGGAGGTTCAGGATGACCGGCACGGCGTCCTTGAACTTGTCGGCGACCGGCTTCGCGTCGTCGAAGTTCCGCGGCACGACGAGGTGGACGCGCACCGAGGCCGCCGCGACCGCCTCGAGGGGCGCGCGGCGGGACGACCCTCCGCCCTGCCGGAGGACGGCGGTCGGCTGGACGTCGTCCGGATCGCTCCAGTCCTCGAACTCGGCGCCGCGCCGGCGTCCCGCGTGGAGGCGCCGCACGTTCGGCCGCTCGCGCTCGCGGTAGCCGCGGTCGAGCTCCTCCTCCGCGTCGAAGGCCTCGTCGTCCCAGTACTGCTCCTCCTCGACGATGCCGAAGTAGACGAGCGCGCGGTTCCAGACGTCGCCGACACCCATGCGGCGAGAAAGCTTACCGGCCGTACAGGATCGAACCGATGCGCACGAGCGTCGCCCCCTCCTCGGCCGCCACGCGGTAGTCCTGTGACGTCCCCATCGAGAGCTCCGCGAGGCCGTGCTCGCCCGCCAGCTCGCGCAGTCGGCGGAAGGACGGGCGCGACTCCTCGGGGTCGGCGGCGAGCGGCGGCATCGTCATGAGGCCGCGGACGTCCACGCCGAGCTCGCGGACGTCGGCGAGGAACGCGCCGAGCTCCTCCGGCGGGACGCCGCCCTTCGTCTCCTCACCCGAGAGGTTCACCTCGACGAGCGCGGGGATCTCGACGCGCCGCGCGGCCTTGAGCGAGTCGAGCGAGTGGAGCAACTCGCAGAGCGCCGACACGTCCCGCGCCTTCCGCGACTGGAGGTGCCCGATGAAGTGCCAGCGAAAGGCGTCCCCGTAGAGCGCGTGCTTGGCGGCGAGGTCCTGGAGCCGGTTCTCGCCCACCACCTCCACCCCGGCCTCGGCGAGGGCGGGCATGTCCTCGACCGCCACGTACTTCGTCGCGGCAACGATCGTAGGGGCCGGGCCGATCTCCTCGCGGATCCGGGCGAGGTTCTCGCGCACGAGCTCAGGCGAGAGCGGCAACGATCCCCTGCCTTCCGGTCCGGCCGCGGTCTCGGCGATGTGAGAAGAACCGCGCCGGGTCACACGCCGTGCAGCCGCCGACGCGCTCGACGGAGGCGACGCCTGCCTCCCGCAGCGCGAGCTCGGTCGCGAGCGGGAGGTCGAGCCGCCCGTCGCGCACGACCCGCGCGCCGAACCGCGCCCGGTACGGCGCGGCGACCTCCTCCCCCACCTCGTAGCAGCACGGCCCGATCCCGGGCCCGATCGCCGCGGCCGCGCCGTCGCCGACCACGCGCGCCCCCTCCTCGGCGATTCCCGCGAGCAGGCCGCGCCAGCCGACGTGGAGGACGGCGAGCGGCGCCGCGCCGTCAGGCCGCGCGAGCGCGACGGGCAGGCAGTCCGCCGTGACGAGCAGCATCCCCTGCCCGGGCCGGTCGCTCCAGAGGCCGTCGCACGGCTCGTAGTCCGTCCCGGGCGTCACGACGCCGGTCGGCCGCGCCTCCGTGAGGCGCGCGCCGTGCACCTGGAGGGCCATCGTCGCGCCCTCCGCGTCGACCCCGGCGGCCTCGCACGCGCGCCGGCGGTTCTCGACCACGCGCTCCGGCTGGTCGTTCGTGAGGAGGCCGAGGTTGAGCGACGCGAACGGACCCTCGCTCACCCCGCCGGCCCGCGTCGTGAACGCCACCCCCACGCCGGCCGGCGCCCCCTCCCACGCGAGCGCGCTCATCCGCCGACCGCCCTGACCATCACCTCGGTGATCTCCGTGTACGCGGTTTCGATCAGCTCGAAGAACGGCCGCCGGAAGAGGAAGATGAGCCCGAAGATCGCGAGCATCCCGTACTGGTCGAGCGCGCGCCAGCGCTCGTACGTCGCGTCCGACATGGCGACGGCGACGATGCGGGATCCGTCCAGCGGAGGCACAGGAAGGAGATTGAACACGCCGAGGATCACGTTCACCTGGTAGAGGAGCGCGAGCACCTCGAAGGCGCCGCTCGACAGCTCGACGTGCACGATCACCGCCACGCACGCGAGCGCGATCGCGAAGTTCGTGAGCGGCCCTGCGACCGCGACGAGCGCCATCCCCTCCTTCGGCCGGCGGAAGTGCCCCGGCTGCACGAGCACGGGCTTCGCCCAGCCGAACATGAAGCTCGAGAGCCAGTACGTGATCCCGAACATCGCCGTCCCGAGCGGGTCGAGGTGCGAGACCGGGTTGAGCGTGAG
>JAICNY010000239.1 GCA_025930955.1 Thermoleophilia bacterium
GTCGACGCGGAGCCGCACCTCCGACCGCTCGGCGGTCGCCTCGAAGGGCGCGAGCTCGAGCGCGACCATCTTCGTCTCGCCCTCCTTGTGGTCGACGCGCCCCTTGACGACGAGCACGCGATCGGCCTCGAGCAGCTCCCGGGCCGAGGCGAGCACCGAGTTGAAGACGACGATCTCGACCGACGAGGACAGGTCGTCCAGCCGGAGGAAGACCATCGGGTCGCCCTTCTTCGTCGTCACCTGCTTGAGCGCGCCGACGATACCGCCGACCGTCACGACCTCGCCGTCGCGGCGACGCTCGAGCTCCGCGAGCGAGCAGTCCGTCTTCCGCCGGAGCTGCGCCCGCACGCCGTCCAGCGGGTGCTCCGAGACGTACAGCCCGAGCGACTCCTTCTCGAGCCCGAGCAGCATGGGCTTGTCGTACTCCTCCGACGGGAGCACCGGATGGTGGCGCGGCTGCTCCGCCTCGCCGCCGCCGAGGTCGAAGATCGACCCCTGGCCCGAGAGCCGGTCGGCCTGGTGCTTTGTCCCCCACCCGAGCACGCGGTCGAGCATCTCGCCCTCGAGGAGCGCCCGCCGCGAGACCCCCGTCGAGCTGAGCGCCCCGCACTTCACGAGCGCCTCGAGCGCCCGCTTGTTCACGACCGTGGGGTCGAGCCGCTCGACGAAGTCCCACACCGACTCGAACGCCCCTTCCGCCTCGCGCGCGGCGACGATCGCGCGCGCCGCGCCCTCCCCCACGTTCTTCACCGCGTTCAGGCCGAAGCGAATCCTCCCCTCGACGACGGCGAAGTCCGCCTGCGACGCGTTCACGTCCGGCGGGAGCACCTCGATCCCCATCTCCTCGCACGCGGCGACGTAGAACGGCACCTTGTCCTTCGTGTTCATGACGGAGGAGATGAGCGCCGCCATGTACTCGGCGGGGTGGTGCGCCTTGAGGTACGCCGTCCGGAACGCGATCAGCGCGTAGCAGGCGGCGTGCGACTTGTTGAACGAGTAGTCCTGGGCCTGCTCCATGTCCTTCCACAGGCCCTGCGCGACGGCCGGCGTCACGCCGTTCGAGGCGCACCCCTCGAGGAACTTGTCCTTGAGGGACGCCATGAGCGAGTGGATCTTCTTGCCGATCGCCTTGCGCAGGTCGTCCGCCTCGGCCGGGGAGAAGCCCGCGAGCCGCTTGGCGATCTCCATGTACTGCTCCTGGTAGATGCAGATCCCGTACGTCGGCCCCGTGATCGGCTCGAGCCGCGGGTCCGCGTAGGCGACGGCCTCCGCGCCCGCCTTGCGGCGCGCGTAGACCGGGATGTACGACATCGGCCCCGGCCGGTAGAGCGCGACGAGCGCGATCAGGTCCTCGAACTCGGTCGGCTTGACGAGCCTCAGCGCCTCGCGCATCCCGGACGACTCGAACTGGAAGACGCCCGTCGACTCGCCGCGCGTCAGCATCGCGTACGTGTCCGCGTCGTCGAGCGGCAGGCGCCGGATGTCGACCGGCTCGGGCAGGAGCGCGAGCGCCTCGTCGATCACGTCGAGGTTCCGGAGGCCGAGGAAGTCCATCTTCAGGAGCCCGAGCGCCTCGACGTCGCCCATCGGGAACTGCGTCACGACCTCGCCGTCCGGGCCCTTCTGCTGGAGCGGGATGTACTCGGTCAGAGGCCGGTCGCCGATCACGACGCCCGCCGCGTGGATCGAGTCCTGGCGGACGAGCCCCTCGAGCGGCCGCGCGAGGTCGACGATCTGGCGCACCTGCTCCTCGGCGTCGTACGCGGCGCGCAGCTCGGCGCCCTTCTTCAGGCACTCCTCGAGGTAGACCTTCGGGCCCTCCGGGATCATCTTCGCTACCCGGTCGACCGCGCCGTACGGGACGTCGAGCACCCGCCCCGCGTCGCGCACGGCGGCCCGCGCCATCATCGTCCCGAACGTGATGATCTGCGCGACGCGGTCCGATCCGTACTTCTCGCGCACGTAGTTGATCACCCGGTCGCGGCCGTGAACGGAGAAGTCGATGTCGATGTCCGGCATCGACTTGCGACCCGGGTTCAGGAAGCGCTCGAAGAGGAGGTCGTAGCGGATCGGGTCGATGTCCGTGATCTCGAGCGAGTACGCGACGATCGAGCCTGCCGCCGACCCGCGCCCCGGGCCGACCCCGATCCCCTCGCGCTTCGCGAACTGGATGAAGTCCCAGACGATCAGGAAGTAGTCGGCGAAGCCCATCTCGCGGATCGTCTTGAGCTCGAACCGGAGCCGCTCCTGCAGCTCCGGCGTCACCCGCTCGTAGCGCCGCGCAAGCCCCTTCTCGCAGAGCTCGACGAGGTAGTCGAACGCGTCGCGCCCGCCAGGCGTCGGGAAGCTCGGGAGGAGGATCCGGTCGAGGTCGA
>JAICNY010000017.1 GCA_025930955.1 Thermoleophilia bacterium
GCGCAGAGCGGCTCGGCCGGCCCCCTCGGCTCCATGACGACGCCGACCCAGTCGAGCTCGCACGGTGCGCCCGGCTCGGGGCGCAGGCCGGTGAGGACGTCGCAGCGCAGCGCTCCGCCGCCCGCCCGGCAGCCGATGTTCCGCGACGGCAGCCGGAACGACGCACCCGCGAGGATCGCCGGCTGCGGGTAGCCGAGCGCCGCGCAGGCTCTCCGGTTCGCGGCCCGTGCGGGCGGGAGCGTCTCCTCCTCGCAGCCGATCGAGGTCCCGTAGTCGACGACCTCCCAGGCATCGCCGACGAGCCGGAGGAGCACGTCGACCGTCTCGAGCATCGCGCCCTCCTCCGGGAACGCCGAGGCCCGGGCGTGGGCGTTCCGGCAGCGGACGAGCTCGACCCGCGCGACCCACTCCCCGAGCCCGCGCTCGACCGCCGAGGCCACGTCCTCCGGAGCGCACGGGTCGTCCGCAGGCTCCGTCGTCAGCGGCGCGGTCTCCGTCGTCTGCTCGACCGTTACCGTCACCGTGGACGGCGGCGCCGCCTCCTCGGCATCGCCGCCGCAGCCGCCGGCGAGCGCCGCGAGAAGGACGAGAACGAGCCCGGTCGGGCGCACGGCGCCAGCGTACCGCCGCGGCCGGGAGGTCGCGGGGCGCGCCCCCCGGCCCGCTCGGTGGACGCGCCCCGACGGCATCCACGCTACGCCCGAAAAGCGCACAAGTGACGCGCGAAACGTCGAGAGAGCGCAACGGCGCCGTTACGATTTCGCCATGGCCGCCGACAATGCCGAGCCGCGGGCCGACCAGTACGTCGCGTACACGCTCTACCGGCTCGACCCCGCGTGGCGTCGGCTCCCGGTGGAGGAACGGAGCGCGCACAAGGACGCGTTCGCAGAGGTCGTCGAGGCGTGGTCCGAGCGGATGGACGTCCGCACGTACAGCCTCGTCGGCGTCCGGCCCGAGGCGGACTTCATGTTCTGGAAGCTGACCGAGCGCTTCGAGGACCTCCGCGAACTCGCCACCGACCTCAACGGAACGCCGCTGGCCGGCTGGCTCGAGACGCCGTACAGCTATCTCGCCGCGACGCGCCCGTCGAAGTACTTCGAGCGCGACGCGAGCCGCCCGCCGCGCCGCGTGATCCCGCGCGGGGCGCCGTACCTCGTCGTCTATCCGTTCGTGAAGATCCGCCCCTGGTACGCGCTCTCCATAGAGGAGCGCGGCGACGCGATGCGCGAGCACGCCGAGGTCGGCGCGCGCTTCGTCACGATCACGAACCACACGACGTACTCCTTCGGAATCGACGACCAGGAGTTCATGACCGCGTTCGAGTGCGAGGCGCCCTCCGACTTCCTCGAGCTGATGATGACCCTGCGCGAGACCGAGGCGAGCCGCTACACCGAGCGCGACACCCCGATCTTCGTCGGCGAGGCGCTCCCGCTCCGCGAGATCCTCGACTCGCTCGACGGCGCGAAGGCCCGGGTGGAGGCGCGTCAGTAGCCGTACGTGTGCTGGTCGCGCCACGTGCGCACGAGCGCGTACGCGCACGCGCCGAGCACGCCGAAGAAGACGAGCGCCTCGAGCGCGCCCGCCGGGTACGTCGTGAAGAAGTTCGCGAGCACGTTCGCGAACGCGAGCGCCGCGGCGCCGTAGAACACCACGCGGGCGCGGAGCGGCCATTCGGCGATCTCCTCCCGCCGCGAGCGCCACAGGCGGAAGAGGACGATCGCGATCACGACGATGAACGCGATGCGCAGGATGAGCAGGAACGTCCCGAGGGCGATCGCCCCTCCCCGTCCCGCCGCGGTGATGAGCGCAGCGACGGCGAGGATGATGAGGAAGCCGCGGAGCGTGCCGTTCGTGCGGGGGTCCCAGTCGGTCATCCGGTCGTGTACGCGCGGATCGAGAGCGCGCCCGCGACGAGGCTCGCGCCCGCGAACCAGAGGAGCCTGCGCGCGGGGACGGGCGGCGCGTAGAGCCACGGCGAGAGCACCGCGAGGAGCGCGAGCACCCCGTACGAGTAGTGGAGCCGGTCGGCGGTGCGCAGGTTGTCCGAGAGGAGCAGGAGGCCGAGCGCGACCTGCGCGATCACGAGCGCCTGCGCGCCGGCGAGCACGTGCGCGTAGACCCGTCCCGGCGTCCGCTTGCGCAGCGCGTACGTGCCGCCCCACCCGGCCGAGAGCAGGAGCGCTGCGATCACGAGTAGCCCGTTCCAGGCATGGAGCGCCGTCACCGCGCGGAGCCTAGCGCGCGGCCGGGCGCGTCATGCGCGGGGCGTGACCGTCCACGTGAAGCGCGTGAGGCTGGCCGGAGGCGCGAGCCCGCCCGGCCGGAGCCCGCCGCGAACGAGGAGCACCGGCGCCCGCGACGCGCCCAGAAGCAGTGCACGCGTCCGGCCCACGCCACGCTCGCGCCAGCCGTCCGGCACGCCGGCCACGACCGCCCGCGCGTCGGCCGTGACGGCGCCGAACGCCGCGGCGTCCAGGTCGACGAGCGCGGGCTCGGTGGGCACGTCGGCGACCTGCTGGACGAGGAGCGCGACCGACGCGAGCAGCCGGCTCGCGTCACGACCCGAGCGGGCCGAGTCGGCCGTCCCGACGAGGCGGAGCGGCCGGCCCTCCGCCTGCGCCATCCAGGCCGCGAGCTCCGCGGCCGCCCATTCGTGCTCGGCGCCGGCGAACGGCAGCACGACCGGCGCCTCCCCCGCAACGGCAGCGGCATCGTCGCCCTCGAGGAGCACGGCGACGTCGCACGGCGCGCGGGCGAGGACGTCGGCGGCCTGCTCGCCGAGCCGGCCGTCCTCGTCGAGCGCGCCGGGCGCGGCGAGGACGAGCAGCGCGGCGTCGACCTCGACCACGAGGCGGACGACATCGCCGGCCGGCTCGGCGGACGTGAACGCGGTGGCGCGCGCCGGGCTGCCTGCGGCCGCGAGCCGCGCCCGGACCGCGTTCACCTGCTCGGCCGCGGCCGTCAGCTCGGGCGCAGTCTGCACCGAACGCACGACGACGAGCTCGTGCTCCTGCCGGCGCGCGAGCGGTTCCGAGAGCCCGACGGCCCCCTCGAGCGCCCGCTCCGTGAGTGAGACGACGACGACCGCACGCCGAGCCGGCGCAGCCGGAAGGCGCGGCCCGGGCACGTCCAGCGCGGGCTCCTGGCGCAGGATCGCGGCCTCGAGCTCGCGGAGCGCGCGCCCGGGCTCGATCCCGAGCTCGTCCGCAAGGCTCGCGCGCGCAGCGCGGTACTGGGCGAGCGCCTCCGGCTGGCGCCCGGAGCGGTAGAGCGCAAGCATGAGCTGGCCGCGCAGGCGCTCCCGGAGCGGGTGCTCCCCGACGTGCTGCTCGAGCTCGGCGACGAGCACCCCGTGCCGGCCGAGGGCCAGGTCGACGTCGATCCGCTCCTCGAGGACGGTCAGCCGGATCTCCTCGAGGCGCGCCGCCGCAGCCGCGATCAGGCCTTCCGCGCGAATGTCCGCGAGCGGAGGCCCGCGCCACAGCTCGAGCGCCTCCGCGAGAAGCGCGGATGCACGCTCGGCGTCGCCCTTGTCGCGCAGCCGCCGCGCGTGCTCGGCGAGCCGCTCGAACCGGCCCAGGTCGAGCTCACCTTCCTCCACGCGCAGGAGATAGCCCGGCGGGCGCGTGGCGAGCCGCTCCTGCGTCAGTGCCTTGCGCAGGTGGGACACGTACGTCTGGACGACGTTGACAGCGCTCCGCGGCGGGCTGTCCGGCCACAGCTCGTCGATCAGGCGGTCGCGCGAGACGACCTGGTTCGCTCGCGTGAGGAGGAGCGCGAGGAGCGCTCGCTCGCGTGGCGATCCGAGCTCGACCGGGCCTCCGTCTCGATCGACCTCGAGCGGGCCGAGGATTCTGAACTCCACCGTCAAGCGCGCGTCAAGCCTCCTTCAAGCGACGAGGCGCATTCTCGCTGCCGACAGCACGATCGAAAAGAGGAGGAGCCATGACCGCATCGATTCGAAAGACGACCGTCGCCGCGCTTGCAGCGGCGGCCCTCGCGCTGGGGGCATCCCCGGCGGCCGGGGCGCAGGAATACGTCCCGTTCGTGACCGACTTCCCGACGACCGGCGCGACCACCGAGTACATCCCGTTCGTCACCGACTTCGGCATCGATCCCCGCCCGGCGGGCGAGCCCGTCGTGATCAATCCACGGATCGGCGAACCGCCGCTCGCCGCACCGGCCGCTCGAAGCTGGGGCGACCTGGCGGTCGGCTCCGCCTTCGGCTTCGGGTTCGCCCTGCTGCTCGTCGGCGGAGCGCTCGCCGTTCGGCGCCTGCGCGCGGACGGCGCCGTCGGGGCCGAGGCGCGTTGAGGTGTCTCGAGGCCGGGCTCGGTGAGACGCAAAGTCACGAGTCGACGATGTCGACCGCCACCGAGCTCGGCCCCGGAACGCGCCTCGCCAGCTACACGGTCGAGTCCGTGCTGGGACGCGGCGCGATGAGCGTCGTCTACGAGGCGCACGACGCCCGGCTCGGCCGCCGCGTCGCGCTCAAGGTGCTCGCACTGTCCCGGGACGGCGCGGCACCGCTCCGCGAGCGGTTCCTGAGGGAGTCCCGCCTCGCCGCCTCGGTCGACCACCCGAACGTGATCCCGATCTACGAGGCCGGGCAGGAGGGTGACGTCTTCTTCATCGCGATGCGGCTCGTGCGCGGCACCGACCTGCGCGGACTCCTCGCGCGCGAGTGCCCGCTGCCGCCCGAGCGCGCGCTTGCGCTCGCCGCTCAGGTCGCGGAGGCGCTCGACGCCGCCCACGCGCGCGGCCTGCTCCACCGCGACGTGAAGCCGGCGAACATCCTTCTCTCGTCGGAGGACGGGACGGGCGACCATGTCTACCTCTCCGACTTCGGGCTCGCCGTCCCCGGCGGCGGAACGATGACCGCCGAGGCGAACGGGTTCCACGGGACGGCCGAGTACGCGGCGCCCGAGCAGATCGAGGGACGTCCCGAGCCGCGCAGCGACCTCTACTCGCTCGCGTGCGTGCTCTTCGAGTGCTTGACGGGCGAGCCGCCGTTCTGCGACCGGCGCCTGCTCGCGCTGCTCTGGGCGCACGTGAACGACGAGCCGCCGCGGCTCTCGGAGCGGCGAGCCGGCTCTCCGCCCGCCGCGGACGCCGCGCTCGCCGCCGGCCTACGCAAGCCGCCCGACGAGCGGCCGGAAACCTGCGCCGCGTTCGTCGCGAGCGTGCGTCGAGCGTTCGAGCCGGACGGACCACGAGCGAGCGGACGCGACGCGGCGTTTCGGCCGCCTGGGCCTCGGCGCACGGGGAGACACAGGCGACGTTGGATCGTGCTCGCGGCACTTGTGGCCGGTGCCGTCGGTGCGGCCGGCGTCTACTCGACGACGCCAGACGAGTCTTCGCTCGGCACCGCGCAGAACCCCATCACGATCTTTGTCCCCTGGCTCGACGGCGACCCCGAGCACCGCGCGTTCGTCGAGGTCCTGCGCGCCTTCGAGCAGACGACGGGTCTCGAGACGGAGACCGTGCACGCGGGAGATACAAGGATCGTTCCCGGCTACCGTCCGACGCTCGGGTTCACCCCCAGCCCCGGCCAGTTGGCCGAGCTCGTCCGTGACGGGACGGCCAGGCCGTTCGCGGAGCTCGGATTGACCGATGCGATCCTGGAACAAGCGCTCGGGAGGTCGTGGATCGGCCTCGGAACGGTGGACGGCCAGGTCTACGGGCTCCCGCTGGCCGCGACCTCGAAGAGCCTCGTCTGGTATCGGCCTCGGGATTTCAGGCGACTGGGAGTGCAAGCCCCTCGAACGTGGGACGAGCTCGTCGCGGTGACCCGGAGGCTCGCGGGTGATGGGCGCAAGCCGTGGGCCCTGGGCGGCTCCGACTCCTGGACGCTGACCGACTGGCTCGAGAACGTCTACATCCGCACGGAGGGACCGTGGAAGTACGACAGCCTCTTCGCCGGCAAGCTCCCCTTCGACGACCCGTCCGTCCTCGCGGCTCTCGAGCGCATGGCGACGGTGCTCAACGAGAAGCACCTCGCGGAGGGGGTCGACGGCGCGCTCGCGATGACCTTTCTCGATGCCGTGACCGCGGTCTTTGGCGCCGACCGAGGGGCCGATCTACTGCTTGAAGGCGGGTTCGTCGGCAGCTTCGCCCTCGCCCTGGACCCCGCGCCCGTGCCTGGAACGACGATCGCGGCAACGCCCGTTCCGCCGATCGACTCGAGCGTGGGAAGCCCGATCGTCGTGGGAGGTGACTTCATCGTGGCCTTCGACGACGACCCCGCCGTCCGGAGGCTGCTCCTCTACCTCATGTCGTCGGCGGCCGGCAGGATCTGGGTCTCACACGGAACCGTCGTGTCGCCGAACAAGCGTGTCCCGCTGAGCGCCTATCCGAACGAGCTCGTGCGAACGGCCGCGCGCCAGGCGACCACCGCGCAGGTCATTCGCTTCGACGGCTCGGATCTCCTGCCGAGCGTCCTCGCCGAGGAGCTCGGACGGACGCTCCAGGAGGTGATACGCCATCCTGGCGCCGCGCCCGAGCTGATGAAGAAGTTCCAGCAGAAGGCCGAGCGTGTGTTCAACACTTGATTCTTCTCCGGTGCGGAGGCGCATCGGCACCTCAGCGCATCGCCTAGACACGTACCCGCCGGATCTCCGCCCGGCCGAAACCATCCCCCGGAACCCGTGCCGAACGAACCGTTGGTCGGTGGCACCTCGGGCCACGAGTCCGACTGCGCTTGTCCCAGCGCTTCGAACCACCTTGCCGCCGCCTATCGCCCGCCAACCCCTTCTCCCGCTCTCGAGGCCTCACTCGTGTCACCGCGGACAACAAACGGTGTCGACAGCGCCTTGAGGCCGGGCTCGGTGAAGCGCATAGTCACGTGACGATGTCGATCGGCACCGAGCTCGGCCCCGGAACGCGCCTCGCCAGCTACACGGTCGAGTCCGTGCTCGGACGCGGCGCGATGAGCGTCGTGTACGAGGCGCACGACGCCCGGCTCGGCCGCCGCGTCGCGCTCAAGGTGCTCGCGCTGTCCCGGGACGGGACGGCACCTCTACGCGAGCGGTTCCTCAGGGAGTCCCGCCTCGCCGCGTCGGTCGACCACCCGAACGTGATCCCGATCTACGAGGCCGGGCAGGAGGGTGACGTCTTCTACATCGCGATGCGGCTCGTGCGCGGCACCGACCTGCGCGAGCTGCTCGCGCGCGAGGGCCCGCTGCCGCCGGAACGGGCGCTCGCGATCGGCGAGCGGGTGGCGGAGGCCCTCGACGCGGCGCATTCCCGCGGGCTCCTCCACCGCGACGTCAAGCCGGCGAACATCCTGCTCTCCTCGGACGAGGGGGCGTCCGAGCACGTGTACCTGTCGGACTTCGGGCTCGCCGTGCCGGGCGGCGGCAATCTCGAGGGAGGGGGGTTCGAGGGCACCGCGGCATACGTCGCGCCGGAGCAGATCGAGGGCCGCCCCGAGCGGCGGAGCGACCTCTACGCGCTCGCCTGCATCGTGTTCGAGTGCCTGACGGGCGAGCCTCCGTTTCACGGCGCGCGGCTCCTCGCCCTGCTCTGGGCGCACCTGAACGAGGAGCCGCCGCGCCTCTCCGAGCGCTGCCGCGCGTGCGGCGCCGCGGCGGACGCTCCGCTCGCCGCCGGCCTCGCGAAGCGCGCGGAGGATCGGCCTGAGACCTGCGCGTCCTTCGTCGCCGGCCTCCGCACCGCGCTCGGCCTCGACGGCCGCACCCGCGCGCGACGGCGGCTTTTCGTCGGCCTCGCGGCCGCCGTCGCGGCGACGGCCGTCGCGACGGCGCTCGGGATCACGATCGTACGCGACGCGCCGACGCCCGCGGCCGACACGGCCGAGACGCCGAGGATCTCGGTCGTCGCCGGAACGGGCGAGCGCGGGACGGCAGGCGACGGCGGACCCGCGGTCGCCGCCGCGCTCTCCGAGCCGCTCAGCGTCGCGGTCGACCCGCAAGGCGCCGTCTATTTCTCCGAGGCCACCCGAAACCGGGTACGGCGGATCGGCGCGGACGGAACGATCACCACGGTGGCCGGATCGGGGCGATACGGCTACGCGGGCGACGGCGGCCCGGCGCTGGAGTCGGAGATCACCGAGGTCGACGTCGCGGTCGGCCCGGACGGAGACCTCTACCTGGTGGACGTCTGGTTTTCCTCCGTCCGGCGGGTCGACGCCCGCGGGCGGATCACGACCGTCGCCGGGACCGGCGTCGCCGGGATCCTCGGGCCGGGCGTGCAGACCGTCTCCGACCGCCTCTGCGCTCGCCCGCAGAGCCCGGCCTTCGACGGAGCCGGGCGCCTGTATCTGACGTGCGAGCCGGCCAACCGGATCATCCGCCTCGAGCCCGACGGATCCATCATGACCGTGGCGGGATCCGGTGAGCCCGGCTACTCCGGCGACGGCGGCCCCGCGACGGCGGCGAGGCTCAACCACCCGACCGGCGTCGCGGTCGACGGGGACGGCAACGTCTACGTGGCCGATTCTCTGAACCACCGGATCCGCATGATCGACCCCGAGGGAACGATCACGACGGTCGCGGGGACGGGCCGGCCCGGCCTCTCGGACGACGGCTGGCGGGCCACCGCGGTCGACATCTGGGCCCCGTCGGACATCGACGTGGACGCGGAGGGAAACGTCTACTTCGTCGAGGCGCCGATCAGCCGCGTCCGCATGATCGACTCGCGCGGCATGCTCCGGACGGTGGCCGGCACGGGCAGGCCGGGCCGTGCCGCCGACGGCGAGCCTGCCGCGTCCGCGTCGCTGTTCAACGTGGCCGACGTCGCGGTGGCGGCGGACGGCACGGTCTACCTGGCCGAGCAGGGCAACCACCGCGTCCTGCGGATCGACGCGGCGTCGCGCTAGCTCGCCCGGCGTGAACGGGCGGATGGACGCTACGCTCGCACACGAATGGCCGGTGAACAGGTGATGACCGTCGAGGAGGGACAGCAGGCCCCCGACTTCGAGCTCGCGTCGGAAAGCGGCGAGCGCGTGCGGCTCTCCGGCCTGCGCGGGAAGCCGGTCGTGCTGTACTTCTACCCCCGCGACGACACGCCCGGGTGCACCAAAGAGGCCTGCGCATTCCGCGACGCGTACGGCGAGTTCGAGGAGCGCGGCGCGGTCCTGCTCGGGGTGAGCCCGGACGACGAGGCCTCGCACGCGAGGTTCAAGGAGAAGTACTCGCTGCCGTTCACGCTCCTCGCCGACAAGGAGCACGAGGCGGCCGAGGCGTACGGCGCCTGGCGGGAGAAGAAGAACTACGGGAGGACGTACTGGGGCGTCCACCGCTCGACGTTCGTGATCGGCGCCGACGGGACGATCGTGCGCGCGATGTACGGCGTGAAGCCTGACGGGCATCCCGAGCAGGTGCTCGCCGCGCTCCCCGAGCCCGCGTAGCCGGGCGGCTCGCGCCGAGGGCGTTCTCCGGCCAAAGCCCCACCCTGGGAGGGGATAAGGCTCTCCACCCGCCGCCCACCGGGAGGCTACGCCTCCGGGGCTGCGCGTGGCATCGGCCGAGGTGTGCCAATTGCGTGCCCGAGCGGGAGAAATTCAGCGCACCGGGCTACGGCGAGCCGCGGCCGGCGGGCTCCTCCGTCCGCTCGGCGACGCCGCTCGACGCGATGAGGTTCCTGAGCTCGCGCACCCCCACGGAGAGCCGCGCGAGGTCGAGCCCGCCGCCGCTCCGGATGTCGGCGAGCACGCGCAGGCAGCGCTCGGCCGCGGCGGCGTGGCGCTCGAGCCACGCGTCGACGCGCTCGCGCGGATCGTGCTCGGTGCACGTCCCCACCACGGCCGCGGCGAGGGCGGCCTGCTCCGCGTACACGTCGTCCCGCAGCGCCGCCCGCGCCATTGCCTCCCAGCGCGTCCCGCGCGGAAGCGCGACGATCCGGTCGCGCAGCCAGTGGAGCTCGAGCCTGGCGCCGAGCTCGTAGTACACGGTCGCCACGTCGACGAGGCCGAGGCCGGAGCGCTCTGTGAGCTCGACGAGGTCGAGCGCCGGCACGAGCGCCTCGAGGTGCGCGAGACGCCGGGCGAGCTCCGGCGGGACGCCCGCTTCGACGAGCCGCTCCGCCTTCGCGCGCGCCGCCTCCGCCTCGCCCGCGCCGAGGAGCTCGGGCACCACCTCGGCCAACCCGCTCGCACCCGGCTGGAAGCGCGCCACGATCGCCTCCACGTCGAGCGGCCGCGGGCGGTTCCTGAGCACCCAGCGGGCGGCGCGCTCGAGCAGGATCCGAACCGCCAAGGTCATCGAGACCTGCACCGTCGCCGGGACGGCGCCGTCGAGCGCCTCGATCTCCCCCCAGAGCCCGGGCAGCCCGAAGACGTCCCGGACGGCCGCATACGCGCGGGCCACGTCGGCCGTTCCCGCACCCGTCTCGTCCCCGAGCCGGAAGGCGAACGTCGTCCCGGCGCGGTTCACGAGCTCGTTCGCAACGCGCGAGGCGACAATCTCCCGCCGCAGCGGATGGGCCGCGATCTCGTCCCCGAACCGCTCGCGCAGCACGGACGGGAAGTACCGTTCCAGCTCGCGCACGAAGAACGGCTCGTCCGGGGCCTGCGAGGAGACGAGCTCGTCGGCGAGCGACGCCTTCGTGTACGAGAGCAGGATCGCGAGCTCGGGCGCGGTCAGCCCGCCGCCGGCCCCGCGCCGCTCGGCGAGCGCCTCGTCGCCCGGCAGGAACTCGAGCGCGCGGCTGAGCGTCCCGGTCGCCTCGAGGCTGCGCAGGTAGCGCTCGTGCACCTCCGCCATCGACGCCGCCTGCGCGAGCGAGGTCGAGAGCGCCTGCGCCTGGTCGTAGTTGTCGCGGAGCACGAGCGCGGCGACCTCGTCCGTCATCTCGGCGAGGAGCGCGTTCCGCTGCTTCTCCGTCAGGTCGCCGGCGCGGACGGCCGCGTCGAGGAGGATCTTGATGTTCACCTCGTGGTCGGAGCAGTCCACGCCGGCCGAGTTGTCGATCGCGTCCATGAAGATCCGGCCGCCGCCGAGCGCGTACTCGACCCGCGCGAGCTGGGTGAAGCCGAGGTTGCCGCCCTCCCCCACGACCCGGCAGCGAAGGTCGGCCGCGTCCACGCGCACGGCGTCGTTCGTCTTGTCGCCGACTTCCACGTGCCGCTCCGCCTCCGCCTTCACGTACGTGCCGATCCCCCCGTTCCAGAGCAGGTCGACGGGCGCGCGGAGGACCGCGCGGATGAGCTCGTTCGGCGTCGCCGTCTCGGCCGGGACGTCGAGCACGGCCCGCACCTCCGGCGAGAGCGGAATCGCCTTCGCCGTCCGTGGGAAGACGCCCCCGCCCCGGGAGACGAGGGACTCGTCGTAGTCCGCCCAGGACGAGCCGGGCAGCGCGAAGAGCCGCTCCCGCTCGGCGAACGCCTGCTCCGGCTCGGGATGCGGGTCGAGGAACACGTGCCGGTGGTCGAACGCCGCGACGAGGCGGAGCGAGCGTGAGAGCAGCATCCCGTTCCCGAAGACGTCGCCGGACATGTCGCCGATCCCGACGGCGGTGATCGGATCGCGCTCGGGATCCAGTCCGAGCTCGCGGAAGTGGCGCCTGACCGACTCCCACGCGCCGCGCGCGGTGATCCCCATCGCCTTGTGGTCGTAGCCGGTCGAGCCGCCCGACGCGAACGCGTCGCCGAGCCAGAAGTCGTACTCGTCGGTCGAGATCGCGTTCGCGACGTCGGAGAACGTCGCCGTGCCCTTGTCGGCCGCGACGACGAGGTACGGGTCGTCCTCGTCGTGGCGCATGACGTCCGGCGGCGGCACCGTCTCGCCGCCGCGGATCGTGTCCGTCAGGTCGAGCAGCCCGCGCATGAAGTCGCGGTAGCACGCGACGACCTCCTCGAGGAGCGCCTCCCGGTCGCCCCCCGCCGGCGGCCGCTTCACGACGAAGCCGCCCTTCGCGCCGACCGGGACGATCACCGCGTTCTTCACCGTCTGCGCCTTCATGAGCCCTAGGATCTCCGTGCGGAAGTCCTCGCGCCGATCCGACCAGCGGATCCCGCCGCGCGCCACCTTCCCGCCGCGCAGGTGCACGGCCTCGACGCGCGGCGAGCAGACGAAGACCTCGTAGAGCGGCCGTGGCTCCGGCAGGTCGGGCAGGAGCTCCGGGTCGAGCTTCAGCGAGACGAACGGGCGCGGGCGACCGTCGTCGCCGGTTACGAACCAGTTCGTCCGGACGGTCGCGCGCACGACGCGCAGGAACCCGCGCAGGATGCGGTCCTCGTCGAGGCTCGCGATCTCGTCGATCGCCGCCTCCGTCTCGCGGTCGAGGGCGGCCGCCTTGGCGGCGGTGTCCTCGTAGCGCTCCGGGTCGAGGCGGAGCCGGAAGAGCTCGACGATCCGCCGCGCGACGAGCGCGTGCTTCCCGAGAACGGCCTCCATGTACGTCTGGCTGAACGTCGTCCCGGCCTGGCGGAGGTACTTCGCGATCGCCCGCAGCACCTCGATTTCGCGCGCGGTGAGCTGGGCCGAGAGGACGAGCGCGTTCAGGCCGTCGTTCTCGATCTCGCCGCGCCAGGCCCGCGCGAACGCGTCCGCGAACGTCTCCCGCACGCGGTCGGCCTGGAACTCGGCGCCCTCGTCGTGGCGCAGGCCGAAGTCGTAGATCCAGACGGGCTCCGCGCCGGCCGGGCGCACCTCGTACGGGCGCTCGTCCTCGACACGAACGCCCATGTTCTCGAGCACCGGCAGGACGTCCGAGAGCAGAAGCGGCCCGCCGGTGCGGATGAGCTTCAGGCGCAGGTCGCCGGTCTCCGCCTCGAGCGGCGCGTAGAGACTCATGCCGAGGTCGCCGGCCGGGTCGAGCGCCTCGATCCGGAGCGCGTCCGGCACCGCCTGGCGCGCGTGGAAGTCGTCCATGTACGCGCCGGGGAACGCGTCGCCGTAGCGCGCGAAGAGGGGCGCGCCGCGCTCTTCCCCGAGCTCGGCCTCGAACGCGACCCGCAGGTCGTCCCGCCACGCGCGGGTGACGGCCGCAAGGCGGGCCTCGAGCGCCGCGATGTCGACATCGGGCGCGCCGCCGGGCGGCAGGCGGATGACGAACTCGAGCCGCGCGAGCACCGAGTCGGTCACGCGTGTCGTGTAGTCGGCGCCGACGCCGCCGAACGCGTCGAGGAGGATCTCCTCGATCCGGCGCCGGTTCTCGGTGTGGAAGCGGTCGCGCGGGAGGAAGACGAGACACGAGACGAAGCGGCCGAAGCGGTCGCGCCTGGTGAAGAGCCGCACGCGCGCCCGCTCCCCGAGCCGGAAGATCCCGTACGCGTTCTGCGCCAGCTCTTCCTCGCCGGCCTGGAAGAGCTCGTCGCGCGGATACGTCTCGAGGATCTCGACGAGCGCCTTGTGGTCGTGCCCGGCCGGCGGGAGGCCGGAGCCGTCCACGATGCGCTGCACCTTGCGGCGCAGCACGGGGATCTCCCACGGGCTCGCGCGGTACGCCGTGTGCGTGTAGAGGCCCAGGAAGCGCCGCTCGCCGGTCACCTCGCCGTCGTCGCCGAAGCGCTTGACTCCGACGTAGTCGAGATACGCCGGACGGTGGACGGTCGCCCGCGAGGTCGCCTTCGTCAGCGTGAGCGGGGTCTTCTCGCGCGCGATGCGGCGGACCTCGGGCGGCAGCTCGGAGAAGCTCGCCGACACGTCGGGGCCGCCCCGCTCCCGCAGGACGCCGAGCCCCGTGCCCGGCACGCCGCGCAGCTCGTCCGCCCCGCTCTCGCTCACGATCTCGAACTCCCGGTAGCCGAGGAACGTGAAGTGGTCGTCGTGGAGCCAGCGCAGGAGATCGGTCGCCTCGCGCGCCTCGTCCGGCTCGACCGGCGGCGGACGCTCCTCGAGCTCGGCGGCCGCCTCGAGCATCCGCTCGCGCATCGCCGGCCAGTCCTCGACCGCCGCGTGGACGTCGCCGAGCACGCGAACGAGGTCGGCGCGGAGCCGCTCGAGCTCGTCCGGGTCGCTCTGGCGGTCGAGCTCGACGTGGATGAGCGACTCGTCGCTCCCCTCCTCGCCCTGGACGTCGACGATGCGACCCTCCTCGTCGCGGGCCATGCGGAGGATCGGCCGGACGAGGAGGTGCACGGCGTGCCCGTGGCGCAGCACCTCCATCGACACGGAGTCGACGAGGAACGGCATGTCGTCGGTGACCGTTTCGACGACCGTGTGCGGGCACTCCCAGCCGTGCTCCTCGAGCTTCGGCGAGTAGACGCGCACGAGGATCTCGCCGGGCTGCCGGACGCGCGCGAGCTTCCAGTGCGCGACGGCGGCGCCGTAGAGGTCGTCCTCGGTCCGCCCGACGAGGTCCTCGGGCGCGACGTGCTCCCAGTAGCGGCGCAGGAACCGCTCGACGGCGGGCGCGCGGTCCGCCTCGACGCGCTCGCGGACGAGGCCGGCCGCCGCGTCGAGCAGACTCGCCTTCGCCTCCACTGCGCTCGTCGCCATACCTCCCTCCTGGGGAGTATGACCTCGAGCGGCGTTACGCCGCGAGCGCGCGGCCGACGAGCACGCGCCCGCCGCTCCACGCGAGCGCGCCGAGCAGGACGGCGGCCCCGGCGAGAATCACGAGCACCTGGGCCGCGACGGCGAATCCGATCGCCTGCGTCGTCGAGAGCCCCGCGGCGACGAGCACCGCCGCTCCGGCGCCCGCCTGCGTCGCCGCACCCGCCGGTGCGACCGGCAGCGCGCCGGAGGCGGCCGCGGCGCAGAGGAAGAGCAGGGCGAGCGGGAGCGAGAGGCCGACGCCGAGGGCGCCGAGCAGGAGCAAGAGGCCCACGGCGCGGACGAGCCATGAGAGCGAGATGAAGACGGCCGCCGCGGACGCCTCGCGCGCACACGTCACGTGCGACCCGAGCCAGCGGACGACGCGGAAGCGGTGCAGCCGGCGGCTCGCGCCGAGGCGCGGCAGCCCGAGGACGACGCCGGCGGCGCCGAGCCCCGCGGTCGCCACGACGGCGAGCCCGATCCGCACGGCGAGCGGCACCTCGCTCGTGACCGCCGCCGCCGACGCGAACGGGGCGAGCGCGATCGTGTCGACGAGCCCGAGCATGAAGAGCGAGAGGCAGAGCGTCGCGACGCCGGGCTTCCTGCCCGGGTAGCGGCGCAGGAAGGCCACGCGGATCGCGTCGTCGACGCGACCGGGAAGCGCGGCGCCGCCGACCGACGCCGCGCCGGCCGCCGCGGCGAGCGCGAGCCGGCCGGGCCGCTCGTCCGGCGCGAAGAGCCGCTGCCAGCCGAGCGCCTTGAATCCGAAGGCGAGCAGGAAGAGCACCCCGGCCGCCGCTGCGAGCCGCGGGTTCGCGTTGGCGAGCGGCCAGCCCTTCTCGGAGAAGTGCCGCACGGCGAAGACGAGCAGCACGGCCGCGACCGCGGCCGAGAGCCCGTTCACGGCGAGCCGGCGGCGCGAGCCCTTGTCCCGGAGGAGCCTCACCGTCACGCCATCGGCGCCGAACGGCGTCGGCGCGACACGAGAACGGGGGAGCCGGAGCTCCCGCATGCGGACGAGAAGCTGCTGCACGAGGACTGCTAGACCCCGGCCGGCGGGAGCCGGCGCGAGGGCGGACGGTATCAGCGTCACATCCCCCTCGCGCCGGTTCCTGAACCGCCGCGGTTCGGTCGGCTAGCTCAACGCCGCGCAGACGTCGACCCGCCGCCCGGTCGAGCTCGAGCTCGTGATCGTGTCCGTGGAGGTGTCGAGGATCTCGCTGATGCGGCCCGTGATGAGGAAGAGGCCCGCGCCTTCGACGTCCTGCGGCAGGAAGAAGAAGAGGTTGCGACCGCTCCCGGTGATCGCGAGGTTGCCGTCCTCGAGCGGCGTGAACGTGACGACGCCCGACGTGTCGAGCACGATCGACTCCTGCGTCTCGAGGTTGGTGAAACGGGTGCTTCCTTCACCGGTGATGTGGAACCGGCCGCTCGCGAAGAACGTGATCGACTCGTTGCCCGAGACCGATTCGCCCAGGACCGGGAACGGGCAGACGACGCCGGCCGGGAACTCCATGGGCTCGCTCACGAGCGGCTCCTTGACCGGCGGCTGGGCGAGTCCCGCCGAGGCAAGCGCCCCGCCGACCGCGAAAACCATTGCAAGTAGACCGATCCGCAGCTTCATCGTCGTCTCCCTTCGGAATGTCGGTGTGTATGGATCCCGAAGGGCGGCTTCCGACCCGGGCGGCATGCCCGGGACGGAAGCCGCCCGTCAATCGCCTGCCCCGCTATGCGCCGGTCAGCTCCGCTGCGATCTCGCAGAACGGGAAGTCGTCCGCGAAGCCCGGATGCGGGCCGTGCACGGTCGTTCCGAGATCGAGGACGAACTCACCTCCCGGCACGTCGTCACCGAGCGTGTCGAAGAGGATCCGGTGCCGCAGGACGCCCCTGTCCCGGACGACGACCGTCCCCGTCGAGTCCTCGATCACGAACGGCTGGCCCGCCTCGACCGCGGTGAACTCGAAGACGGTGCCGCTCACCCGTCTCGCCTTCACCTCGTTGAAGACGCCGCTACCGCGGAGGACGAACCAACCACCGGTCTCGAGGTTCGTCACGACCTCGCGGTACGTGAACCGGTCGCGGAGGAAGAACGCCGAGGCCGTCTTCCCCTTCCCCTGGCGGATCCGGTACGTGCCCTTCACCTCGCCGACGACCTCGAGCGGGAAGCCGCACGAATCGTCGATGAACGTGTACTGGTCGGCATACGGACCCTTCTCGACGACAGTGGCGCCGGCCGCCTGGACGCCGACCGCCAGCGCGAGGAGGGCGATGGCGAACACGGGCACAATCACCCGGCGCAACCTGATCCACGCGGGTGCGCTCCTCATGAGGCACCTCCTTCGTCTCGACCGCAGAAGCGTGGACGCCGGACTCAAGCACCGGGCCGAGTACGTGTCAAGCGGATCTTTCTCAACGCCCTCGCACGGTTGGCGAGAGTGCGGATGAGAGGACTTGAACCTCCACGGGCCGAAGCCCACACGGACCTGAACCGTGCGCGTCTACCAATTCCGCCACATCCGCGTGGCGCGCCCGATTGTAGCGAGGCCCCGCGCGCCTACCGGCGCGAGGAGCGGTCGTCCGGGGCGTCGATCACCGGAAGGCTCGCCAGGTCGCGCTCGACGCTCGCGGCGAAGTCCTCCTGGTCCCCCTCCTCGCCGGTGATGAGCGTCAGCTCGGCCTTCCGCCGGCGGCGTGAGCGCGCGGCGCGCCCGTCGCTGCCGAGCCGGCCGGCGAGACGCGGCCATTCGGCCCCGACCACCAGGAGGACGGCGCAGGTCAGGAAGACGACCGCGAGGATCCCCACGCCGTGAATTGTAGTGAAGCTCCTTCCCTTCCGGCAGCGCCGGAAAGGGTTTACCCCAAGGCGTCTCCTGCCGATGATGACGACGTGCGCCCGGACGTCTGGATCCCGCTCCTCGTCCTCCTCTCCGGAGCGACCGTCGCCCGCACGCTGCTCGTCTCCGCGCGGAAGCTGCCCGCGACGTGCGCCCGCTGCGGGCTCCGCCTCGAGCGGCGGGCGCTCGGCGAGCCGGTCTGCCGCTGCGGGCTCTAGGCGGCTAGGCCGCCGTCGGGGTGCGACGCCTGCGCACCCAGCGCACGAGCTCGACGATCGCGGTCACGGCGACGGCGATCCCGAAGGCGAGCGCGAGCCCCTTGAGCGGGCTCTCCTCGAACGTCCGCCCGCCGAAGTAGCCGAGCAGCGACGCGTACGAGGCCCAGATGATCCCGGCCGCGACGTCCCACGCGATGAAGCGGCGCCACGGGAACTCGAGCGTGCCCGCGGCGAGCGTGACGGCGGTGCGCCCGCCGGGGATGAACCGTGCGACGAGAATGAGATAGCCGCCGCGCTGGGCGAGCTGCCGCTCGGCCTGGTCGAGCCGCTTGCGCCGCTCGCCCGAGAAGAAGCGCTCGGCGATCCGGTGCCCGACGCTCCGTCCGATGAAGTACGAGATGTTGTCGCCGAGGATCGCGCCGCCGGCGGCGACAAGGATGACGAGCGGGAGGACGAGGTCGCCGCTGGCCGCGAGCACGCCGGCCGCGATCACGGACGTCTCGCTCGGGACGACCGGGAAGAACGCGTCGATCGCCGATACGGCGAGGAGGTACGCGTACGTCCAGGGCGAGCCGGAGACGAAGTCGGTGAACGCTTCGAGCACGGCCGAAGACGCTACGGGAAAAGATCGCGCTCGGGCGGCATCACGAGGTCGCGCGCGCTCCCGTCGCCCGGCGGCACGCGGTAGCCGCGAATGCGCGCCGCCGGGACCCCGGCGGCCTTGCCGAGGACGAGCTCCGCCGCGCCCGCGAGCTCGTCCGCGACCGCGATTTGCGTCGAGGCGAGGACGCGGCCACGCGCGTCGGTCGTCCCGCGCAGGTCGAGGAGCGGCGCGAGCCCGGCGGCGCCGATCGCGACGTCCGTCGTCCCCTGCCGCCACGCGCGGCCGAACGAGTCGCTCACGATCACGGCCGGGGCCGGGCCGAAGCGGGCGGCGAGCGCGGCGCGGAGCCCGCGCGCCGACGCGTCCGGGTCGCGCGGCAGGAGGACGGCCCACCCGTCCCCGGGCGCGTTCGACCGGTCGATGCCGGCGCTCGCGCAGACGAACCCGTGCTCGGTCTCCGCGATCACGAGGTCGCCCCGGCGCCGCCGCACGGCGCGGGCCTCGCCAAGGATCAGCCTGACGGTGTCGTGCGTCTGCGCGAGCCGGCCCTCGGCCTTCGAGACGGCCTTCTGCGCGACGACGACGACGTCGCCTTCCACGAGGCCGCCCGCCCGCTCGAGCGCGTCGCCGACGAGGCGCGCGAGGTCGTCGCCGGGGCGGATCTCGGGGATCCCGCCGAGCGGGAGGATCTCGACCGGGCCCGCCGTCACGGGAGCCCGGTCACGAGGATCCCGCTCTGCGCCTTGTAGTTCCGGTTCACGTTGATGAGAACGGCGGTGAGCGGCTCAATCCACCGCGCGACCTCGAGGCGCCCCGCGTCGACCGCGCGGCCGCTGACGACGAGCCCGGCGAGGCGGGCGACCTCGGCCTTCGCGTCGGCGTCGTCGCCCGCGAGGAGGACGTCCTCCTCGAGCGCGCCGTCGCCCGCGAGCGCCTTCGCGCTCACCGTGTGGAAGCCGGCGACGACCCGCGCGTCGGGGACGGCCGTCGCGGTCAGCTCGGCGAGCGAGACGTCGCCGGGGGCCGCGCCCGGCTTCCCGTCCCGGAAGACGACCGGACTCGCGACGCTCACGACGATCTTCCCGCCGAGCACGGGCGCGAGCCCGCGCGACATGGAGTCGACACCGTCGGGCGGGACGGAGAGGAAGACGACGGAGGCGTCGCGGCAGGCGTCCTCGTTCGCGATGAGGTCGTCGCGCGGCGTGCGCGAGCCGAGCGCGACCTCCTCGCCCGCCGCGCGCAGGCGCGCGCCGAGGCCGCGGCCGAAGTCGCCGCTGCCGCCGACGATGCCGATCACGCCCGCACCGTCGCGTCGAGGATCGCGCGTCCCACCTCGCCTCGCACCGCGGGGTCAACGATAACGACCGGCGTGACGACGGCCTCGAGCCCGAGCGCCTCGACGGCCGGCGCGAGGCCCGTGTCCGCCGGGTCGAGGACGAACGCGCTCGCGAGCCCCTCGTAGAGCCGCGCGACGCCGAGTGCGCTCGAGTCGTGACCCAGCGTCTCGAGCATGCGGGCCAGCGGGCCGCGCAGCGCCTTGCCGGCGACAAGTGGCGAGACGGCGACGACCGGCCCCGCCCGCTCCGCGACCGCGTCGGCCACGCCGGGCACGGCGAGGATCGGCCCGATCGAGACGAACGGGTTGGACGGGGCGAGGAAGCAGACGTCCGCCTCGGCGATCGCCTCGAGCGCGCCGGGTGCCGGCCGCGCCTCGGCGGCGCCCTCGTAGCGCACCGCCAGCACGTCGTCGGCGTGCCGCCGCCGGACGAACCAGGTCTGGAAGTCGAGCTCCCCGTCGGGCGTCGTGAGCATCGTCCGCACCGGCTCGTCCGACGCGGGCAGGAGACGAATGCCTACCCCGAGCCGCTCCGCGAGCCGGGCGAAGACGGCCGAGAGCGGCACGCCGGCGCGCAGGAGCTCCGTGCGGACGAGATGGAGCCCGAGATCGCGGTCGCCGAGCGTGAACCACGTCTCCGCACCGAGCCGCCCGGCAGTTTCGCGCGCGTTGTACGTCTCGTCCCGGACGCCCCAGCCCCGTTCCTCGTCCAGCAGCCCCGCAAGGGTGTAGAGCACCGTGTCGAGGTCGGGCGAGACGTGCAGGCCGTGCACCTCCAGGTCGTCTCCGACGTTCCCGACGACGGTCACGGCGTCAGCCCCCGCCGCGCGCACGAGCGCGTCCGCGAAGCGCGAGCCGCCGAGCCCCCCGCAGAGCACCGTGAGCCGAGCCATGCTGCGAGACGCTACCGCCCCGGCGCCGCAATCGATCTACACGCGCCCGTGAAACCGGGCCCTGAGGCCCTCCAGAGCCAGCGTACCGCCGAAAGGCGCATGTCGTGTTCCGAATCCGTGTCGGGAGCGTCACGGCCCGTGCGGCGCGGCGCCACGCCGTTGACACACCGGGCGCGGCGCGCGAGGATCGAGGCCCGTGGGGGTCTTCGGCTCTCTCTACCGCCGCACCGCGACCCGCCTCGACCGCCGCTACGGCTGGGACCGCCTGCCGAAGTGGGTCGCGGTCTACGCCCTCGCAGGGCTGCGCAGCCGCCTGCGGAAGGAGAATCTCTACGACACGGAGACGGTGCACCCGCTCGCGCCGGCGGGCGAGCCGCCGCCGCGCGCCCTCCGCGCGCGGACGCTCGACGGCAGCTTCAACGATCTCGAGTCGCCGCGCATGGGGGCGATCGGCGCGCGCTTCGGCCGCAACGTCCCGCTCGACCGGACCTTCCCGGAGCAGCCGCCGGCGCTCCTCGACCCGAGCCCGCGCGTCGTCTCGCGCGAGCTCCTCACACGTCGCAAGTTCATCCCTGCGACGACGGTGAACCTCCTCGCCGGCGCGTGGCTCCAGTTCGAGGTGCACGACTGGTTCAGCCACGGGACGAACGAGCCGGAGGAGCCGTGGGAGGTGGCGCTCGCCGAGGGCGACGACTGGGGCGAGGACCCGATGCGGATCCCCCGCACCCGCGTCGACCCCACGTCCGACGACGACCCGACGACGCCGCCGACGTTCGTTACGGCGGACAGCCACTGGTGGGACGCGTCCCAGATCTACGGATCCGATCAGGGCTTCGCCGAGGGGATCCGTACCAGGCAGCACGGGAAGCTCAAGCTCGACGAGCGCGGCCTCCTTCCCGCGGAGCTTGAGGAACTCGTCCCTCTCGACGGAGTCGCCGCCAACTTCTGGCTCGGGCTCGGCCTCCTGCACACGCTCTTCACGCGCGAGCACAACGCGATCTGCGACGCGCTCCTCGCCGACAACCCGGACTGGAAGGACGACGACGACCGACTCTATGACACCGCCCGCCTGGTGAACGCGGCGCTCCTCGCGAAGATCCACACGGTCGAGTGGACGCCCGCGATCATCGCCCACCCGACGACGACGTTCGCCATGAACGCGAACTGGTGGGGGATCGTCGGCGAGCGGATCACGAAGCGCGTCGGCCGGATCGGCCGTAGCGAGGTGCTGAGCGGGATCCCCGGCTCGCCGACGAACCACCACGCCGCGCCGTACTCGCTGACGGAGGAGTTCGTCGCCGTCTACCGCATGCACCCCCTCCTGCCGGACGACTTCACGTTCCGCTCACTCGAGGACGACCGCGTGCTCGAGGAGCGGACGTTCCCCGAGCTCGGCGCGCTCCAGACGCGCACGCGCATGGAGGAGCTCGGGCTCGCGGACGCCCTCTACTCGTTCGGGCGCGCGCACCCCGGGGCGATCACGCTTTGGAACTATCCGCGCTTCCTGCAGCGGCTCGAGCGCCCGACCGGCGAAGTGCTCGATCTCGCGGCGATCGACGTCATGCGCGTTCGCGAGCGGGGGGTGCCCCGCTACAACGACTTCCGCGAGCTCTTCCACCGAGGCCGCGTCTCCTCGTTCGAGGAGCTGACAGGCGGCGACCGGGAGAAGGCCGACGCGCTCCGCGAGGTCTACGGCGACGTCGACCGCGTCGACCTCATGGTCGGGCTCTACTCGGAGCCGCTGCCGGCCGGGTTCGGGTTCAGCGACACGGCGTTCCGCGTCTTCGTCCTCATGGCGTCGCGGCGGATCAAGAGCGACCGCTTCCTCACGCGCGACTTCCGGCCCGAGGTCTACTCGCCGGCCGGCTTCCGCTGGGTCAAGGAGCAGACGATGCGCGACGTCCTCCTCCGCCACGCGCCCGAGCTCGAGCCGGCGCTGCGCGGCGTCTCGAACCCGTTCGCGCCCTGGGCCGCGGTCGCGTGAGCGCCGACCGCGTCACGCAGCTTGCGCCCGGGCTCTGGGCGATCGGGCAGAAGAAGGGCGGCCGCGTGCACGCGTTCCTCTGCGAGGAGGGCGGCGAGCTGACCCTCGTGGACACGCTCTACGACACGGACGGTGCGCGCATCCTCGAGCAGCTCGAGCGGATCGGGCACGAGGCGGGCGACCTGAAGCGGATCGTCATCACGCACGGGCACCGCTCGCACCTCGGCGGGCTGCGCACGCTCAAGGAGGTGACGGGCGCGACCGTGCTCGCGCACCCCTGGGAGGCGGACATCGTCGCCGGCGAGCGGAAGGCGCAGCCGGTCTCGCTCATCCCCAGGCGGCCGTACCGGACGTACTTCCCGTTCCAGTTCGCGTCGTCGCTCGGCCTCGGCGCGCATCCGGCGTGCCCGGTCGACGCGCACGTCGCGGGCGGCGACCGCGTCGGACCGCTCGAGGTGGTCGACTCGCCCGGGCACTCGCCCGGCCACCTCGCGTTCCTCTGGGAGGAGAACCGGACGCTCATCGCGGGCGACGCGGTCGCCACGTGGCCGAGCTTCCTGCCCGGCTGGCCTTCCTTCACGCTGAACGAGCGGAAGCACCGCGACTCCCTCCGCCGTCTCGCGGAGACGGAGCCGCAGGTCGTCGCCGTCGGCCACGGGCCGCCGATCCGGGAGGGCGGCCGGGAGCGGCTGCGCGACCTCGTCGACGCATTCGGTCGCTGACGCCTCCGCGGCGTATGCTCCGCGCGTGCTCGCCATCGTGCCGGTGAAGGGGCTGGACGGGGCCAAGTCGCGGCTCGCGCCCTCGCTGTCGGAGCAGGAGCGGGAGGTGCTCGTCCGGCGGATGCTCGATGCCGTCCTCGCCGCGTGCGACGCCGCGCGGACGATCGGCGGCGTGCTCGTCGTGACCCCCGACGCCGCGCTCGCCACGGGACGGGACGCGCTCGAGGACCCGGGTGTCGGGCACGGCTTCGCCGTCTCCCTCGCGCTCGCGGACGAGCGCGCCCGGCGCGGCGCCCTCGTCGTGATGGCGGACTGCCCGTTCGTCGGGCCCGCCGCGCTCGACGCGCTCGTCTCGGCGGCGCGGCCCTTGGCACTCGCGCCCGCGGCGGACGGAGGCATGAACGCGATCGCCCTCGCCGATCCCGCGCTTGTCGAGCCCGCGTTCGGGGAGCCGGCGAGCGCGCGCGTCACGATCGCGCGAGCGCGGGCGGCCGGGCTCGAGCCGGCCGTCCTCGACGACGCCGGTCTCGCCTTCGACGTCGACCGCCCGGCGGACCTCGAGCGCGTCCGGCCGCTCGTGGCCGCATGAGCGCCGCGCTCCTCACCCGCCCGCTCGACGACCTGCTCGCCGAGGCCAGGGCGCTCCGCACGGAGGGTCACGGCCGGCTGGTCACGTACTCGCCGAAGGTCTTCATCCCGCTCACGAAGCTCTGCCGGGACGTCTGCCACTACTGCACGTTCGCCCGGCCGCCCCGGCGCGGCGAGCGGGCATTCCTCACCGAGGACGAGGTGGTCGCGATCGCGCAGGCGGGCTCGGCGGCCGGGTGCCATGAGGCGCTCTTCACGCTCGGCGACAAGCCCGAGCTTCGCTACGGAGCCGCGCGCGACGAACTGGCCGCGCTCGGGTGCGAGACGACGATCGAGTACCTCGTGCGCTGCGCCGGGCTCGTTCTCGCGGAAACGGGGCTCCTGCCGCACGCGAACCCCGGAGTGCTCGGCCCGGCGGAGCTCGCGGCGCTCCGGGCGGTGTCGGCCTCCCAGGGGATCATGCTCGAGACGACGGCCGACCGGCTCTCGGCGCGCGGCGGGCCCCACTTCGGGTCGCCGGACAAGCTCCCCGCCCGGCGGCTCGAGACGCTCGAGGAGGCCGGGCGCGCGCGCGTCCCGTTCACGACCGGGATCCTCATCGGGATCGGCGAGACGCGGGCGGAGCGGCTCGACGCGCTCGCGGCGATCCGCGACCTGCACGCCCGCTACGGCCACGTGCAGGAGGTGATCGTCCAGAACTTCCGCGCGAAGCCGGGAACGAAGATGGAGGGGCACCCCGAGCTGCCGCTCGAGGAGCTCCTCTGGACTGCGGCGGCCGCCCGCGTCGTGCTCGGACCGGCGATGAACGTCCAGGCGCCGCCGAACCTCTCGTACGACGACTTCCCGCGGCTGCTCGACGCAGGTATCAACGACTGGGGCGGCATCTCGCCCGTGACCCTCGACCACGTGAACCCGGAGGCGCCGTGGCCGGAGATCGAGCGGCTCCGGGCGGCGACCGAGGAGCGCAGGCTCGAGCTCGCGCCGCGGCTCGCGCTCTACCCGGAGTACGTCCGCGAGGTCGAGGCGTGGGCCGAGCCGGGCGTCGCCAGCGCGATCCGGCGGCGCGCGGACGCGAGCGGCCTCGCGCGCGAGGACGGGTGGGCCGCGGGTGACCCGAGCGTCGCACCGCCGGCCCGCGAGCTGCCTCCTCCTCCGCGCAAGCCCGAGGGATACACGCATGCGGGTAACGGGGGCCCGCCCCCTCCCCTTGCTTCCAGCCTATCGAGCAACGTCGCCCGCCACATCGTCCCGAATGCGCCGCATGTGCGCCGATCCAACCACAGGAGCGGCGGGCGGGTGGGGCTCACGACCGCGGTCGGCGATGCGCTCGCCGCCGTGGCCGAGGGCGTTCTCCTCGACGAGGAGCACGCGACCGCGCTGCTCGAGGCGCGCGGGCGCGACTACGCCGCCGTCCTCGCGGCGGCCGACGGGCTCCGGTGCGAGACGGCCGGCGACAAGGTCACCTACGTCGTCACGCGGAACGTCAACTACACGAACGTCTGTTACTTCCGCTGCGGCTTCTGCGCGTTCTCGAAGGGCAAGCTCGCCGCGAACCTGCGGGGCGCTCCCTACCTCGTCCCCACCGAGGAGATCGCCCGCCGCGCGCGCGAGGCCTGGGAGCGCGGCGCTGTCGAGGTCTGCCTCCAGGGCGGGATCCACCCCGCGTTCACAGGCGAGACGTACCTCGGGATCGCCCGCGCGGTGAAGGACGCCGTGCCCGGCCTCCACGTCCACGCGTTCTCCGCGCTCGAGGTCTGGCAGGGCGCGGCGACGCTCGGCGAGCCGCTGGACGCCTACCTCGAGCGGCTCCGCGACGCGGGGCTCGCCTCGCTCCCGGGGACGGCGGCCGAGATTCTCGACGACGACGTCCGCGCGACAATCTGCCCGGACAAGATCTCGACCGCGCAGTGGCTGGCCGTCCACGACGCCGCGCACCGGGCCGGCCTGCGCTCGACGACGACGATGATGTTCGGCTCGGTCGAGGGCCCGCGCTCGTGGGCGCGCCACCTGCTCGCCCTGCGCGACCAGCAGCGAGCGACGGGCGGCTTCACGGAGTTCGTGCCGCTGCCGTTCGTGCACATGGAGGCGCCCATCTTCCTCAAGGGCCTCGCCCGCCCCGGCCC
>JAICNY010000253.1 GCA_025930955.1 Thermoleophilia bacterium
GATGCTCGCGGAGCTCGGCGTCGTCGGCTCCCTCGTCGCGCACTCGGAGCGCCGGCAGCTCTTCGCCGAGACGAACGAGTCGGCGGCGCGCCGCATCGCCGGCGTCCTCGACGCGGGCCTCCGGGTGATCGCCTGCGTCGGCGAGACCGAGCAGGAGCGCGAGGCGGGGGAGACGGAGGCCGTCCTCACCCGCCAGGTCGAGGCGATCCGCGGCGCGGTCGAGAACGACGACGTCCATCGGCTCACGATCGCCTACGAGCCCGTCTGGGCGATCGGCACCGGCCGTACGGCCACGCCGGAGCAGGCCGAGGAGGCGCACGCCCTCATCCGCAGCCTCTTCGACGTCCCGCTCCTTTACGGGGGCTCGGTGAAGCCGGACAACGCGAGCGTGCTCCTCTCCCAGCCGGACGTGGACGGCGCGCTCGTCGGGGGCGCCTCGCTCGACGTCGAGCCCTTCGCGGCGATCTGCCGGGCGGGCGCCGAAGCCGTCGCCGCCGCGTGACCGAGCCGTACCCGCTCGTCGCGCTCGTCGTCCTCGACGGCTGGGGCTGCGCGCCGCCGGGCCCGGGCAACGCGGTCGAGCTCGCCGAGACGCCGGTCTTCGACGATCTCTGGCGCCGCTACCCGCACACGACGCTCGACGCGTCCGGGCTCGCGGTCGGGCTCCCGGAGGGACAGATGGGAAACAGCGAGGTGGGCCACCTGACGATCGGCTCCGGTCGCGTGATCCACCAGGATCTCGTGCGCATCAACCTCGCCGTCGAGGACGAGTCGTTCTCCGAGAACGAGGCGCTTCGCGGCGCGTTCGCGCGCGCCCGCGAGCGGGGTGGGAACGTCCACCTGCTCGGCCTCGTCTCGTACGGCGGCGTCCACTCGCACATCGACCACCTGCGCGCCCTCTGGGAGCTGGCGGCCCGCGAGGGCATGCAGGAGCGCACGTTCGTCCACGCCTTCACCGACGGCCGCGACGTCTCGCCGCACGCCGCGCGCGACGACCTCGCCGAGCTCGTCCGCGAGGGCGTCCGCCTCGTCACCGTCTCCGGCCGCTACTACGCGATGGATCGCGACAAGCGCTGGGAGCGCACCGAGGAGGCGCTCGAGACGATCGAGGGTGGCGGCGCCGAGGCTCCCGACGTCGAGACCGCGATCCGCGCGAGCTACGACGCCGGAATCACGGATGAGTTCGTCAAGCCCGTCCGGGTCGCGCCCGCCTGGCCCGCGCCGACGCCCGACGACGCGCTCGTCCACTTCAACTTCCGCCCCGACCGCGCGCGCCAGCTCTCGGAGAAGCTCCTCGAGCGCGGCTACGACCTGACGACGATGACGCGCTACCGCGCCGACTTCCCGTTCCCGGTCGCGTTCGACGTGCAGGAGGTCGCCCACACGATGGCCGAGGTGCTCGCCGCGCACGACGCACGCCAGCTCCACGTCGCCGAGACGGAGAAGTACGCGCACGTGACGTACTTCTTCAACGGCGGAGACGAGCACGAGTGGCCGGGGGAGACGAGGATCCTCGTCCCGTCGCCCCGCGACGTCCCGACGTACGACGAGAAGCCGGAGATGTCCGCGCGGGAGGTGACCGACCGCTTCACGGCCGAGATCGGAAACGGCTACCGGTTCGCGATCCTGAACTACGCGAACCCGGACATGGTCGGTCACACGGGCTCGATCCCCGCGGTCGTCGCCGCGGTCGAGGCGACCGACCGCGCGCTCGGCCGGGTCGTCGAATGTGTCGATGCCCTCGGCGGCACGTGTTTGGTGACCGCCGACC
>JAICNY010000199.1 GCA_025930955.1 Thermoleophilia bacterium
ATGACCATGAGCGGGTACATCATCGCGCCCTTCACGCGGCGCTTGATCTGCGTCTCTTTCTCGATCTGCATGGCGACGCGGTCGAGGACGATGTCGAGGATCCCGGCCGCCTCGCCCGCCTCGACCATGGAGATGTAGAGGCGCGAGAAGACCTTCGGGTGCCGCGCGAGCGCCTCGGAGAGAAGGAGGCCGCCCTCGACGTCGGCGCGGACCTCGCCGATCACCGTGGCGAACTTCTTGTCCTCGGTCTGCTCCTCGAGGATGACGAGCGCGGTGACGACGTTCAGGCCGGCCTCGATCATCGTCGCGAACTGGCGCGAGAAGATCTGGAGGCTCTTCGGCTTGACCTTCGTGACGACGCCGCGGAGACCCTCGGTCGAGGACGCCTGCTCGTCGAGCTTGAGCGCGAGCAGGCCGCGGACGCGCAGCGCCTCGCGGGCGGCGCCCGGGTCGGGGGCGTTGATCTGGCCGCTGGACTCGAGTCCGTCGGCGTTGATCGCGACGTAGGCGAACGAGGCCATTCCTCCGGTCGAATCGGCATCCCTCCCGCGTGGCTTGAGCGGAATCCGGGCCGTGCCGATGGGACCCGTGGATGTACGCCTCCCTGCGGAACAGGCGCCCTCGCGTGCGCGGCTCGGACGGCTTCGGCATGGTCGAGCTGCTCGCGGCGATGGTGGTGCTCGCGATCGGCATCCTCGCGCTCTTCGCGATGTTCCAGTCGAGCTCGACGCAGCTCCGCCGCGCCGCGATCACGTCGACCGCGGCGGCGCTCGCAGACTCGCAGATGGAGCGCTTCCGGGCGGTTCGCTACGACACGATCGGGCTCGACGCCGCGGACGTGGCCGGGGCCGACGCGACCTATACCGGCCAGAGCGACGGCGCGTTCATGGCGATCTCCTCGCCGACGAACCAGGTGAACTCGACCGTCGTCATCCCGAAGTGCCCGGGCTCTCCGTGCACGGAGACCGTGCCGACGGAGCAGGTCACCGGCGCGGACGGGCGCCCGTACCGGGTGGACACCTACATCACGTGGAAGGCGATCACGAGCCAGGCCGGCGTCGCGGGCCGCAACGTGAAGCTCGTGACGATCGTGGTGCGCGACGCCGCGACGAACCGGATCTACGCGCGCGTCTCGTCCTCCTTCGACCAGCTGACCGGGATCTAGCGCACCGGGCGCGCCTCGCGCGCGCGTAGCGGGTCGGCGCCCGAAAGGGGGTCAGACCCCGCACCAAAGCGCATGAGAAGGTGTGCCGACTTCGTAACGTCGCTGCTCCGAGCGGGCTTCTCGACGGCCCGAACCCGTCACGGAAGCGTGACGCGCCCTCGTTCACGGGGTCAGACCCCGCAACGGAACACCCGCCGCGTCCGCAGGTCGCTAGCCGACCGCGACGAGCCGCACGACGAAGCGCTGCCCGTCGGGCTGGCTGACGAGCGTGACGGACTCCCCCGCACGGACGACGATCCGGTTCTGGCCGGCGGTGAACTCACCCGAGACGAGGCCGAACTCGATGCTCGCCCGCCGGATCGCGAGCAGGCGGAAGACCGGGTCGAACGAGGGGAACGTCCCCCGCTTGGCGACCGTCTGCTGCTGGCCGTTCACCTCGATCACCGCGGCCTCGTACGTGCTCGGGGGCGGAGGTGCCGGGGGAGGCGTACCGCCGCCGCCGGGCGGAGAAGCTCCGCCGCCGCCCTTCCCGGCGCCGCCGTCGCCGTCCCCGCCGCCGGCTCCGACACCGCCGCCGCCGGTCGTCTCCGTGGGGACAACCTGCGGGCGGAACGGATCCTTGCCGAGGAAGCGGTCGAACGAGACGAGCTGCCCCGGCCCGGGCGCCACGGTGTCCCCGGTCTCGGGCAGCGACGCGGGCACCGCGGGGTCGACCGCCGCCGACGTTCCGGGCGCGGCGGTCGTCGGCGGGGCGCCGGTCGCGGGGTCGAGCGCGGTTCCGGCGCCGTCGCCCGTACCGGTCGTGTCGGTCGACCCCTCCGGCGGGAGCACGGGCGGCGGCGCGGCATTCCCGCCGCTGAACGCGCTCAGCATGCCGGGGCCCTGCCAGACCATCAGGAGCAGGAGGAGCGGCACGAGCCCGATGAGGACCTTTTTCTGCCGCGCCTCCTTCTGCTTCTTCATCGCGTCGGCGGCCTTGTTCCTCTTCGCCATTACGGGGTGCCTCCCGCGGCCTCGGGGTTGCCGTCGCCCGTCGGGTCGGCGGGCGGGCCGTTCGACTCGTCGGTCGTCGTCGACTCGCCGGTCGTCGTCTCCCCGGTCATCGTCTGGCCGGTCGACGTCGTGCCCGTCTCCGCGGGCGGCGGCGGGGTCACGCCGGGGACGACCGGCACGCCGAACGCGTACGCGGAGAGGACGAGCGTCGCCTGGATCTCGGGGAACCCGGCCTCGGCCTCGTTGAACTCGAGCGAGTCGAGCGTGTAGAGCCGCCCGGTCGCGTCGAGGACGCCGTCGCGGACGCTCACGAGGTTCCGGAGGCGGAAGAGGAAGTCCGTCAGGTCGTAGTAGTTGCCCTCGAACGTGAGCGTGATCGGCACCGAGTAGTGCCCCTCGCGCGTCACCGCCGTGCCGGGCGCGATCGACACGAACGCGATGCCCGTCGAGAGCGCGACCGAGTTCAGCTCGAGGATGACGCCGGGCATGTCCTCGCGGTCCGGCATCGCCTTCGCGAGCCGGAAGAGGTCGGCGACGCGGATCTCGACCTCGGGCGGGGCGTCGGAGGCCTTCTTCGCCGCCGTCGCGAGCATGATCTTCGTCTCGTAGTCGGCGATCTCCTCGTCGAGCGAGGCGCTCTGGGCGCGCTTCGGGCCGACGAGCGCGAACCAGCCGACAAGCGCGACGATCAGGAGCGCGGCGGCAAGCACGGGCGTCAGCGGGATCTGCTTCTTCACGCCGTCCCCCCCGTCCCGTTCGGCTTCATCGTCGCCGAGATCGTGAACTCGACCACGTCTTCCTCGCCGATCTGCGTCGCGGTCGAGCCGAGCAGCTGGACGGAGGCGACCTGCGGGAGGACGCCCATCCGGCTCAGGAGCTGCGCGACGTTCTCCTGCTTGTACGTGTAGCCGCCGATCTCGAACGTGCTCGCCGGAGGTGCGGCGCCCGCGGCGGCGGGCGGGGCGTTCGGGTCGACGGGGCCCGTGCCGCCGGCCTTCGCGGTGAGCCGCGTGAGCCAGACGTCCTCGGGCAGCACGAGCGAGAGCTCCCGCAGGAGCCGGTCCCACGCGATCCGCTGCGCGAGCGCGGTCGCGAGTGCGCCGGTGCGATTGTTCCGCTCCTGGACGAGCGTTCCGTCCGGCTCGGGCGCGCTCGGCTTCTCGGCCGCGGCGTCGAGCGCCGCGAGCTCGCCGCGCAGGCCGTCGAGCTCCGTCTGCTTGTCCGCGACGGTCGCGTTCGTGATGAGGAAGATCGAGGCGAGCGCCGCAACGAGGAGCAGCCCGACCACGGCGAGGACGAGCTGGACGGTGCCCGGGCGGCGCTCGCCGCGCTCCTCCGTCGTCATCGTCTCGCGGCGGCCCTCCTCGCGGGGGAGGAGGTTGAACGCCCGCATGAGCGGGACGTCGGGCAGCGTCTGCGCCGGGCCCTTGGCCTTCTTCTCCTTGCGCCGGCGGGGCTCCTTCGGAGGCTTCGGCTCGGCGGGCGCAGCGTCGCCGGCGTCGTCCTTCTTCCGCCGCAGCGTGAAGAACGAGCGCTCCTTCTTGGGCTTCTCGTCGGCCGGCGCGGCGATCTCGGGCTCGGCCGGGTCCTTCGGCTTGCGCCGGAAGAGGTCCGAGAGCTTGATCTCCTTCTTCAGGTCCATCAGTCCGCCGCCATCCCCAGCCCGATCGGCACTGCGAGCGCGGGGTTCGACGCGTCGCGCGCCTTCTTGCCGGCCTCGACCGCGACGAGCGG
>JAICNY010000210.1 GCA_025930955.1 Thermoleophilia bacterium
CTATCCGGCCGCCCCGCTCGAGTACCGGCACGTGCTCGCCGCGTATGCGGCCGGCATCGCGCTGAACGGGTTCCTGCCGGCGAACATCGGCACGCTCGTCATGCTCCTCATGTTCGTGGCGATCATCCCGGGGGCGACGTTCCCCGGCGTCCTCGGGGGGATGGTCGTCCAGAAGATCTTCTTCACCATCGCCGGGACGGCCGTCTACCTCTACCTCTTCCTCTCCGTCCCCGGGTCGTTCGAGCTGCAGCTCGGCGGGGTGCACGACCATCCTGTCCTGACCCTGCTGACGATCGTCGGCGGCCTGGCGCTCGTCGCGCTCCTTGCGCGGATGTTCTGGCGGAAACTTCAGGGCCTCTGGGAGAAGGCGAAGGAGGGCGGCGCGATTCTCGCCACGCCCCGACGCTACGTCGTGCGCGTGGTCGCGCCGTCGTTCGTCGCGTGGCTCGCGAAGCTCGGGGTGGTCGGGGTCTTCCTCGCCGCGTACGGGATCCCCGTCACGTTCCACACGGTCATGTCGGTCGTGGGCGGGAACTCGCTCGCGAACACCGTTTCCGCCACGCCCGGCGGGGTCGGCGTGAACCAGGCCGTGAACGCGGCATCCCTCAGCGACGTGACCGACACGGCGACCGCGACCGCGTACTCGATCGGGCAGCAGCTCGCGGTCACCGCCTGGAACATCGTCTTCGCGCTCGCGCTCGTCGTCTGGGCGTTCGGCTGGACCGGAGGCCGCACGCTCGTCCTCGATTCGTACGAGGACGCCAAGACGAAGGCGGCCGAGCAGAAGGCCCAGCGGGCCGCGAAGCGGGCGGCGAAGCGCGAGGAGGCCGGGGGAGGCCGCCTGCGGCGCCGCCGGGCGGCCTCGATCCAGGCGGCCGAGGACGACGACCCCGACGAGGGCCCGTCGTGACCGAGCCGTTCGGCGAGCGGGTCGTCTGGCAGCCCGCGAAGCCGCGCTTCCGGCCCGCCCGGCTGGTCGTCGCCGCGCTCACGTCGGCGCTCGCGGTGCTGGCCGCGGCGGCGCTCCTGCCCGGCGTTCGCGTCGAGGGGCTCTGGGGCGCGCTCCTCGTCGCCGCGGTCGTGGCCGTACTGAACGCGGTCCTGCCGCCCCTCCTCGCGGCGCTCCGCCTGCCGTTCACCGTCGTTTTCGGCTTCCTCGCGGTGCTCCTCACGAACGCCGGCATGCTCTGGGCGGCCTCGGACCTGCTCGAGCCGCGGTTCGCGGTGGACTCGTTCTGGTGGGCGCTCGTCGCGGCGCTCGTCGTCGCCGCCGTGAGCCTCGTGCTCGACGTGATCGTGGGCGCGAACGACGACGACGCGTACACGTTGCGGGTCACGCAGCGGATCGCGCGGCGGTCCGGTGAGCGCGTCGAGTCGGACGTGCCGGGGATCCTCTTCCTCGAGATCGACGGGCTCGCGCTGCCCGTCCTCCGGCGCGCGATGCGCGACGGGAGCGCGCCGAACATGGCCCGCTGGGTCGCCGCCGGGGACTACCTGCTGGTCGAGTGGGAGACCGATCTCTCCTCCCAGACCGGGGCGAGCCAGGCGGGGATCCTGCTCGGCTCGAACGAGGACATCCCCGCCTTCCGCTGGGTCGAGAAGGAGACCGGGACGCTCATGACGTGCTCGGCGCCCGCCGACTGCGCCGAGATCGAGCGGCGTCGCGCGACGGGCGTCGGCCTGCTCGCGAACGGCGGCGCCAGCCGGGGGAACCTGCTCTCCGGCGAGGCGGACCAGACGATCCTGACGGTCAGCCGCATGGAGGCGGAGAAGAAGGCGAATCCCGGCTACCGCGCGTTCTTCGCCAACGGGTTCAACGTCACGCGCACGCTCGTCCTCTTCACGTGGGAGGTGATCCTCGAGCTGGCCGCGGCCGCCCGCCAGCGCCGGCGCGACGTGCGGCCGCGCGGCCACCGGGGCGGGATCTACCCGCTCATGCGCGGCGCGCTCTGCGTCGTCGTCCGCGATCTGATCGTCTACGGCGTCCTGACGGACATGATGAAGGGCCGCCCCGCGGTCTACGCGACGTTCTCGAGCTACGACGAGGTCGCGCACCACTCGGGCCTCGAGCGCGCGGACACGCTCGAGGCGCTGCGCAAGCTCGACGAGCAGATCGGTCGGATCGACCGCGCGCGCCGGTACGCCCCGCGGCCGTACGAGCTCGTCGTCCTCTCCGACCACGGCCAGACGCAGGGCGCGACGTTCCTCCAGCGCAACGGCTTCAGCCTGGCCGACCTGGTCGACCGCTCCGTCGGGCGGGCCGATGTCCACGGAATCGCCGGTGGGGACGAGCAGCAGGCGATCGTCGGCCTTGCGATCGACGAGGCGTCCGGCGCGTCGCACGCGAAGAAGCGCGCGAAGAACGACGTGAGCGGACGGCGCGTCGTCGTGCTCGGCTCGGGCAACCTGGGGCTCGTCTACTTCCCCGAGGATCCGCGGCGGCTGGCGCAGGAGGAGATCGACGAGCGGTACCCGGAGCTCCTGCCCGCGCTCCGCTCGCACCCGCACGTCGGCTGGGTGCTCGTCCGCTCGCGGCGCGACGGTCCGGTCGTCCTCGGCCCGCGCGGTGTCCGTCACCTCGAGACCGGCCGCCTCGAGGGCGAGGACCCGCTTGCGGCGTTCGGCCCCCGCGCCGCGCAGCACCTCCTCCGCACGGACGGGTTCGCGCATGCGCCGGACGTCCTCGTCGGGAGCTTCTACGACCCCGCGCTCGACGAGGGATGCGCGTTCGAGGAGCTGATCTCGTTCCACGGAGGGCTCGGCGGCCCGCAGACGCGCGCGTTCGTCCTTCATCCCGTCACGCTTCCCGCTCCCGCCGAGCCGCTCGTCGGCGCGGCCGCCGTCCACGGGCTCCTCGCCGGGTGGCGCGCAGCGCTCGAGAACGGCGGACCTGCCGCCTCGCCCGAGTCGCGCGCGACCGTCCTCCACGAGTGAAAGGAGCGAAGCATGTGTCGTTGGCTTGCCTACTACGGTGATCCGATTCCGATCGACACGCTCGTCTTCCGGCGGCAGCACTCGCTGATCGACCAGAGCCTGCATGCCCGTCAGGGCGCGACCACGACGAACGGTGACGGCTTCGGGATCGGCTGGTACGACGTGGAGGGCGGCGAGCCGGGGGTCTATCGCAGCGTCCACCCGGCCTGGAACGACCGCAACCTGCGCGAGCTCGCCGCGCACATCCGCTCACCGCTCTTCTTCGCCCACATCCGCGCGTCGACGGGGACGGCCGTGCAGGAGACGAACGCGCACCCGTTCCGGCACGGGCGCTGGCTCTTCATGCACAACGGCCTCGTGCGTGCCTTCGCGCGCCTCCGGCGCGACCTGCTCTTCGCCGTCGACCCGTCCCTCCTCCCGGAGATCGAGGGGTCGACCGACTCGGAGCTCCTTTTTCATCTCGCGCTCACGTTCGGCCTCGAG
>JAICNY010000130.1 GCA_025930955.1 Thermoleophilia bacterium
CGAGCGTCAGCCGGCGCCGGGCCACGATCTTCGGATTAGCCGGGCAGCACAGAACCGTCGAGATGTCCGGGCGATCAGCCAGGCGCGGCCGGCGCGGCGTCGCTTCGTCACGTGGCTGGTTCGAGCCCGGCTCCCCCGACGCCGGCGAGACGCCCGCCGGCCATCGCGAGCCTCTCGTCGCAGAGACCGGCGACCTCCTCGTCGTGGGTCGCGACGAGGCAGCCCGTCCCGCGCTCGGCCGCGTCCCGCAGGGCGGAGACGACCGCGAGCGCCGAGCCCGCGTCCTGGTGGCCGGTCGGCTCGTCGGCGAGCAGGACGAGCGGCTCGGCGACCAGCGCGCGGGCGAGCGCCGTCCGCTGCTGCTGGCCGATCGACGTCTCGAGCGGCGAGCGCGAGGCGAGCTCGTCCAGCGCGAGCGTGCGGAGGAGCTCGTCCACGCGCGGCCGCGCCTCGGGGAGCCGGCCCGCCAGGCGGAGCGGGTATTCGACGTTCTCCCGCACGCTCAGCTCGGGGAGCAGCCCGAACCGCTGGGGCAGCACGGCCACTTCGTGCCAGCCGAGCCCGGGAACGGCAACCGCGCCGGCGTCCGGCTTCTCCCACCCGGCGAGGAGGTTGAGGACGGTCGTCTTCCCCGAGCCCGAACGGCCGACGAGGGCGGCAAGCCGCCCGGAGCGGAGCTCGAACGAGACGCCGTCGACCGCGAGCACATCCTCGCCGGCCCGGTGGAAGGCCTTCCGCACACCCTCGACGCGGGCCACGCTCTTGCCGGCCGTCGCGCTCCGGCGCGCCAGCAGCTCCCGCCGCGTGACGAGATGCCCGAGCTCCTCGGGCTCGCGGAGCCGGCCGTGCTCGAGCTCGATCGCGACGTCCGCGGCCGCGATGACGGCGCGGTCGTGGGTGGCGACGACGACGGCCACGCCGCGGTCGGCGAGCGAGCGCAGCGCGTCGAGGAGTCCCGCGCTCGAGGCGGAGTCGAGCTCCGCGGTCGGCTCGTCCGCGACCACGAGCGCGGCGCCCGCGACGAGTACCTGTGCGAACGCCGCCCGCTGCTGCTCGCCGCCCGAGAGCTGCGCAGGCCGGTGGTCGCGGCGGCCCGCGATCCCGAGCAGGGCAAGAATCTCCTCGGCGGCCGCCTCGTTCGCCCCCGCCAGCTCGAGATGCTCGCCGACGGTCAGGTACGGGACGAAGTTGTCGGAAGGCCGCTGGAAGACGTAGCCCACGCGCTCCCGGCGGATCGCCCGCAGCCCCCTGTTCCCAAGCTCGCTGACGGCCACCGGGCCGACGAGGACGGTGCCCTCGGTCGGCCGCTCGAGGGCCGCGAGCAGGCGGAGGAGCGTCGACTTCCCGCTGCCGGACGCGCCCACGATCGCGGTCACGGCGCCGGCGGCGAGCTCCGCGTCGACCCCGCGCAGGGCGTCCACGGCGCCCGTCTCCGTCGCGTACGACTTGGCGACTCCGACACACCTCGCCGCCGGCTCAATCGCCAAGGCGAAGCACCTCCGCCAGATTCGCGCGGGCGGCCGCGCGGTCGGCGAGCGCGGCGCCCGCAAGCGTGACGACGGCGAGGACGACGAGCGCGACCCCGGCCTCGGCGAGCGGCGGCTCGAAGAGCGGCATCGGCGAGATGCTCGCGAGCGGCTCCACCCGTGTCATCACGAGCCTGGCCGCGAGAAGCGCCGTCCCCAGCCCGAGCGCGAAGGCCGCGATCACGGCGAGCCCGAGCTCGAGCGCGAGCGCCCGGCGATGCGAGCGCGCGGAAAGGCCCATGCGGTGCGCGAGCGCGAAGCCGACGACCCGCGCGCGCTGACGGACCTGGAGGTAGACGACGAGCCCCACGAGCGCGAGCAGCCCGGCCGCCAGGCCGAGCGCCTCGAGGAACGCGAACGTCCGCGTGAAGGCGACCGTCTCGGGCCGGTTGCGCGCCTCCTCCGCCGTGAGGATGGGGTACGGCCTCGCCGGCGAGGCGTCGAGCAGGCGGACGGTGCGGGCCGTCTCGCCCTTCGCCCAGAGCTCCGTCCGCGCCGAGGCGGTCCCCAGCGAGCTGTCGAGGCCCGGCTCGTCGAACGCGGCCTCGTAGGCGGCGGCGTCGACGACGAGCGTCGCGCGGCGCCGTGACATGCCGGGGAACGCGCGCGGGCGCGCGATCACGCGTACGCTCGTTGCCGTCGACGTGTGCGTCGTGAGCGTCTGAACGCCGTCGAGCTGCCCCCCGACGAGCGCCGCGGGCAGCGGAGACCCGCCCTCGCCGAGCGCGGCGGTGATCTCGGCCAACGGGCGCGAGGCGTAGGAGTCGTCCCAGTGCACGGCGTCGGCGAACGTTGCGGCGTCGATCGCCAGCACGTCGACCGGCAGCGAGCCGAGCACGATCGCGCCGTCGCCGCCCAGCTTCGTCGCCTTCGTGACGGGGACCGGCAGGTCAGGGATCGGACGGTCGTAGCTCGTCAGCCCGCTCACGTCGCTCCCGATCCCGAGCAGCGAGGCGGCCCGGACGGTCGCGCGATACGAAGAGACGACGGCCTCCGCGTACGCGAACATCCCGAGGGCGAGCGTCGAGGCGGTCACGAGCAGGACGAGCAGGAACCGCGCCGAGGCGAGCCGGTGCGTCGCCAGGTACACGGCCTCCGAAGACGACGCCGACCGGTCTCGCCACACCGCGACCGCGCGGCGCAGCAGGCGGGCACCGAGGCCGGCGACGCCCACGAGCAAAAGGATCGGGAACAGCAGGAGGTACGAGCTCGGCTGCGAGACGCCGGCGTCGCCGACCGCCGTGAACGCCTCGCCCTCGATCAGGCGAAGGAGGCAGAAGGCGGCCCCGGCGAGCAAGGGGATCTCCCAGGGAACCGGGAGCCGGCGGTGCCGGGGGGCCTCGCCGGCTCGCGCGAGCCGGTGCGACCAGGCGGCGCCCACGAGGCCGAGGACGACGAGCGCGGCCGGGACGCGGAGCGCCGCCGCGCGAAACGCATCCACGAGCCCGTCGCGGTCGACTGCCCCGTCGGGGCCGACGGCGGCGACGAGCGCGTACGCTAGGGCTGCACCCGCCACCGTTCCGGCGAGCACAGGCAGTACCGCCTCGAGCGCGAGCCTCGCGCCGGTCGAGCCGGGCCCCGTCCCGCGCGCGAAGAGCACGGCCGTCTCCACTCGTCGGCGGGCGAGCGCGAACGCTCCGACCGCGGCGACCACGAGCAGGGCGACGAGCGACCCGGCGTTCGCGAGCAGGTCGACCGGCCCGCGGACGGTGGCGGCCGACGCCTCGGCCGCGGCGACCGCGCCGGGCATCCCGGTCGAGTACTCCGTCCTGATCCCTCGGAGGCAGCGACGGCAGACGAAGAGCTCGAAGAGCGGGTCCCCCTCCGTCCTGAGGGCCTCGCCGAGGCGGCCGAGCTCGTCCGAGACGGCCCTTGCGTCGGCGAGCGACAGCTCGCTCGAGTCGAGCGGGATCTCCCAGCGGAAGTCGGCGCGCTCGAGCCCGAGCTCCGCGGCGACGAGGGACACTGTCTCCTCGTCGCCGATCGCGAACGTCGGCGGCGTCGCGAACGCGGGCGGAGCCGAGTAGATCTCCCCCTCGAGCGAGCGCCAGAACGGCGTCCGCGGAGCGAGTGCGAGCGTGCGGTAGAGGCCGGCCACGCGAACCGCAACCGTCCGCTCGGTCGTCCCGAGCCCGAGGCGGACCCGGTCGCCCGGCACGAGCCGAAGCTGCTCGGCGGCCGTGTCGGCGAGCCAGAGCCCGGAGCCACCGCCCTGAAGCTGCTCCACGTGATCGAGCGCACCGGTCCGCGCGAGGAGGCGCACCTCGAGCTCACCGTCCCCGGATGCACCCGCGGCGGCGACCTCCGGCGCGAGCACGGTCGCCACCACGCTGCCCACCCCCCGCAAGCCGGCCGTCGTCCGCTCGAGCAGCCTCGTGCGCTCGACGAACGTCGGGTCGCCGGCCGCCTGCACGTCCGCGGGCGCGACCGGGCCGGTGACCCGAACGTACGCGCCGGCCCCGAACCCCGTCAGCCGCCGGAGCTCGTCGCCGACCGCGGCGCTCGCGGACGCGGACACGAAGAGCGGCCCGGCGGCGGCCGCGAGCGCCAGCAGCGCCGCGGCGGCGACGAGGGCGGCGAGGACGCCCGGATACCGCCGGAGGACGAACGGGGCCGCCCGCCAGAGCGGATTCACGCCGCGCGCACCCCGCAACGAGCCACGCTTCGTTCAGACGAGACGGGCTGCGGGTCGTTAGCCGGGCACGCCGGTTCGACGCACTCTTCCCGGCGGCCTCCGGGTCGTCCAGACGCCCTGGGAGGGCGTCTGGACCGGCGTGCGGCGCAGCCGTCGCCGGGATTCGCGTCGGCGGACTGCCAAGCCGGCCCGCGCCTCACGTCCGGCGCAGGACGGCCAGCCGGGCTCTTGTGCGGCGTCGAACCGGGTTGTACCGTCTGGTACTTCGGACCCATGAGGGAATCGCCGCTGCTCCGCTCCCGTTCCCACCGGGCACGCCTGGTCGTCGTCTCCGCGCTCATCGCCTGCGCCGCGGTCGCGCCGGCCCAGGCCGGAACCGTCGAGTTCGACGGCGTGGTGACCTTCCGGGCCGCACCCGGAGAGTCGAACAATGTCGAGATCACCGAGTCGGCAGGAGGTGTCTTCACCATCGTCGACAGCGTTCCGCTCACCACCGAGAGCTGCCTCCAGGCGGATCCGTTCACGGTCGTCTGCTCCGTCGAGTTCGGGATCTCGGCCGCAGCCGAGCTGGGCGACCTCGACGACACCGCGGTGGTCGTCGCCAACTACATCGACCGCATCGAGGGCGGGGCTGGGGCGGACACGATCACGACCTCCGGCGGGCTGGCGGCCGGCGAGGTCTGGGGCGGGCCGGGAGAGGACACGCTGGTCGACGAAGGGGAAGCTGGCGGCTCCTTGAGAGGCGGCGGCGGAAACGACACGCTTCGGTCCCGCACTTCGCGCGGGGTCCTGTACGGGGGCGGGGGCGACGATCTGCTGGATCTGCGCGATGCCGAGCTGGCACAGGCTCTTGGGCAGGGCGGAGACGACCGCCTGATCGGTGGGCCCGACGAGGATGCCCTCTACGGCGGCGTCGGGCACGACACCCTGCGCGGGAAAGGGCGTTCGGACCACCTCGCCGGAGGCTCGGGGAAGGACGTGCTGATCGGTGGGAGGGGCCGAGACCAGATCTGGGGTAAGCGCGGAGACGATCTCATCGTCGGCGGCAGCCATCGCGACCTCGTCTACGGCGGCCAGCATGACGACACGTTTCGCATGCGCGACGGCGAGCGCGACCGGGTTTGGGGCGGCAGGGGTTTCGACCGCGCCCGAATCGACCGCCGCCTCGACCGGATCTTCCGCGTAGAGGCGCGCTTCTAGCCGCCTCCGCCCTGGCACGTCGCATCGCCCTGGTGGCCCCGCAGAACCCCACCAGTTGCCTGCGTGCTCACGCTCGCGGGCCCGGAATCCGCACGTCGCAGCCCGCCGTCTGCCCTGCGCGTTTCGATCACACCGGGCCGGGGAAATTGCGCCCCAACGGGTATCGGCTATCGCGTGCTGAGAGGCGTCTCCGCTCCGACTCCGGCCTCTCCCCTTAAGCCACGGTGGTCGGTACCCGTCCTGTGCCCCGCCGGTCAGCGCTCGAGCGGCGCCATCGTGAGGCCGAAGGCCTCGAGCTGCGCCCAATAGAGCTCGGCCTGCTCCCGGTGGCCCGTCCAGACGACGGCGAGGCCCTTCGTGTGGATCCGGTCGGCGAGGGCGAGGCCGCGCTCGAACGTCACGCCGGGGAGCACCCGCGCGAGCGCGAAGGCGACGCCGTCGAACGTGTTGTGGTCGTCGTTCAGGACGATCACGCGCCACGCGTCGCCGGTGCCGCCGGAGCCGTCGCTCGGCCGCTCCCGGGTCGGAGTCTCGGGCGCCGCGGTCACGACCCGCGACGATAGCTACCTGCTGTCCGCCTGGTTTCGGAACGCGTCGTACGCGAGGTAGCCGGAGACGGCGACGAGCAGGATCGGCACCGCGAGCAGCGCCCAGTGCCACGTCAGGTCGCGCACCTGCGTGACCATGAGCACCCAGGCGAGGAACGCGAAGACTCCGAGCAGCCCGAGCGCGATCGACGGCCCGAGCACGAGCCGGTCGACCGGCCCCGCGACGTTCCCGGGCAGGACGTTCCCGCGCGCCTCGGCAGGCAGCGTCTCGACCCGGCGAAGCTCCGCGTCCTCGGTCTCGACGCCGCGGTCCGGGTCGAGCACGGGGGCGCGCTCGAGCTCGTCTTGGCCGAGCGTCAGCCGCACGGCGAGCGTGTCGTGGTCGACCTCCTCCACCCGCTCCCACGGAACGACGCGGACCTGGTGCGTGAGCGGCGGCGTCCCGAGCTCGACCGCGAGGAGGAGCTCGTCGTCGCCCTCGAGGAGCGTCTGGACCTTGCCGACCGCCTCGCCCCCGGCCGTCTCGACCACGTACTCCTCGAGCCCGGTCGCCGGCGCCCCCGCGGGCGCCATCTGGTACGTGCGAGGATCGTTCGCCACGTCCGGCCGATACCCACCGGCCGCCGATACAATGCCCCGGCGCCTGGGGGCGTAGTTCAGTTGGTTAGAACGCCGGCCTGTCACGCCGGAGGTCGCGGGTTCGAGTCCCGTCGCTCCCGTACGAACCCTGCAGGTCGGGATTCTTTCCGCCGGTCCGGCTCGTCTTCTACGCGTGCACCCTCCGTCGGTCGAAGCGGATAGGAGATGAGTTCGTTTCCATCACAAGCCTCTCTGCCGCCGATCAGGCGCCGGGTACTGGGACGGGGTCGGGACCCGGCTCAGCCTGCGCGCGCGACGGTTCGACTCGGAGCAGGCGGGCGGCCCAGTCCGGGAACCACCAGTTCCAGCGGCCGAGCAGAGCGACGGCGGCGGGTGCGAGGACGCCGCGGATGATCGTCGCGTCGATCAGGATGCCGCCGCCGAGCGCCGTCGCGAAGATCTTCGCCTCCGTTCCAGGCGTGAAGCTGAACGCGACGAACGCGAGCCCGAGGATCAGCGCAGCGCTGGTCACAAGGCGTCCTGTGCGGCCGATGCCCTCGACGACAGCGGCCTCGGTCGAGCGGGTGCGGTCGTATGCCTCCCGCATCCGGCTGATGATGAAGACCTGGTAGTCCATCGAGATGCCGAAGAGGAAGGCGAAGATGACGATCGGCATCTCCACGTTGATCGAGCGGGTCGCCTCGATGCCCCAGATCCCGGAGCCGAAGCCCTCCTGGAAGACGAGCACGGTCAATCCCCAGGCGGCGGCGACGGAGAGCAGGTTCAGGAGGACCGCCTTCAGCGGGAGGATCAGCGAGCGGAACGCTCGCGCGAGCAGGATGAAGGTGAGGCCTGCGATCAGCACGAGCAGGAGCGGGAAGTTGCCGTAGACGGCGTCGAGGAAGTCGGCGCTCTGGGCCGCCTCGCCCCCGACCGTCACGCCGGCGGGAAGACCGGCGGCGCGAATGCGATCGAGCGTCGCCCGGCCGGCCGCGGAATTCCCGTCCGCAGTCGGGATCACGGCGACGAGCGCGGTTCCGTCGCGCCGCCAGTCGGGGGGCGCCACCGCGCTGCCGACACCCTCGACGCCGGCGACCGCCGCCGCTACGGCATCCGGATCGCCTGAGCGCACGAGCACCTCGAAGGGCGTGAGCGGCCCCGCGCCGATGCCGGACGCCTGCAGCTTGTCGAGCCCCGCACGTGCGGGGCCGGCGTTCGCGAGCGACTCGGCGCGCGGGTCGCCGAGCTGGATCGACGAGGCGGCCAGCGCCAGCGCGCCGAGCACCGCCACGGACGTCAGAGCCGCGGCCCAGCGGTAGCGCACGATCGTCCGAGCCCACGCCGACCACGCACGGCTCGCCTCCGCGTCGCGCCGGTTGCGAGGCCAGTCGAGCCGCGGCCCGATCGTCGCCAGGACGACCGGCAGGAGCGTGACGGCCACGGCGACGCTGACGAGCGCGATCAGGAGGCCGCCGATGCCGATGCTTCTCAGAACCGGCACCGGCAGCACGAGCAGCGCGAGCAGCGAGATCGCGACCGTCGTTCCGCTGAAGACGACGGCCGAGCCGGCGCGGCCCATCGCGTTCCGTACCGCCTCCTCGTTCGTGACGCCCGGCTGCTGGCGCTCCTCGCGCCAGCGGACGACGACGAGGAGCGCGTAGTCGATCGCGATGCCGAGCCCGATCAGGGCGACGAGGAACTGGACGATCACCGAGACGTCGGTGATCGCGGCGACCGGCCAGACGAGGAGCATGGTCGTGGGAATCGCGACCAGCGCCATCAGGAGCGGGACGAGCGCGGTGAAAGAGCGGAAGACGAAGATGAGCACGAGGAGCGCGCCCAGCGCCGCCACGAGCGTCCCGAGCAGGACGCCGACGCCGTCGCTGTCGCTCTCGCCCGCAGCGGCGCGGAGCGCGTCCAGCCCCGTCACCTCGACGGGAGATCCGCCGACGCTGACGCCG
>JAICNY010000182.1 GCA_025930955.1 Thermoleophilia bacterium
AATTGGCAGAGCATCCGGCTGTTAACCGGAGGGTTGTTGGTTCGAGTCCAACCCGGGGAGTAGGCCGACGCGAATCCGGCCCTTGCTCCGCGAGGGCCATGACGATTCGCGTCGGCGAGGTCGAGCGTCGGTGAGCCGCGCTCGTCACGCCGGGCGCGGTGGCGGTCGGCAGGGGCAGATGCATTAGCGCAAGACCTGACCCCCGCGGGTCGCGGCGCTCACGCGAACGCCGAAACGTCGCGGCCGAGGAGATGGGCGCGTCGCGTCCGCTGCCGCTGGGTTCGCTGCAGCGACGCATTCGGGGCTCGATCGGCCGTCATGCGGCCCCACCTCACCCCCCAAGCTGCATACGGCCCTCCCAGGCGCGGAACAGCAGCTCCGCGCCCTCTTCGCCGGGCTCCGCTCCCGGTGTGCCCTCGGACTCGTACACGGATGCCTCGCCGCCCACTGTCCACCGCTCGTCCTTCCAGACCAGCTGGGCCTCACCCTGGTTGTCGAAGGCACACACGAAGCGACCGACCTCCTCGCCGTCGACGACGTACGGCAACTCGCCGCGGAACGGGCTCTCGCCGCAGCTTCCGCTGCCCGGTTCCAGGTCGGCCGGCACCCTCGCCAGGTACCAGTCCTCGAGGTCGTCGCGGGTCTCGAACTGGGTGTAATCGACGCTCAGGCCGCTCCCGGCCGCGCACTCGAGCGTCACCGCACCCGCCACCGGCGCGTCGCCCTCTTCGCAGGACAGGCCGGGCGGGAGAACGGAATCGAGGCGCTGCTTCTTCGTCTCGTCGTCGCCGCTGGATCGAAGGATGATTAGGGCCGCGGCCGCTAGCGCAGCGAGCACCAGCAGCACGGAGAGCACGACCGTTCTCGCGCGCGGACGACGCGGGGGCGCTTGGTGCGGCGCCGGTCGAACCAGCCGCTCGTCCACCGGCTGATGCGTGCGGGTGTCCCGGTCGCCGAGGGTCTCGTCTCCCTCACGCTCGAGCCGCCTGATCAGCCGGCCGACATCCGCGTGCCAGGCGGTATCGCGGAGCTCGATGCCCTGCCGGCCGGGGAGCGGCGAGAGCGAGGGAGGAAGCTCGTGGGCGGACGGCAACTCGGCGCCCTCGACGAGCGTGGGAATCACCGGAATGTCTCGCGCCAATGCGCTCTCCAGCTCCAGCCGGACGAAGTCGTCCGGGTCGTCGAGCCTCGGTCGTCCCGAGGCGCTGGTGACGGTCGCCCATTCGCGCCCGATGACGCCGAGCACCACGTCGCACGACGCGATCGCCTCGTCGATGGCCGCTCGGAACTCGGTCCCCAGCTCGATCGCGTCGATGTCCATGAACACGTTCTCGTCTCCGAACACCTGCGCGAGCGAGTCGTACAGACGCCCCGCGTGGCCGGAGGCGTCCTCGCGGCGGTAGCTCACGAAGACCCGAGGCCGGGGCGGCTCTTCGCGGCCTCGGGGGAGCCGAGATCTGCTCACCGATACCTCCAGTCGACGAACCGGGAAGACCAGTGTGCGCCGATCGCTTGCGCTTCGCAAGCCGTGGCCGATACCGCGTCCGCCGGGTCGGGCGCGGCGACGGTGAAGGTACTACGCGGCGGCTTCGGCGTCGCGGGGCATCAGGATCCAGAGGGCGATGTACGCCAGGACCTGCGGGCCCGGGAGGAACAGCGACGCGATGACGAGGAGGCGGGCGACGAGCGGGTTCCACTCGTACTTGCGGGCGAAGCTCGCGGCGACGCCTCCGATCCACTTGCCGCTCCGCGGACGGGTGAGCCCGCGCTGCCTGAACCAGGCGCGCGCTCCCGCGACGGAGGACGCCCGGGGATTCGCATCGACGTAGGTATCAGCGGACATAGTGCTCCTTTCGTTGGGTGCACCCAGGATGGCCGAGCGGAGGCACCGCGTGCAGCCTGCTACCAGGCGTCGTTCCGTACGGGTACCACGCGCGCAGGCGGGAGCCTCCGGCCGCGGGAGTAGCCTCAGGGCATGACAGTCCAGCCGCCTGCGCTCGCCGGAATCGACCCGCCGCCGCCCGAGACGCGTGCGGCGGTCGCAGCGCTTGCCGCCGGGCTCGACGCGGCGATCCCGGCGAAGGTCGTCGACCGGAACCTCCTGATCGGCACGTGGAACGTCCAGGCGCTCTCACGCGTGACCAAGCGGTGGACGCCGCGCGAGGACGACTCGCCGAAGCGGAATCTCCAGGACGTCTGGTGCATCGCCGAGGTCGTCTCGCGCTTCGACGTCGTGGCGCTCGTCGAGATCCGGCACACGCTCGAGGCGCTTCGCCTGCTCATGGAGCTCCTCGGGCCGAACTGGTCGTTCCTCGTGACCGACACGGTCGTGGGGAAGCCCGGGAACGACGAGCGGCTCGGCTTCCTCTTCGACACGCGGCGCGTGCAGCTCACCGGGATGGCGGGCGAGCTCGTGATCCCGGACGAGGAGCTCCAGGGCGCGGACGCGATCATGCGCCGGCAGTTCGCCCGGACGCCGTACGCGGTCAGCTTCCGTGCCGGGCGCGACGCGTTCACCCTCGTCTCGCTCCACGTGCTCTGGGGGAAGAAGGCCGCGGACCGGACGCCCGAGCTCCTCCGCATCGCGCGCTGGCTCTCCGAGGCGTCCACCGACCCCGAGGACTTCAACCGGAACCTGATCGCGCTCGGCGACTTCAACATCGACCGCTACGACGACCCGAACTGGCGCGCGTTCGTCGTCGAGTACGGCCTCTCGCCGCCGGCCGCGCTCTTCGACGTTCCGCGAACCCTGGCCGACACGGAGGGCGACACCTCGTACTTCGACCAGATCGCGTGGTTCACGACCGGCGACCGCTCCGCGCTCACGCTCGAGTACAGCGGCCGTGCGGGCGGATTCCTCTGGACCGATCACATCCTCCAGGACGTGCCGCGCCGGCGGAAGGAGGCGCGGATCTCCGACCACTACCCGCTGTGGGCGGAGTTCCGGCTGACCGGCGCCTGAGCGGGCGGCGCATGCCTAAGATCGGCCGATGAGCCGCAGGCGCGTCGCGCTCGTCGCCGCCGTCGGCGCCCTTGTGGCCGCCCCGGCCGCGCACGCGCACTTCGCGTTCGTTCCGGGCGAGGTCCCGGCGCGGAGCATCGCCCGGCTCCAGTTGCAGGTTCCGAACGAGGAGCCGAACGCGAGCACCGTCCGGGTGGCCGTGCAGATCCCGGACTCGGTCCTCTTCGTTCGGGTGCCGCCGACGCCGGGCTGGCAGGTCGAGGTGGAGCGCGAGCCGCTCGACGAGCCCCTCCTCGTCGGCGACCGGCGGGTCGTCGAGGAGCGGATAACCGTCGTCACGTGGAGCGGGGGCGAGATCACGGGCTCGAACAGCCAGTCGTTCGCGCTCCGGCTCGCCGTCCCGCGCGCGGCCGGCCAGACGCTGGCGTTCCAGGCCACGCAGACGTACTCCGACGACCAGGTCGTGGAGTGGATCGGCGAGCCGGGCTCCGAGAACCCGGCGCCGCTCCTCACCGTCACGCCGTTCGATCCGTCGGCGCCGTCGCTCGCGATCAGGCCCGCGCCGGCCGAGGAGCCGCCGTCTCCGCCGCCCTCGACCACCGAAGAGGAGACCGAGACCGCGTCCGCGGAGGAGGAGACGGAGGACACCGAGACCACCGCCGTGCAGGCCTCGGACGAGGACGACGACGGCGTCTCCGTCCCGCTGCTCGTCGCGCTCGCGCTCGGGATCGCCGCCGCCTTCGCCGCCGGGATCTGGCTCATGGCGCGGCGCCGCGCCGGCTGAGCTCCCGCCCACCGCTCCGGCAAAGGGGTTAGCGGCCCGACCCGGGGGGAACTCCGCGTCGCGTGAGCCTGCTGCTCCTGGCGTTCGTCGTGATGGTGGTCGTGATGGCGCTCATGTCCATGAGCGCGCGCCGCATGCGCCGGAACGCGCTCGAGGAGGAAACCCGGCGCCGCGAGGAGCTGCGCCGGCACGCCGGAAACGGCGAGTCGCCTCAGCCGGAGCTGCCGTTCCCCTTCAACCTGTTCTTCGGCGAGGCGCAGTCGTACACGTACGACTTCGAGACCGGCCAGTGGGTCGAGATCACCGACGTCTCCCCCGAGCCCGAGCCCGAGGCCGAGGCCGTGCCCGAGCGCACCGAGCGCGAGCGCGACGAGCGTCCCGGGCGCCGCCGGCGCCCGCGGCGGACGCGCCGCCGCCCGGCGCAGCAGTCGAGCCCGCTCGGCGGGCTGCTCGGCGGCGGGATGATGGGCGGGCTCGGCGGCGGGAGCGGCAACTTCGACGTGCAGCCGCCCGAGGAGCTCACGACGTTCGAGGACGTCGGCGGGATGGAGGCGCTCAAGCAGGAGATCCGCGACACCGTCGGGCTCGTCCTCGCGCACCCCGACGACGCCGAGCGCTACGGGATCGACTGGAACGGGATCCTGCTCCACGGGCCGCCCGGCGTCGGGAAGACGTTCTTCGCGCGCGCGATCGCGGGCGAGCACGGCCTCAACATGATCCACGTCTCGACCGGCGACCTCGTCGGCTCGCTCGTCGGCCAGTCGGCGCAGAACATCGACAAGGCGTTCCAGACGGCGCTCGACAACCTCCCGTGCCTCCTCTTCTTCGACGAGTTCGACTCGGTCGCCCAGCGGCGCGACAACACACCCGACCAGGAGTCGCGCCGCACCGTCAACCAGCTCCTGACCTCGCTCGAGGCGCACCGGGACGAGCGCGAGCTCGTCGTCATGGCGGCGACGAACTCTCTCGAGCACCTCGATCCGGCCGTCATCCGCCCGGGCCGCTTCGACCGCCACATCCGCATCGACCTCCCGGACGAGGCCGCGCGGCGCGAGATCTTCGAGACCGAGCTCGACGACCGCCCGACGGCGGCGACGGTCGAGCTCGACGAGCTCGTTCGGCGCACCGAGGGCATGACGCCCGCCGGGATCGCCAAGGTCGTCGACACGGCGGCGCTCGACGTC
>JAICNY010000197.1 GCA_025930955.1 Thermoleophilia bacterium
CCGGCGGCCGGCTCGCGGTCGTCGCGAGGAGCCGAGGCGGCCGGAGCGACCTCCTGCTGGTCGGTACCGGCAGGGGAGAGGTGCGCTCGATCTTCTCCGGCGCCGGCCGCTTCACCGAGGCCGCGTGGTCGCCGGACGGCGAGTGGCTGCTCGTCGCGTGGGCGAGCGCCGACCAGTGGGTCTTCGTCCGCGCCGCCGACGACGGCGGGCTCGCGGCGGTCGGCAACGTCTCGGAGCAGTTCGTGGGGACCGCCGAGGCGGAGGAGGGCTTCCCGCGGCTCGGCGGCTGGTGCTGCTGACCCGCTAGACCCCGAGGCCGCCGAAGACCGCGAACGGGTTCGAGGGGACGACCTCCCAGACCATCCGCCCGCCGGGCTCGACCTCGATGCGGGCGTCGTCGGGCGTTTCCTCCGCGAGGCGGTCGGCGAGCGCGTGCGCCTGATCCTCGTTCACCGCGCCGACGAGGAGGAACGTCTGGCGGCGCACGACCGGGATCCCCTCCGCCTCGAGCCGGTCGCCGACCTCGGCGGTCGCGTCGGCCGAGGCGAGCTCGACCCGCACCTCCCACGAGGCGTAGCCGGAGCGGTGGGACTCGATCGCCTCGCGCGCCTGGCGGCGCTCGTGCTCGGCCGCGAGCTCCTCCTCCGTCCGGGGCAGCGGGATCGACGCGTCCTGCCAGCCCTGCTCCACGGGATGCCAGCGGTCGAGCGCGACCCGGGCGGCGGCCGGGTGGCCGACCCGGGCCTCGATCAACCGCCGGATCTCATGCGCCTCCCCCTCACTTCCGACGTAGATGAAGACCGACGCGTCGTCGCGGCTCACGATCACCCGCTCTCCGAGCCGCTCGCGGTCGCCGGCGTCGAGCCGCGCCTCGTGGAGCCAGCGCACGAGCTCGCGCGCGTCGTCCTCGCTCGCGAACGCGACGGTGAGGCGGAGGTCGTCGGTCACGGCGGCATTCTGCCCGTTCGGCCCGGATAGGCTCACTCGAAGATGCACTGGCTCCTGAAACGGGTGCTCCAGAACGCGCTCGGCGTCCTGCCGTCGCCCCAGTCGGCGAACTACGTCTTCCAGCGCCACGTGACACGGACGCTGCCGATCGGCGACGCCGGCGTCGCGCGCAAGTTCGCGCGCGCCCGCTCTCATGTGGCCGCCTACGAGGAGCACGGCCCCGGGCGGGCGCTCGACGAGACGGTCGCCTACGAGTTCGGCGCCGGCTGGGACCTCGCGATCCCGCTGAGCTACGCGGCGCTCGGGGTCGGACGCCAGGTGCTCGTCGACATCCGGCCCAACCTCCGGCTCGAGCTCGTGAACGCGACGCTCACGTCGCTCGCCCGGCAGCGGGAGGCGCTCGAGGAGGTCGCCGGCCGCGAGTTGCGCGACCTCGGTCCTCCCGGCGTCGCGTCGGCCGAGGATCTGCGGGCGCGCTTCGGGATCGAGTACCGCGCGCCGTGCGACGCGGCGGCGACCGGGCTCCCGGCCGGGTCGGTCGACCTCGTGACGAGCACGAACACGCTCGAGCACGTCCCGCGCGAGGCGATCGCGCCGATCCTCCGCGAGGCGGCGCGGCTCCTGCGACCCGACGGCGTCATGAGCTTCCGGATCGACATGCAGGACCACGCGTCGTACGCCGACCCGCGCCGCTCGCCGTACGACTACCTCCGCTACTCGGAGCGCGCGTGGCGGTTCCTCTCGCCGAAGCTCGCGTACGAGAACCGCCTGCGGCTGCCGGACTACCGAGCCCTCTTCGCCGAGGCGGGCCTCGAGATCGCGGGCGAGACGGTCACCCGGCCTCGGCCCGAGCATCTCGCCGCGCTCGCCCAGGTCCCGCTCGCGCCGCGCTTCCGCCGCTACGCGCCCGAGGATCTCGCGGCGCGCGCCGTCGCGGTGGTGCTCAGGGCGCGCTCACCAGATCGCGCGGAGCAGGCCACGGATCTCGTCGGCTGACGCCTGCCGCGGGTTCGCGCGGTTACCCGGGCGGGCGGCGGCGAGCTCGGCGACCTCGTCGAGGCCCTCCTCGGGGACGCCGAGGTCGCGCAGCCGCTCGAAGCCGGCGAGCCGGGCGAGCTCCTCCGCCCGGTCGGCCGCGTCGTCCACGCTCATCGCCTCGCCGAGCCGGGCGATCTCCGCCCCCGCGACGGGCTCGTTGAAGCGGAGCGCCGGAGCGAGGGAGAGCGCGTTCGCGGCGCCGTGCGGGATTCCGAAGCGCCCGCCGAGCGCCTGCGCGACGGCGTGCGCGAGCCCGAGCCCGGCCCCCTGGAGCGCGGCGCCCGCGTGGCACGCCCCCTGGAGCAGCTCCCGGCGGGCCGCACGGTCCTCGCCGTCGGCGAGCACCGCGGGGAGCGAGCGCGAGATGAGCGCGGCGCCCGCGAGCGCCTCGCGGTCCGACTCCTCGTTCCGGCCCTCGACGTAGAGCGCCTCCGCGCAGTGGGCGAGCGCGTTCAGCGCCGTCCCCCCGGTCTGGTCGCGGGGGAGCGAGAGCGTGAGCTCCTCGTCGTAGAGGATCCCGCGCAGGTGGGCGCCGCTCCCGCCGCCCTTCGTGCCCCGCTCCTCGTCGAGGACGCCGTAGCGGCGCGTCCACTCCGCCCCGGAGTACGTCGTCGGGACGGATACGACGGGTAGCCCGGTCTCGACCGAGACGGCCTTCGCGGTGTCGATCGCGCTGCCGCCGCCGACCGCGAGGAGGCCGTCCGCACCCTCGGCGGCACGAAGCGCGGCCGCGACGGTGGACGAGGGGACGTGCGGCTTCACGCCGTCGTAGGTGCGCGCGGCGGGCAGGCCGAGCGCCGCCCAGCGCGGCGTGGTGACGGCGAGCGGCGCGGCGATCCCGCACTCGGCGAGCAGCTCGGGGAGCCCGGCGAGCCCCCAGCGGACGATCACCGCGCCTCCTTCCGCGCGAAGGCGAGGAACGCGTCGGCCGCGCGCGAGAGCGTCCGGCGCTTCGGGCGCACGACGTAGATCTGCCGCACCGGCTCGACCCCGGCGACCCGGGCGACGGCGAGGGTGCCGGCCGCGAGCTCGGCCTCGATCCCCGTCCGGGAGATGAACGCGACCCCGTGCCCCGCGGCGACGGCGCTCTTCACGGATTCGGGCAACCCGAGCTCCAGCCGCGTCTCGAGCTCGCGGACGCGCAGTCCGGCGCGGCGGAGCTCGTCCTCGATCACCTGGCGGACGCCCGCCCCCTCCTGCATCGAGACGAGCGTCTCGGCGCGGAGCTCCTCGAGCGTCACCTCGCGCCGGGCGAACGGATGCCCGGGCGGGACGGCGAGGACGATCTCGTCGCGCGCGAGCGGCTCGAACTCGAGCCCGCGCTGGCGCCGGAGCGCTCCCACGACCCCGAGCTCGAGCTCCCGCTCCGCGACGCGCTCGATGACCGCCTGGGTGTCCGCGATCGAGAGCTGGACGCGGAGCTTCGGGTGCGTTGCCGCGAACGCGCAGAGGAGGAGCGGCACGAGGTGCGCCCCCGGCCCGGTCGAGGCGCCGATCGCGAGGCGCCCGTGGAGCTCGCCGGTCTCGTCCTCGGCGAGCTCGGTGAGCATCTGCTCCTCGGCCGCGAGGACGCGCCGAGCGCTCCGGTAGAGGACCCGGCCCGCCTCGGTCGGCTCCACGCGCCGCCCCGACCGGTCGATGAGCTTCCGCCCGAGCCGCTCCTCGAGCGCCCGCACCTGGAGCGAGACGGCCGGCTGCGTCACGCCCAGCCGCTCCGCCGCCTGCGAGAAGCTCTCCCGCTCGACCACCGCGCAGAACGCCTGCAGCTGCCTCGTGTCCATAAGGACAGCTTATGCCAATGGTGGGGCGACGCAGGCCTCGGCGTACGCCTCGCTCGTCGCGCAGCAGCGGGAGAGCGTGTCCACGAAGCGCCGCTCGCCGGGGGAGAGGCCGCGGCGCGCGAGCCGCGCGACGTGCAGGTCGCGCACGATCGGCTTCGGCGTCACGCGGAAGGCCTCGAGCTCGCCCCGCTCGACCTCCTCCGCGACCGCGTAGCGGGAGAGGAACGCGATGCCGAGCCCCTCGCGCGCGGCGCGCTTGATCGCCTCCGTCGAGTCGAGCTCCCAGG
>JAICNY010000125.1 GCA_025930955.1 Thermoleophilia bacterium
GTCGCGCGGGATCGCGGCGAGGCCCGCGGCGATCACGACCATCGCGAACCCGGCCCAGATCCAGATGTAGGCGATGATGATCGAGGGCGTGATGAGCTGTGCCCCGAGCCAGGAGACGCCCTCGAACGGCTGTCCGAACGTCGCCGGCCCGACGGCGACGCGGTACTCGCCGTCCCCGACGTCCTCGAACGCGAACGTGCCGTCGTCCTCGGTCTTCGTCGTGGCGGCGACGCCGCCGTCCGCATCGCGCAGCTCGACGGTCACGCCGGGAATCCCGTCCTCGCCTTCCTCGAGCTCCCCGGGGGTGCCGCCGCCCGGGAGGAAGTCTCGCCAGACGACGCCGGCGATCCCGCCCTGCAGCGGCTCCGGCACGGCGGCCGGCGCGCTGTCCTCGGGCACCTCCGGCTGGGGGATCGCGGTGAGGCCGAGCTGTGGCACGTCGCCGGGGGCGACCGCCTCGTCGAGCTCGAAGCCCTGCTCGGTCGAGCCGGTCACGGCGTCGGTCGAGCCCTGGGCCTGCGTGAGCACCCCGGGCTCCGTGAACACGTCCTTGACCGCCGCGATGCCGGCGTTGATCGTCCCGCGCTCGGGCTCCTGGATGTACATGATCCGCCAGAGGACGCCCGCCGCGAAGGCGGAGATCGCCATCGGCATGAACACGGTCGTCTTGAACGCGACCGACCAGCGGATCCGCTCGGTGAGCACGGCGAAGACGAGCCCGATCGCGGTGACGAGCACCGGCACGACGAGAACCCAGATCGCGCTGTTCTTGATCGCCGTTACGAGCGTGTCGTCCGTGAACAGTCGCTCGTAGTTGTCCAGCCAGACGAACTCGTCACCGGTCCGGTCGTAGAAGCTCCTGATGAAGGTCTGGATGGCCGGATAGACGATCCAGAGCCCGAGGAAGACCGCCGCGGGCGCGAGGAACCCGGCCGTGATCGCGTGCTTGCGCCACGCACCGGGAGGCTTCGGCGGAGCCGCCGCCGCTGGGGGCGGCTCCGCCGTGATGTTCCCGCTACCGGACACGAGGCCCTTTCGCTCTCCTCGCCCGTCCTAGCCGTACGCCCTCGCCGCGGCCTGCTCCATCTTCTGGGCGATCCCCTGCGCGTCGTCCGGGTTGCGCAGGAAGTCCTGGAACAGGGCGAAGAGGCCCTGGCCCACCGTGCCGCCGAACGCCGCCGGCTGGAGGTCGGACAAATCGAAGCGGAAGACCTCCGCCTCGGCGAGCGCCGACGCGGTCTCGCGGTTGATCTCGTCCGGGTACACCTCTGGGTCGAGGTTCTGGTTCGGCGAGGAGAAGCCACCGCGGGCCGCCCAGACCTCGGCCGCCGCCGGCGTCGCGAGGTACTGGAGGAGCGCCTGGGCCGCCTCGTTCTGCGTGAAGAGCACCACTGCGTCGCCGCCACCCATGACCGCCGGCGGCGAGTCGTCGATGTTGGGGAAGCGGAAGACGTTGAACCCGGTGCCCGGCTCAGCCTCGGTGGACTCGGTGATCACGCCCGCGACGAAGTCGCCCTCGATCACCATCGAGGCTTCCGGCGGGTCGGAGAAGACCCGCGTGACCGAGGTCGGGAAGTCCGTCTGGAGCGCGCCGGTCGTCCCGCCGGCGATGTTCTCCTCGGCCCCGACGACCTCGGCCATCATCTCGAGCGCCGTGATGACCGACTCGTCCGTCCACGGGATCTCGTGGTTCGAGAGCTGGTCGTAGAGGTCGGGCCCGGCCGTGCGAAGGTAGATGTTCTCGAACAGGTCGGTGAGCGTCCAGCCGTCCGCCCCGCCGATCGAGTACGCGGGCACGCCGTACTGCTGGATCGTGTCGGCCGCCGCCATGAGGTCGTCCCACGTCTCGGGCGGCTCGACCCCGGCTCCCTCGAAGACGTTGACGTTGTACCAGATGGTCGACTTGTTGGCCCCCTTGAAGAACAGGCCGTAGAGCTCCCCGTCGACCGTCCCGAGGTCGAGCCAGGACTCGGCGTAGTTCTCCTCGATCTGCTCGCGCGCGAAGTCGATCGGCTGCAGCTCGCCGCGACCCGCGAAGTCGCGCATGAGGCCGGGCTGCGGCAGCGTGGCGAGGTCCGGCGGGTCGCCGCCCTCCACGGCGGTCGCGAGCACGGTCGGAAGCTGGTCGCCCGCCGGGTTGTAGTTCACGGTCACGTCCGGGTTGATCTCCGTGAAGCTGTCGATGACCGCCTGGAACGACGCCTGCTCGTCGCCCGTCCAGACGCCCATGATCGTCACGTCGCCCGAGACGCCCTCGGGTACCGCTTCGCCTCCACCGTTGCCGTTGCCGTTCTCGCCGTCGCCGTCGTCCCCGCCGCAGCCGGCGGCTGCGAGCGCGAGCACGAGAGCCGCGAGGACGGCGAGCAGTGCGAGAGTTCTCGTCCTCATGCTGCTCCTTTCCCCTGGGTCTGTTCGTCGTAGATTCCGAGCCCGGTCTCCGGGTCGAAGAAATGCAATGCGCGCGTGTCGACCGCGACCTCGGTCTCCTCGCCTTCGCGGACGCGCGAGCGGGCGCCGAAGCGGCCGACGAGCGTCGCGTCGTCCTGTGCCGCCTCGCCCTCGGCGACGCGCTCGTCGCCGACGTCGCGGGCGAGCTCCTTCACGTCCTCGGTCATCGCGAGACGGGCGTCCATGGTGAAGTGGGCCATGATCTCGGCGCCGAGCGCCTCGCGGAGGACGATCTTGCCACGTAGCCGCCGGTCGGCCGGCGTGTCGGTCTCGAGCGCCGCGTCCTCCAGGTCCTCCGGGCGGATGCCGAGGACGACCGTCTTCCCCTCGAACGCGCGGAGCCCGGGGCGCACGGCGAGCGTATCCTCGCCCAGCCCGATCCGCTGGCTCCCCGCGACGGCCGCGAGCCCGCCGTTCGCGCGCTCGAGCGTGGCCTCGATCATGTTCATGGCGGGGCTCCCGATGAACCCTGCGACGAAGAGGTTGACCGGGCGGTCGTAGAGCTCCTGCGGCGCGTCGACCTGCTGGATCTCCCCCTTCCGCATCACCGCGACGCGGTCGCCCATCGTCATCGCCTCTGTCTGGTCGTGCGTGACGTACACGGTCGTGACGCCGAGATCGTTCTGAAGGCGCGCGATCTCGGCGCGCATCTGCACACGAAGCTTCGCGTCGAGGTTCGAGAGCGGCTCGTCCATGAGGAAGGCCTGCGGCTCACGGACGATCGCGCGCCCCATCGCCACGCGCTGCCGCTGGCCGCCGGAGAGAGCGCGCGGCTTGCGGTCGAGGAAGCTCTCGAGCCCGAGGACGTCCGCGGCCTCCTGCACCCGGCGCTCGATCTCGTCCTTCGGCAGCTTCTGCATCTTGAGGCCGAAGGCGATGTTGTCGTAGACGGACAGGTGCGGATAGAGCGCGTAGCTCTGGAACACCATCGCGATGTCCCGGTCACGCGGGGCGACGTGGTTCACGACGCGCTCGCCGATGCGGAGCGTGCCCTCGGAGATGTCCTCCAGCCCCGCGACCATGCGGAGCGCCGTCGTCTTTCCGCACCCGGACGGGCCGACGAGGACCATGAACTCGCCGTCCTCGATCCCGAGCGTCATCTCGTTGACGGCCCGCGTTCCGTCCGCGTAGATCTTGCTGACTCCCTCGAACGCGACCTCTGCCACGGCTCCTCCTTCCGGCCCCGAGTTATGGGCATCCTTACCACACGTTCACGATTTCCAGTCGGGCGGATTCCTCCGGCGCCACGCCGGTAGACTCCGCCGCCCGTGCGGACTTCGACAATCGTCGTCCTCGAGGGGGACGAGACAGGCCAGGAGCTGCTCGAGGAGGCACTTCGCGTCCTCGCGCCCGACGTCGTCGGGCTCGAGCTCGAGCTGCCACGACACGATCTCTCGCTCGAGTCGCGCCGGGCGACCGAGAACGGCGTCGTCTACGAGGCGGCGGCGGCGATCCGCGGGGCGGGGCTCGGACTCAAGGCAGCGACGATCACGCCCGAGAAGGCGGGCGACGTGGGCTCGCCGAACCGGATCCTCCGCGAGGAGATCGGCGGGCACGTGATCGTCCGGACGGGACGGCGGATCCCCGGCGTCGTGCCGATGGGGGGCGTCCACAGCCCGATCTCCGTCGTCCGCATGGCGGTCGGCGACGCCTACGGGGCGAAGGAGTGGCGCGAGGGCGAGGGGGAAGCGGAGGTCGCCTTCCGGACGGAGCGGATCGAGCGGCGGATCTGCCGCGCGGTCGCCGAGTTCTCCTTCCGCCACGCCGAGCGGACGCGCGCGAAGGTCTTCGGCGGGCCGAAGTACACGGTGTCGCCGATCTACGAGGGGATGCTGAAGGAGGAGATGGACGCCGCGGCCGAGCGGCATCCCGAGGTGCCCTACGAGCCGCAGCTCATCGACGCGACGTTCGCTTTGCTCGTGGGAGCCGCGGGCGACCCGCTCGTGATCCCGGCGTTGAACCGCGACGGGGACATCCTGAGCGACCTCGTCCTGCCGCTCTTCGGGTCGATCGCCGGATCGGAGTCGCTCCTCGTCGCCTTCGACGAGGACTACGCGCCCCGCGCGCTCGTGGCCGAGGCGGCACACGGGACGGCGCCTGCGCTGCTCGGGAAGAATCTCGCGAACCCGATGGCGATGATCCTTGCGGCGGCCGCGCTCCTCTCGCACGTGGACGACGACGCGACGCGCGCGGCCGGGCGCGCGATCCGGGAAGCCTCGCTGGAGGCGGTGGCCGCGGGCGTGCGGACGGCCGACCTCTCCGGCCACGCGTCGACGACCGAGTACACGGACGAGGTCATCTCCCGGGTCCGCTCGAAGCTCGAGGTCTGGGCGAGCCTGTGAGCGCGCGGCGCCCACTCTTAGTAACACGGTGTTACCAAGTGGCCGGCCCGGCGGGCGCTACCGCTGGTCGAGCGGCGGGTTCTGGACGTTGTGCTCGGTCGCGTACGACTCGACGAGCTCGTTCACGACGTCCATCCCCTCGCCGTAGGCGTAGTTGATCTTCACGAAGGGCTCCCACTTCTCCGGGAGCGCGTCCTCCGGGTAGATGGCCTCGACGGGGCACTCCGGTTCGCATGCACCGCAGTCGATGCACTCCTCCGGGTCGATCACGAGCATCCGGTTCGCCTCGTGGATGCAGTCGACGGGACAGACGTCCACGCACGACCGGTCCTGGATGTCGATACAGGGCTCTCCGATGATGTACGTCATCGGGGTCCGAGTCTACGCGACGGTCGCGCGCGGTCGCTCGTCTCTCACGTCACCAGCTCGCGGACGATCTCGGGCGCCCGCTCGGCGAGCGCGGAGCGGACCACGACCTGGTCGAACCCGGCCTCGTGGGCCGCGCGGAGGCCGGCCGTGTCCGTGTGGTTCGTGTAGCCGAGGATCGGGATGTCGGGATACGCGTCCGCAACCTCTTCGGGATCGACGCGCGCGATGTCGACGATCACGAGGTCGGGCTCGTCGACGCTCTCCGTCGAGACGAGCTTGTGCTCGCGCGCGAGCAGCGCGTCGAGCTTCCCCCGGAAGAAGAGATCCACCCCCGCGACCAGGATCGTCGCCACGGCGGGCGGAGCCTAGCACGGTGTACCGTCGCCTTCGCCGTGCGTGACCCGTACGAGCACGGGCTCGAGCTGCTCGCCGCGGGCGAGTGGTTCGCCGCGCACGAGGCGTTCGAGGACGCCTGGCGCGCCGCCGAGCCGGCCGAGCGGGACTTCCTCCAGGGGCTCGTGCACGTCGCCGTCGCGAACCACCACGCGGAAACGACGGGCCGGGTGGTGGCCTGCGAGCGCCAGCTCGAGAAGGCGGCCCGGCGACTCGGGCCATACGTCCCGCGCCATCGCGGGGTCGACGTCGCGGCGCTCGTCGGGTGGACCGCCGCCGCGCGGGGCCGGTTTCCGGACCTCCCGCCGCTCCCGCGCTAGAGCTCCTTGCGGAACCGGCGCGAGACCTGCCGGTAGCCGAGGTCGCCGTAGAGGCCATGCGCGGCCTCTCGGTCGGCGCCCTCCCCGCTCGTGATCTCCGCAAACCGACAGCCGCGCGCGCGAGCATCGGCCTCCGCCGCCTCCACGAGCGCCCGCCCGATTCCGGTACGCCTGCGATCCCCGCAGACGACGAGCGCCGAGATCCGCAGCCAGCATCCGTCCTCGTGGAAGAGCGGCATGGCGGTGAGCGAAACGAGCCCTACCAGCTCGAGGCCCTCGGCCGCGACGAGAACCCGCGAGGCCGCATCGGCTCTGAAGCGCTCGATGCGGGCCGTCACGGCGTCCGGCGCGGCCGCGTAGCCGAGCTCATTGAGCAAGGCCGCGATCCGGTCGGCGTCCGCGCTCGAGGCGTCGCGGATCTCCACCTCAGTCGGCGATCCCGAGGAACCGGAACAGGCGGTTGAACGCCACGTTCAGCCACCACCAGCGCTCGAAGAAGAGGAGCAGGCCCACCGCGACGAGCACCGCGCCGCTCGCGACCCGGACGACGTTCCAGCGGTCGCGGAGCCAACGGAAGGCACCCATCGCGCGCGCGAACCCGATCCCGACGAGCACGAACGGCACGGCGAGCCCGAGTGAGTACGCGAGCAGGAGGAGCGAGCCGCGCTCGAGCTCTCCCTCCTCCCCGGCGAGGGCGAGGATCGTCGCGAGCACCGGGCCGACGCACGGAGCGGCGCAGACGGCGAACGCGGCGCCGAGGAGGGCGGCGGAGCCGGTTCCCCGCGCGCCCTCGACGACACCCGGCGCGACGAGCCTGTCGAGCCACGGGAACGGGAGCAGCCCCATGAACGCGAGGCCGAGGACGACGACCACGATCCCCGCGACCTGCGGGACGAACTGACGGTAGTCGCCGAGGAGCGAGATGGCGCCCGCCGTCGCGGCGCCGAGCAGGACGAAGACCGAGGTGAACCCCGCAACGAACGGAACGCTCGCCGCAACGACCCGCCGTCCGCTCGCACCGGGCGTCGTGCCGGAGACGGCCGAGAGGTAGCCCGGCACGAGCGGGAGGACGCACGGCGTTGCGAACGAGAGGAGCCCGGCGGCGAACGCGAGCGCGAGCTTGGCCTCCACGCGGCGAGCCTACGCGTCGAAGCGGGCGAGCTCCTCGTCCACGCGCCGCTCGAGCACGGGGTCGAGGGGCGGGCCCCCGTTCGCGCCGGGCCCGCTGCCCGCCGCGGCCGGGGCGGGCCGCGAGCGGAGCCACCGCCGGGCGAGGAGCGTCACGACGACCGCGGCGCCCGCGAGCCCGCCGAAGGGGAGCAGCCACGCGAGCCAGTTGAACCCGGAGCGCGGCGGCGCTGCCAGCACGGCCTCGCCGAACTGCTCGACCATCGCGGCCTTGATCTCCGACTTCGTCTGCCCCGCCTCGATGCGCTCGCGGATGTCGGCGCGCATCCGGTCGGCGATCGGCGAGTTGGACATCGCGAGCGTCGTTTCGCACGTCGGGCAGACGAGCTCGCGCTCGAGCTCGGCGAGCGTCGGGCTCTGCTCGCTCGCGGGCGCGGCGGGCGCCGCCACGGCGAGCACGGCGAGCGCCGCGACGACGAGTGCGAGCGCCCGGGTCACGACGGCGTCAGCGCCTTCTCGATGTTCGCGTCGAGCTGCTCCTGCGTGAACTCCCCCTGGACGTACGCGACGAGCCGGCCGGCGCGGTCGACCCACCAGGTCTCCGGGAAGCCGGTCAGGCCGTAGCGGCCGAGGGACGAGCCGGGCCCGTCGTGCACGATCGGGTACGTGAGCCCGTAGCGGTCGACGAAGTCGCGCGCGTCGTCCTCGAAGTCCTGCGCGTTCACGCCGAGGACGACGAGCCCGCGCTCGCGGTGGCGCTTCCACGCGGCCTCGAGCATGGGCGCCTCCTCCTTGCACGGCTCGCACCACGACGCCCAGAAGTTGAGGACGACCGCCTGACCGCGGTAGGAGGCGAGCGAGATGCGGCCGTCGCCCTCGAGCTCGGGGAGGTCGAGGGGCGGCGCGGCGGGCGTCTCGCCGCGCTGCACGGCGCTGACGAGCCCGGCGGCCGCCTCCTTGTTCACGACCTGCCACGCGAGGAGGCCGACGAGCGACGCGACGAGCGCGACCGCGACCGCCTGCAGGACGAGTGTCGTGCGGCGGGTCATGCCGCTTCCGAGTCTAGCTCCGGGCGCGTCGCCGGCCGCCCACCTTCCGTCGGGTGTCGTCTCCGGCCATGCCCGGGAGGGCCATGTCCCGCCGGAGCGCGCACGCCCCCACGGGGGATCGCGGCGCCCTAGACGAACGCTACCGCGCCCGGGCGCGCGGATCCGCCACGGAAGCGTGCCGGATGTGTGCCGGGCCGCGGCGCGGCGGGCGCGAAGCCGAAGCGTTACGCGCGGATGAAGAACACCGGCGTCCCGATGTTCACGCGCTCGAAGAGCCACTCGACGTTGCTCATGTACATCCGGATGCACCCGTGCGAGGCGGCGGTTCCCACCGTCCAGGGCGCCGGCGTCCCGTGGATCCCGATCCCGGGTGCGGAGGTGCCGATCCAGCGCGTGCCGAGCGGGTTCGCGGGGCCCGGCGGGACCGGCCCTAGCCCGGCCGCCCACGGGCTCGAGGGCGGGTTCCACGTCGGATTGCGCAGCTTCGATACGACGCTGTAGCGGCCGAGCGGAGTCGGGTAGGACGGGGTTCCGACCGCGACGGGGAACGTCGCCACGAGCCGCATCCCGCGCCAGAGCTGCAGCCGCCGCGACTCGCGGCGCAGGACGATGATCGGCCCGATGTTCGACCGGTTCACGCGCGGCTTCACGACGCGCGTCTGAAGCGTGAGCTCGTCCCGCTCCGTCCGCGCGAGCGCGCGGGTGATCGCGCGCCGCATGATCA
>JAICNY010000238.1 GCA_025930955.1 Thermoleophilia bacterium
CTCCCACCCGCGGGCGCGCAGGCACGAGCGGACGAGCGCGCCGAGGTCGAACGGCTCCGCCCGCACCTCCTCCACGCCGGCGTCGAGGCGAGAGATCTCGAGCAGGTCGTCCACGAGCCGCCGCAGGCGCGCGACGTCGGCCACGAGGAGCTCGGCCGGCCGGCGCGCCTCCTCCGGCATCCGGTCGAGGTGCTCCGCGAGGAGCGCGGCCTCGCCGACGAGCGCCGTCAGCGGCGTGCGGAGCTCGTGCGCGACGTTCGAGGTGAACCGACGTTCGCGCTCCTGCGCGGCCGAGAGGTCGGCGATCTTGCCCTGGAGCGCCTCGGCCATCTCGTTGAAGGACGTCGCCCAGGCGCCGAACTCGTCCTCTCGCTCGACGGGGAGCCGCGTCTCCAGGAGCCCCTCCGCGAGGGAGCGCGCGGCCTCGCTCGCCCGGCCGACGGGCGCGAGGGTCCGCCGCGCGAGCGCCGCGCCGACGAGGCCCGCGAGCAGCGCGAGGACGACAACCCCGATCGCGAGCACGGTCGCGAGCTCGCGGAGGTCCGAGTGCAGCTCCTCCTCGGAGAAGACGAAGTAGAGGTCGACCGGCGCGCCCGCCGCGCGCCCGCCGGCGAGGACGACCGGCTCGCCCGCGATCTCCGCGCGCCGGTAGGCGAGGTCGCCCGCCTCGACGAGCTCGCGCAGGTCGTCCGGGATCGTCTCGGGCCCGGCGGAGACGCTCGAGGAGAACGTCCGCTCCCCCGCGAGCCCGACGGTGACGAAGTCGCCGCGCCGCTCGAGCGCCTCGAGGAGCTCGTCCGTCGCCGCCTCGTTCGTGCGTCCGCGAAGGACGTCGCCCGCGAAGACGAGGTTGAAGCGCGTCTGTTCCAGAGCCCGGTCGACGGAGTCGCCGAGACGCGCGTCGCGGACGACGAGGTAGGAGCCCGCGGCGAGGGCGAGCGCGGCGACACCTGCGACGAGCGTGAACGCAACCGTCAGTCGGCGGCGCAGCCGCGCGGGCGGGACCGGCGCGCGCATCAGCCGCTCCCGAGCCGGTAGCCCACGCCGCGCACGGTCACGACGAGCTTCGGCTCCCGCGGGTCGTCCTCGATCTTCCCTCGCAGCCGCTGGACGGCGACGTCGACGAGCCGCGAGTCGCCGAGGAAGTCGTAGCCCCAGACCCGCTGGAGCAGGAGCTCGCGCGTGAAGACCTGCCTGGGCCGGCGCGCGAGCTCGACGAGGAGCCGGAACTCCGTCGCCGTCAGCCCGATCTCCTCTCCGCCGCGGCGCACCGTGAACGCGCCGGGCTCGATCTCGAGGTCGCCCACGCGGAGGACGGGCTCGTCCGGCACGGCCGCCCGCCGGAGCGCCGCGCGCAGCCGGGCGACGAGCTCGGGCAGCTCGAACGGCTTCGTCACGTAGTCGTCCGCGCCGAGCTCGAGCCCGACGACGACGTCGACCGTGTCCGAGCGCGCGGAGAGCATCACGATCGGCACGCGGCTCTCCGCCCGGATCGCGCGGCATACCTCGAGGCCGTCCAGCTCGGGGAGCATGACGTCGAGGACGACGAGCGCGAACCCGCCCTCGCGGAAGCGCGCGAGCCCCTCGCGGCCGTCCGCCGCGGTGGTCACGCGGAAGCCCGCGCCCTCGAGCCCGAGCGCGGTCACCTCCCGGATGGACGGGTCGTCCTCGACGAGAAGCACGCGCTCGTCCACGGTCGGAGCGTACGCCGCGGGTCAGCCGTCGAGGAACCGGGCGACCCGCGCCTCGAGCGCCGCGCGCACGGCCGGCCACTCGTCGTCGGTCACCGCGTACCAGGCGGAGTCGCGCACCGCGCCGTCGCGCACGAGCATGTGCTTCGCGAACACGCCCTCGAACCGGGCCGGGAGCGCGGCGAGGGCCGCCCGCGAGCGCTCGTTCTTCGCGTCGGTCTTGAACTCGACCCGCATCGCGCCGAGCTCCTCGAAGGCGTGCCGCAGGAGCAGGAGCTTCGCCTCGGCGTTCACGCCCGTCCCCCAGGCGCGCGAGGAGAGCCACGTGTGCCCGATCTCGAGCCCGCGGTGCTCGGGCCGGATGGACATGTACCGCGTGCTCCCGAGCGGCTCGCCGCCGCGGCCGAGCTGGGCGAACGGAAGCGACGCCCCGGAGCCTGCCTCCGCGAGCGCGTCCTCGAGCCAGCGGTCGAACGCGTCGCGGCTCGCGCCCACGTCGGCGTGCGTCCAGCGCCACACCTCGGGATCCTGCGCCGCGCGCCAGAGCCCCTCGGCGTGCGACTCCGCGAGCGGCTCGAGCACGACGAGCCGCCCCTCGAGCCGGACGGGCGCGACCTCCACCTACGCCGCCGCGACCGGCGGGAGCGAGCGGACGACCGCCGACGCGGGCTCGCCGCCGAACGCCGCCCC
>JAICNY010000248.1 GCA_025930955.1 Thermoleophilia bacterium
CGGGCTCGTCGCCGTGCTCGGCTGGTCGTTCGCGGTGACGGCCGCGTCGCTCGTCGCGTTCCTCGTGCTCGCGCGGCGGCTGCTGCCGGGCGTGCGCTTCCGACCTCGGGTCTACCGGGCGGAGCTGCGCGAGCTCGGGCGCTTCGGGCTCGTGAAGTTCGCGAACCAGCTCTCGGTGCAGACCGTCCACCACGTCGACAAGCTCCTCGTCGCTGCGCTCGTTTCGGTCTCCGCGGTGGCGTTCTACGCCGTGCCGGTGGCGATCGCGCAGCGGCTGACGACGCTCGTCGGGACCGTGACGGTCGCGTTCCTGCCGGCGGCGACGCAGCTCCAGGCGCAGCGCGACGGCGAGCGGTTCCGGGAGCTCGTCTTCCGGGCGGAGAAGATCGTCGCGCTGGCGGTGCTCCCGCTCGCCGGGCTGCTCGTCGTCTTCGCCGAGCCGATCCTCTCGCTCTGGCTCGGGACGGAGTTCGCGGAGCGGAGCGCGTGGCCCCTGCGGCTGCTCGTCGCCGGGTACGCGCTGAGCGCGCTCGGGACGGTGCCCGCGGTCGCGTGCGACGCGGTCGGGCGGCCGGGCGTCACGACCGGGTTCAGCCTCGCCGGGGCGGTGTTCAACGTGTCGCTCTGCTTCGTTTTGATCCCGCGCTTCGGGATCACCGGCGCCGGAGCCGTCATCCTGTGCCAGTCGCTCGTGTTCCTGCCGGCGTTCATCTGGTTCTCGTCACGGCGCGTGCTCGCGCTCTCGATCGGCGAGCTCGTGCGGCGGAGCCTCGTGCGGCCCGTCGCGGCGGCCGGGATCGCCGGCGCGGCGATGGTGCTCGTGCTGCCGCTCGTCCACGGCTGGCCGACGCTCGTGGCCGCGTTCGGACTGTCGCTCGCGGTATACGCCGTCGCGGCGCGCGCGGTCGGAGCGCTCGACGCGGTCGACCGCGGGGCGGCGCTCCGCTCGCTGCGGCGGCCCGCGGTCGACGTGCGGCCAGCGGACGCGCCGTGAGCGCCCGCGGCGTCGTCGTCCTCGGGATGCACCGGAGCGGAACCTCCGCGGCGGCGCGCGTCGTGAACCTGCTCGGCGTGCCGCTCGTCTCCGGCGACCTGCTTCCCGCGGACGAGGCGAACCCGCGCGGCTATTGGGAGAGCGAGGCGCTGCGGCGCTTCGACGACGAGCTCCTGCAGGCGGTCGGCGGGACGTGGTCGCGGCCGCCCGCGGCGCCGGACTGGGGGCTCGCGAACGGGCTGCGCGACCGGGCGCTCTCGTCGTTCGGTTCGGCGTTCTCGGGGACGCGCGAGTGGGTGTGGAAGGATCCGCGCGCGTCGATCACGCTGCCGTTCTGGCGCGCGGCGTTCGCGTTCTCGCCGGCGGTCGTGCTCGTTCACCGGGATCCGCGCGAGGTGGCGGCGTCGCTCGAGCGGCGGGACGGGTTCACGGCGCGGCGCTCGCTCGCGCTCTGGGAGCGGTACGTGCGCTCCGCGCTCGGCGCGGCGGCCGGGCTGCCCGCGTTCGTCACGGGCTACGACGCGCTGCTCGAAGATCCGGAGGGCTGGAGCCGGCGGGTGGCCGACTTTCTCCGGGCGCACGGGTTTTCCGTGGAGGGGGCACGGCCCGGGGAAGCGGCCGCGTTCGTCGACGCGGGGCTGCGGCGCTCGTCCGCGGTCGACGTCTCCCTCTCGGCGCAGCAGGAGGCGCTCGTCGCGCGGCTCGAGCGGCTGGACGGCGCCCACGACACGCTCGATCCGGGCGAGCTCGGGCCGGAGACGGCGTGGGCCGAGGACGTCCTCGTCGCCGGCGAGCTGGCCGATCTGCGCGCGCGCCTGGCCGCGGTCGAAGCCGAGCGCGACGAGCTGCTCGGCTCGCGCGTGTACCGCTGGTCGGCCCCCGTCCGCCGCGCCGCGGACGCCGTGCTCCGCGCGACCGGCCGCCCCTGAGCTCCCCGTAGACGCACGCGGGTACGGGATAACCGCCCCACCACC
>JAICNY010000050.1 GCA_025930955.1 Thermoleophilia bacterium
CAGCAGAAGATCCGGATCAGGCTCAAGGCGTACGACCACCAGCAGCTCGACAAGTCCGCGGTGCAGATCGTCGACACGGCGCAGCGAAGCGGCGCGACCGTCACCGGTCCCGTTCCGCTCCCGACCGAGAAGAACGTCTACACGGTGATCCGCAGTCCGTTCAAGGACAAGGACAGCCGTGAGCACTTCGAGGTGCGCACGCACAAGCGTCTGATCGACATCCACCAGCCGACCCCGAAGACGGTGGACAGCCTGATGCGGCTCGACCTGCCCGCCGGCGTCGACATCGAGATCAAGCTCTGATGGCCAAGGGCATCATCGGCAAGAAGCTCGGCATGACGCAGGTCTTCGACGAGGAGACCGGGCGGCTCGTGCCGGTGACCGTGATCCAGGCGGGGCCTTGTCCCGTCGTCAGCGTGCGCACGCAGGCGGACGATGGCTACGACGCGGTCCAGCTCGCCTGGGACGAGGTGCCGGAGCGCAAGATCACGAAGCCGGAGCTCGGCCACCTGCGCAAGAACGGCGTGGCGGCTGCGCATCGCCGCCTCGTCGAGATCCGGGGTGCGCACGAGCTCACCCCGGGCGAGACCGTCACCGTCGAGGCGTTCGAGCCCGGCGAGAAGGTCAAGGTCTCCGGGATCTCGATCGGGAAGGGCTTCCAGGGCACGATCAAGCGGCACAACTTCAGCCGCGGCCCCGTCTCGCACGGCTCGCACAACGTGCGCGCGCCCGGGTCGATCGGCGCGTCGGCGACGCCCTCGCGTGTCTTCAAGGGCCTCAAGATGGCCGGCCGGATGGGCGGCAGGAAGGTGACCCAGGTCGGGCTCACGGTCGTCGACCGGATGCCGGAGGAGAACCTCCTCCTCGTCCGCGGCGCCGTGCCGGGCCACAAGAACGCGACGGTCGTCGTCCGGGAGGACCGCTGATGGCCGCCCCCAAGGCACCCCTGCTCGACGCGTCGGGCAAGAAGACGAAGGACGTCACCCTCGAGGCCGGCGTGTTCGGCGCCGAGGTGAGGCCGCACCTCATCCACGAGACCGTGCGGGCCGAGTCGGCCGCGGCGCGGAGCGGCACGCAGGCGACGAAGAGCCGCGGGCTCGTGTCCGGCGGCCGCGCGAAGCCGTGGCGCCAGAAGGGCACGGGCCGTGCCCGCGCGGGGACGATCCGCGCCGCGCAGTTCACGGGCGGCGGCCACGCGTTCGCGCTCGCGCCGCGCTCGTACGAGAAGAAGGTGAATCGCAAGGCCCGCAAGGCCGCGCTGCGCGGTGCGCTCGCGAACCACGCGGCGCGCGGCACCCTCGCGGTCGTCGGCGCCGATGCGTTCGGCGAGCCGTCCACGAAGGACGCGGTCGCGTTCCTCGACGCCTGGGGGAAGGAGCGCCCGCTCCTCGTGATCGCCCAGCCGGACGAGCAGGCGGTGGTGAAGAGCTTCCGCAACATCGAACGCGTCCTCTGCGTCGAGCCGTCCGAGCTCGAGGTCGGCGCGCTCGTGTGGGCCCGCTCGCTCGTGGCGACCGAGGCGGCGCTCACGCGCGTGCAGGAGGTGGCGCTGTAATGGACGTCCGCCAGGTCCTTCTCGCCCCCGTCGTGTCGGAGAAGAGCTACAGCTTGATCGAGGACGACAAGTACTCGTTCCGCGTGCACCCGCGCGCGCACAAGACGCAGATCCGCCAGGCCGTCGAGGAGCTCTTCGACGTGACCGTGGTCGGCGTGAACGTCGTGAACGTCCGCTCGAAGCCCAAGCGCCGCGGTTTCTCCAAGGGCACGAAGCCCGGCTGGAAGAAGGCGATCGTGCAGGTGCAGGCCGGCGACAGGATCGACATCTTCGAAGGAGCCCAGGTTTAGCCATGCCCCCGAGGAAACTGAAGCCTACGAGCCCAGGCCGGCGCTTCCGCACGGTCTCCGACTTCGGCGAGATCACGAAGACGGAGCCGGAGAAGAGCCTGCTCGAGCCGCTGACGAAGAAGGGCGGCCGCAACAACAACGGCCGGATCACGACCCGTCACCAGGGCGGCGGGCACAAGCGCCGCTACCGCAAGATCGACTTCAAGCGGACGAAGGACGGCGTGCCGGCGAAGGTCGCCTCGATCGAGTACGACCCGAACCGCTCGGCCCGCATCGCGCTCCTCCACTACGCGGACGGCGCGAAGGCGTACATCCTCGCGCCCGCGCGGGTGCGCGTCGGCCAGACGGTCGAGTCCGGGCCCGAGGCGGACATCAAGCCGGGGAACGCCCTTCCGCTCTCGAACATCCCGACCGGGACGCTCGTCCACAACGTCGAGCTCCAGCCGGGGCGCGGCGGGCAGCTTGCGCGGAGCGCCGGGTCGGGCGTCCAGCTCGTGGCGAAGGACGAGCCGCATGCCGTGCTGCGCCTCCCGTCCGGGGAGATGCGCCGCGTGCCGCTCGTCTGCCGGGCTACCATCGGGCAGGTCGGCAACGTCGACCACGAGAACATCTCGAGCGGCAAGGCCGGGCGCAGCCGCTGGCTCGGCAAGCGCCCGACGACGCGCGGCTCGGCGATGAATCCCGTCGACCACCCGCACGGCGGTGGCGAGGGGAAGTCGAAGGGCGGCCGCCATCCCGTGACCCCGTGGGGCGTTCCCACGCTCGGGAAGCGGACGCGCCGCAAGCACAAGGAATCGGACCGGCTGATCGTCCGCGGTCGCCGGAGGGGCAAGGAGCGCCGCTAGATGAGCAGATCCGCCAAGAAGGGACCGTTCGTGGACGAGCGCCTGATCGCGCGCGTGACGGCGATGAACGAGTCGGGTGAGAAGCGGCCGCTGCGTACGTGGTCGCGCACGTCCACCGTCTTCCCCGAGATGGTCGGGCACACGATCGCCGTGCACGACGGGCGCAAGCACGTCCCGGTCTTCATCACGGAGTCGATGGTCGGGCACAAGCTCGGCGAGTTCGCGCCGACCCGGACGTTCCGCGGGCACTCGGGCGACCGGCAGGCGAAGGTGGCGAAGCGGTAGTCATGGCCGTGGCGGAGCAGGAGCGGACCGAGGTGCGGGCCGAGGCGCGCTACGTGCGCGCGGCGCCGCGCAAGGCCCAGCTCGTCGCGGAGCAGATCCGCGGTCGCACCGTGCCGGAGGCGCGGACGATCCTCGCGTTCATGACCCGCGACGCGGCGCGCGACGTCGAGAAGGTCCTGAACTCCGCCGTCGCGAACGCGGAGCAGAACCACGGCCTGATCGGCGACGAGCTCGTCGTGTCGGCTGCGTTCGTCGGCGCCGGCCCAACGCTCAAGCGCTGGCGCGCCCGCGCGCGCGGGCGCGTCGCCCGGATCCGCAAGCGGACGTGCCACATCACCGTGCGGCTCGCCCAGCCGGACGGCGCGGCGATTCCCGTCGTCGAGGCGACACCGGCGGCGCCGCCCGCGGAGGAGGGGAAGCCGAACCGCGCGCAGCGCAGGAAGGGCGAGCCGGCCGCGGAGCCCGAGACCCCCGAGAGCGAGGCGGAGGCGGAGCCCGAGGCCGAGGAGGAGCCGAAGCGCGCCGCGAAGCCGAAGGCCGAGACCGCCGAGGAGAAGCCGAAGCCGAAGCGGGCCGCGAAGCCCAAGGCGAAGGCGGACGAGAAGACCGACGACAAGCCGAAGCGCACCACGCGCAAGAAGACGACCGAGGAGGACAACTAGCTTGGGCCAGAAGATTCATCCCGGCGGTCTGCGCGTCGGCGTCATCCACGGCTGGAAGTCGAACTGGTACACGGGGACGAAGGAGTTCCCGGCGTACCTGATCGAGGACGTCAAGATCCGCGACCACATCACGGGGAAGCTCGGTCACGCGGGCCTCTCGGACATCCTGATCCGCAAGGACAAGCAGCGGATCACGATCGACATCTACACGGCGCGCCCCGGCATCGTGATCGGGAAGTCGGGCGCCGAGGTGGACGCCCTGCGCCGCGAGATCCACGCGATGACGCAGAAGAACGTCCACATCAACATCAACGAGATCAAGCGGCCCGAGCTCGACGCGAAGCTCGTGGCCCAGTCGATCGCCGAGCAGCTCCAGAACCGCGTGTCCTTCCGGCGCGCGATGAAGCGCTCGCTCGCGTCGGCGATGCGCTCCGGCGCCCAGGGCGTGCGCGTCCAGTGTGGCGGCCGGCTCGGCGGCGGCGAGATGTCGCGCTCCGAGAGCTACTCCGAGGGGCGCGTCCCGCTGCACACGCTGCGCGCGGACATCGACTACGGCTTCGCCGAGGCGAAGACGACCTTCGGCCGGATCGGCGTCAAGGTCTGGATCAACAAGGGCGAGATCATGCCGGAGGGCTACGGCGACGGCGGCGACGGCGAGACGTCGCGGCGGCGCACGAACCTCGAGGGCCTGAGCGCGGGCCGCGAGGGCGGCCGCCGCGCGCCCGACCGCGAGGGCCTCGGCCCGGTGCGGCGGCGCGGATCCGGCCGCGGGCGCGGCGGCGGCGGACGGCGCGGGCCGGGCGGCCAAGGCGGTCCCGGCGGCCAGGCAGAGCGCCCGCGCACCGATGCGCGCGGCGTCTCGGCCGAGGGACGCGAGCAGCCGAAGGTCACCCCCGAGGTCCCGGAGGAGCCGAAGCCGGTGGCCGAGGCACCGGACACGACGACGCAGAAGACGATGCACGAGGATCCGACGAAGCTCGAGCAGTCGGGCGACCCCGCGGCCGAAAAGCCGAAGCGCTCCGGCGCGAGGACGTCTGCGAAGAAGACGGAGTCGGGCGAGGGCGCCGGCCAGGCCACGAAGGCCGAGGCCGGCACGGCCGACGGGCCCGCCGAGGAGAAGCGGAAGCCGACCCCCTCGAAGGCCGCCTCGAGTCCGAAGTCCGACGGGGCGCCGGCCGAGGAGAAGCCGAAGCGCACCACCCGCAAGAAGAAGGACGAGGGGGGTGACGCCTGATGCTGATGCCGCGGAAGACGAAGTTCCGCAAGCAGCAGCGCGGCCGCCGGCGCGGCGCCGCGAAGGGCCAGCAGAGCGTGAACTTCGGCGACTACGGGCTCAAGTCCCTCGACGCGGGCTGGGTGACCAACCGCCAGATCGAGGCGGCTCGTATCGCCATGACCAGGAAGATCAAGCGCGGCGGGAAGGTCTGGATCAACGTCTTCCCGGACAAGCCCGTCACGCAGAAGCCGGCCGAGACGCGCATGGGCTCCGGCAAGGGCTCGCCCGAGCACTGGGTGGCCGTCGTGAAGCCCGGCCGCGTGATGTTCGAGCTGGCCGGCGTGCCCGAGGACCTCGCGCGCGAGGCGATGCGGCTCGCCGGGATGAAGCTGCCCGTCAAGACGAAGTTCGTGAAGAGAGAGGCTGAGCTCTTTGAAGGCTAGGGAGTTGCGAGAGCTGTCCGACGAGGAGCTCGCGAAGCGCCTCGCCGAGACCCGTGAGGAGTTGTTCAACCTCCGCTTCCAGGACGCGACCGGCGCGCTCGACAACACCGCGCGCCTCGGTCTCACGAAGCGGGACATCGCCCGGATCCTGGGCATCCAGGCCGAGCGTGCGAACAGGCTGGAGAGAAGGTAATGGCTGACGACGAGAAGAACGAGCAGACCGAGCCCGAGACGACCGACGAGGTCGTCGAGGAGCCCGTGACGGAGGAGCCCGTCGCGGAGGAGGCTGCCGCCGAGGAGCCCGTGGCCGAGGAGGAGGCCGCGCCGGAGGCCGAGGCCGCACCCGCGGAGGAGCAGCCGACCGACGAGGCGGAAGTCGCGCCCGAGCCCGCAGCCACGCCCGCGCGGGAGAAGCGCCGCTCGACGAAGACGAAGGCCGAGAAGCGCGCGCAGCGCGAGGCCGTGAAGGAGCGCCGCAAGGCCGCCCCCCGTCCCGAGCGCGAGCGCAAGCCGATCGTCCGGCTCCCGAAGCCGGAGAAAGCGCGCGCGGCCCGCAAGGAGCGCCGCGGCGTCGTGGTCTCGAATGCGATGGACAAGACGATCGTCGTCCGCGTCGACAGCGCGAAGCCCGACCGGAGGTACAAGAAGGTCGTCCGGCGCTCGAAGCGGTTCCACGCGCACGACGAGCGCAACGAGGCGAACGTGGGCGATCTCGTCCGCATCGTCGAGACGCGCCCGCTCTCGCGCACGAAGAACTGGCGACTCGCTGAGATCGTGGAGGCGGCCAAGTAGCGATGATCCAGCAGGAGTCCAAGCTCAGAGTCGCCGACAACACGGGCGCCCGCTCGCTCCTCTGCATCCGCGTGCTCGGCGGCTCGAAGCGCCGCTACGCGCGGGTCGGCGACGTGATCGTCGGCACCGTCAAGGTCGCGACGCCGCAGGGCACGGTGAAGAAGGGCGAGGTCGTGAAGGCGGTCGTGGTCCGCACGAAGAAGCCCTTCGGCCGCGACGACGGCACCTCGATCGCGTTCGACGAGAACGCCGCCGTGATCATCGACAACCAGAACAACCCGCGAGGGACGCGCATCTTCGGCCCGGTCGCGCGCGAGCTGCGCGAGAAGAACTTCATGAAGATCGTCTCCCTCGCGCCGGAGGTGCTGTAGTGGCGACCAAGCTGAAGATGCGCAAGGGCGACCTCGTCCAGGTCATCTCGGGCAAGGACCGCGGGAAGCAGGGCCGGATCATCGAGGCCCTCCCGCGCGAGAACCGGGTGATCGTCGAGAACCTGAACGTCGTGAAGAAGCACCAGCGGCCGCGCGCTATGCGCGACTCGAGCCGCATGGGCCAGCAGCAGATCCAGCCGGGCGGCGTGTTCGACGTGAGCGCGCCGATGCCCGCCTCGAACGTCATGGTCGTCTGCCCGGTCTGCAACCGCGCGACCCGGGTCGGCTACGAGTTCCGCGACTCGAAGGACGGCCAGGTGAAGGTCCGCGTCTGCAAGCGCGCCGACTGCGGGGAGGTGCTCGACCGGTGAGCCCGACCGCGACCGAGTACGTGCCGCGCCTGAAGACCCGCTACGAGGACGAGCTCCGCGCGAGCCTGAAGGACGAGCTGGGCTTCAGCTCGATCATGAAGGTCCCGCGCGTCGAGAAGATCACGCTCAACATGGGCGTCGGCGAGGCGAAGACGAACGCGAAGGCGCTCGACGACGCGATCGAGGAGCTCACGCTCATCGCCGGCCAGCGGGCCCAGGTCCGCCGGGCGACGAAGTCGATCGCGGGCTTCAAGATCCGCGAGGGCATGCCGATCGGCACGAAGGTCACCCTCCGCGGCGCGCGGATGTACGAGTTCCTCGACCGGCTCGTCTCGATCGCGCTCCCGCGCATCCGCGACTTCCGCGGCCTCTCGCCGCGGAGCTTCGACGGGCGCGGCAACTACTCGCTCGGCATCCGCGAGCAGATCATCTTTCCGGAGATCGACTACGACAACGTCGCCACGATCCGCGGCCTCGACGTGGCGATCACGACCACGGCGAAGACCGACGAGGAGGCGCTCGCGCTTCTGCGCGGGCTCGGACTCCCGTTCCGCACGGATTCGTAGGAGGCAGGAGGAACCTTGGCCAAGAAGAGCCTGATCGTCAAAGCGTCGCGACCGAAGAAGTTCTCGACGCGCGAGTACAGCCGGTGCAACCGCTGCGGGCGTCCCCGCGCGGTGTACCGGAAGTTCGGCATCTGCCGGATCTGCCTGCGCGACCTGGCGCACGACGGCGCGATCCCCGGCATGACGAAGTCGAGCTGGTGATGCGGCGATGATGACCGACCCCGTAGCCGACATGCTCACCCGGATCCGCAACGCGAACAAGGCGCTGCAGGAGACCGTCTCGATGCCGACCTCCCGCATGAAGGAGGAGATCGCGCGCCTGCTGGCGGAGGAGGGCTACATCCGCGGGTACAGGGTGGAGAAGGGCGAGGCGTTCGATACCCTGGTCGTGGAGCTGAAGTTCGGGCAAAACCGCGAGCGGGTCATCACCGACCTGAAGCGCGTCTCGAAGCCCGGTCGCCGTGTCTACGCGCGCAAGGACCGCCTGCCGCGCGTGCTCGGGGGCATGGGCACGGCGATCCTGTCGACCTCGACGGGCCTCGTCACGAGCCGCCGCGCGCAGGAGCTCGGAATCGGCGGAGAAGTCGTCTGCTTCGTGTGGTGAGCCTGAGATGAGCCGGATTGGAAAGAGACCGATCGAGCTGCCCACCGGGGTGAGCGTCGCGATCTCGCCCGGGCGGGTCATGGTGAACGGGCCGCTCGGCGAGCTCTCGCAGGGCATCCCGCAGCGGATCTCGGTCGAGCAGGGCGACGGCGAGCTCGTCGTGAAGCGCCCGACGGAGCGCGGTGAAGACCGCGCGCTCCACGGCCTCGCGCGGACCCTCGTCGCGAACATGGTCGAGGGCGTCACGAAGGGCTTCGAGAAGCGCCTCGAGATCCAGGGCGTCGGCTACCGTGTTGCGCTGCGCGGCACGGCGGTCGAGCTGAACGTCGGCTACTCGCATCCGGTCGTGAAGGACGCACCCGACGGGATCACCTTCGAGGTGCCGACCCCGACCGAGATCGTCGTGAAGGGCATCGACAAGCAGCAGGTCGGCCAGGTCGCCGCCGAGATCCGCAAGGTCCGCCCGCCGGAGCCGTACAAGGGCAAGGGGATCCGCTACCAGGGCGAGTACGTCCGGCGGAAGGTCGGGAAGAGGGCCTGATGCCGGCGCTCTCGACCCGCGAAGCGCGCCTGCGCCGGCATCGCCGGCTGCGGCGCACGATCTCCGGCACCGCGGAGCGGCCGCGCCTCGTCGTCTTCCGCTCGAACCGGGGCATCGAGGCGCAGCTCGTCGACGACGTGGCGGGCCGCACGGTCGCCGCCGCGAGTCACACGAAGCTCAAGAAGTCGTTCAAGGGCTCGAAGACGGAGCAGGCCGAGGCCGTGGGCAAGCTCCTCGCCGAGCAGGCGAAGAAGGAGGGCGTCGAGTCGGTCGTGTTCGACCGCGGCGGCTTCCTCTACCACGGCCGGGTCAAGGCGCTCGCCGACGGCGCGCGCGAAGGAGGATTGCGATTTTGAGCACCGTCGAGCGTCAGGTGGAGCGCCGGATGATGGCCGAGCGCGAGCTGAAGGAGCGCGTGGTCGAGATCAACCGCGTCGCGAAGGTCGTGAAGGGCGGCCGACGGTTCTCGTTCACCGCGCTCGTCGTGATCGGCGACGAGGTCGACCGCGTCGGCGTCGGGTACGGGAAGGCGCGGGAGGTCCCGCTTGCCATCTCGAAGGCCGTCGACGACGCGAAGAAGAACCTCTTCGAGGTGCCGAAGCACCACACGACGATCACGCACGAGATCATCGGCGAGTTCGACGCCGCGCGGGTGCTTCTGCGCCCGGCGAGCGAGGGAACCGGCGTGATCGCCGGGGGCGGCGTCCGCGCCGTCCTCGAGCTGGCCGGTATCCGCGACATCCTCGCGAAGAGCCTCGGCACGCCGACGCCGATCAACATGCTCAAGGCGACGGTGAACGGCCTGCAGAACCTGCGCCGGCCCGAGGACGTCGCTCGGATTCGCGGGAAGACGATCGCCGAGGTGCTCCCCTGGAAGCCGCCGGCCGAGCCGGAGGCCGAGGAGGCGCGCGCCGCGGAGGCGGACGCGACGGCCGAGGAGCCGGCGGCCGAGACGACGGAGGAGACGCGTGGCGAAGACGCTTAGGATCACGCAGGTCCGGAGCCAGATCGGCCAGTCGCAGCGCCATCGCGGCACGCTCCGCGCGCTCGGCCTCGGCCGGATCGGCCGCACCGTCGAGCGTCCGGAGGGCCCGGAGACGGCCGGTATGCTCCGCAAGGTTCACCACCTCGTGAAGGTCGAGGAGTCCTAGCCATGCCGCCCGAGATCGCACCCGACGAGGAGCTGTCGCTCCACACGCTGAAGCCCGCCCAGCCGCGCAAGGCGCGCAAGCGGATCGGCCGCGGCCTGGGCTCCGGCAAGGGCCGCTACAGCGGCCGCGGGATCAAGGGCCAGAAGGCGCGCTCCGGCTCGCACACGATGCGGCCGGGGTTCGAGGGCGGCCAGATGCCGATCTACATGCGGCTCGGCAAGAAGCGCGGCCCGTACTCGAAGGACGCGATGCCCGTCGGCCCGCACCGGACGCAGACCGTGCCGGTGAACCTCCGCGACCTCGACCGCGTCTTCGACGACGGCGCCGAGGTGACGCTCGAGGCGATGATCGAGAAGGGCCTCGTGAAGAGCTCGCGCATCGACGTCAAGATCCTCGGCGAGGGCGAGCTCAAGAAGAGGCTCTCCGTGACCGCGCATGCGTTCTCCGCGAGCGCCCGCGAGAAGATCGAGGCGGCCGGCGGCTCCGTGACCGCGCTGCGGGAGCCGGCCGAGAAGAAGAAGCGCCCCCGCAAGGCCAAGCCGGCCGAGGCGGCGCAGGCCGAGCCGGAGGCGGAGGCCGGAGAGCCGGAGCCCGAGGCCGCCGAGAGCGAGGAGTAGCGCTTGCTGTCCTGGCTCACCAACGCCTGGCGCGTCCCGGAGCTGCGCCGGCGCGTCCTTTTCACCGCCTTCATCCTGGCGCTCTACCGGCTCGGGAGCTGGATCCCGACGCCGGGCGTCGACTCGCAGGCCGTCCAGGACTACTTCGCCGGGCAGGGCGGCACGATCCTCAACCTGCTCAACATCTTCTCGGGCGGCGCGCTCAGCCAGTTCGCGCTCTTCGCGCTCGGGATCATGCCGTACATCACGGCCTCGATCATCTTGCAGCTCATGACGGTCGTGATCCCGAGGCTCGAGCAGCTCCAGAAGGAGGGCGAGTCCGGCTACGCGAAGATCAACCAGTACACGCGCTACCTGACGGTCGCGCTCGCGGCGCTCCAGGCGGCCGGGTACTCCTACCTGTTCGACCGCCAGGGCGCGCTCACGCTCGACTTCCCGCGCTTCATCCTCATCGTCATCTCGCTGACGGCGGCGACGACGCTCCTCATGTGGATGGGCGAGCTCATCACGAAGCGCGGGATCGGCAACGGGATCTCGCTCCTCATCTTCGCCTCGATCCTCGCGAGCCTCCCCGGTGGGATCCGCGCCTGGTACGAGGGCGACGCGTTCGAGCGGCTGATGTTCCCGATCATCGCGCTCGCGATCATCGTCGCGGTCGTCTTCGTCCAGGAGGGCCAGCGGCGCATCCCCATCCAGTACGCGAAACGCATGGTGGGGAGACGTATGACCACCGGCGGGACGACCTACATGCCGCTGCGCGTGAACATGGCGGGCGTCATCCCGATCATCTTCGCGGCCGCGATCATGGCCTTCCCGCCGACCGTCGCCCAGTTCTTCCCGTCGACGCAGGCGTTCATCAACGAGCACTTCACGCCGACCGACGTCGTCTACGTGCTCATGCAGGGCTTCCTGATCGTCGTCTTCACGTACTTCTACACGGCCGTCCAGTTCAACCCCGTCGACCAGGCGGACAACCTGCGCAAGCACGGCGGCTACATCCCGGGGATCCGCCCGGGGCCGCCGACCGCGCAGTACCTCGACCGCGTGCTGACGCGGCTCACGCTGCCCGGTTCGCTCTATCTCGCGCTCGTCGCGACGCTGCCGACGCTCTTCATCCGCTACGGCGGGTTCTCGCAGGCGACCTCGGCTGCGCTCGGCGGCACGTCGATCCTGATCGTGGTCGGCGTCGCGCTCGACACGATGCGCCAGATGGAGTCGCAGATGATGATGCGGCACTACGAGGGCTTCCTGAAGTAGGGCGGATGCCGCTCGACATCGTCATCCTCGGCCCGCCCGGGGCGGGCAAGGGCACGCAGGCCGCGAAGATCGAGGCGGACGCGGGGATCCCGCACATCGCGACCGGCGACATCGTCCGCGCCGAGATGGCCGCGGAGACGCCGTTCGGGCTCAGGGTCATGGAGTACAACCTGCGGGGCGAGCTCGTCCCGGACGAGCTCATGATCGAGCGCGTCCGCGAGCGGCTCCTCGAGGGCGACACCGAGGACGGATTCGTGCTCGACGGCTTCCCGCGCACGCTCGCCCAGGCGCAGGCGCTCGACGCGATGCTCGACGACCTCGACCGCTCGATTCGCGTCGTTCTCCACTTCCAGCTCCCCGAGGAGCTCGCCGAGCAGCGGCTGCTCGGTCGCGCGCTCGCGTCCGGCCGCGCCGACGACACGCCCGAAGTGATCCACAAGCGCATGGCGACCATGCGCGTCCCGCACGACCTGATCGCGTACTACCGCGCCCTCGGGAACCTCGTCGGCATCCACGCCGACCGCTCGATCGAGGAGGTCTACGCCGAGGTGCAGAACGTTCTGGAGACGGCGGCCGCATGATCGTCCGGAAGTCCGCCGACGAGATCGACACGATGGCCCGCGCGGGGCGCGTCGTCGCCGAGACGCTCGCGCTCATGGGCGAGACGATCCGGCCCGGGATCTCGACGCGCGAGCTCGACGACCTCGCCGAGGAGCTCATCCGCTCCCGCGGCGGCGTCCCGACCTTCAAGGGCTACCGCGGCTTCCCGGCCTCGATCTGCGCCTCGCCGAACGACATGGTCGTGCACGGCATCCCGGGGGGCTACCGGGTGCGGGAGGGCGACCTTCTGACCGTGGACGTCGGCGTGACGCTCGAGGGCTTCGTCGCGGACTCGGCGTACACGTTCGCGGTCGGCGAGGTGGGCGAGGAGGCCGAGCGCCTGCTCGCGGTGTGCCAGGCGGCGCTCGCCGCCGGGATCGCCGAGGCGCGGGACGGCAACCACGTCGGCGACATCTCCGCGGCGGTGCAGCGCGTGACCGAGGAGGCCGGGTTCAGCGTGATCAGGTCCCTCGTCGGGCACGGGGTCGGCCGCTCGATGCACGAGGAGCCGCAGGTGCCGAACTACGGCCGCCCGGGGCGCGGGCCAAAGCTCGCGACCGGGATGACGATCGCGATCGAGCCGATGATCACCGCGGGCGGGGAGGAGGTCGCCGTGGCGGACGACGACTGGTCGATCTCGACGGTCGACGGCTCGCTCTCCGCCCACTTCGAGCACACCGTGGCCGTGAGGGAGAACGGCCCCCGGATCCTCACGGAGGCGCCCGTCAGGTCTCTGGTACCATAGGCGGGCGCGGTCAGCCGGGTCTCGGCGTGGCCGCTGTCTCTACGTCCTCATGAAAGTTCGTCCATCCGTCAAGCCCATGTGCGACCGCTGTCGCGTCATCAAGCGGCACGGACGCGTCCTGGTCATCTGCACGAATCCTCGCCACAAGCAGCGGCAGGGGTAAGGAGAAGAATTGGCTCGTATCGCAGGCGTGAACCTTCCGCGCGAGAAGCGCCTCGAGGTGGCGCTCACGTACATCTACGGGATCGGCCCGTCCACCGCCCGCAAGGTGGCGACGGACCTCGGCCTGACCCCCGACGAGAAGGTCCGTGACCTGACGGACGAGGAGATCACGAAGCTCCGCCAGTACATCGACGGCGAGCTGCAGGTCGAGGGCGACCTGCGCCGCGAACGGACACAGAACGTCAAGCGCCTCCAGGAGATCGGCGCCTACCGGGGCGTCCGGCACCGGCGCGGCCTCCCCGTGAACGGGCAGCGGACGAAGACGAACGCGCGCACGCGCAAGGGCCCGAAGAAGACGGTCGGCCGCGGAAAGAAGAAGGGGTAACTCCTAGATGGCACCTCCCCGCAGGGCCTCGAAGGGCCGCACGCGCCGCCGCGTGAAGAAGAACATCGCGATCGGCCAGGCGCACATCAAGACGTCGTTCAACAACACGATCGTGACCCTCACCGACAAGGAGGGGAACGTGATCGCCTGGGAGAGCGCCGGCTCCGCCGGATTCAAGGGCTCGCGCAAGTCGACGCCGTTCGCCGCCCAGGTGACCGCCGACTCCTGCGCGAAGAAGGGCATGGAGCACGGCCTGCAGAAGGTCGAGGTCTTCGTGAAGGGCCCGGGCTCGGGGCGCGAGACGGCGATCCGCTCGCTCCAGGCCGCGGGGCTCGAGGTGCTCGGCGTGCGCGACGTGTCGCCGCAGGCGCACAACGGCGTCCGCCCGAAGAAGCGGCGGAGGGTCTAGCGCGATGGCTCGCGAGAACCTCCACCGCAAGTGCCGCGCCTGCCGGCGCGAGGGGATGAAGCTCTTCCTGAAGGGCGAGCGCTGCCTGACGGAGAAGTGCGCGGTCGAGCGCCGGGCATACCCGCCGGGCGAGCACGGCCGCGGGCGGATCAAGCAGTCGGAGTATCTCCTCCAGCTGCGCGAGAAGCAGAAGGCGCGCCGCTACTACGGCATCCTCGAGAAGCAGTTCCGCGGCTACTACAACAAGGCCGCGAAGCGCTCGGGCATCACGGGCGAGGAGCTCCTGCGGATGCTCGAGCTGCGCCTCGACAACGTGATCTACCGGCTCGGGTTCGCCGCCTCGCGCGCGCAGGCCCGCCAGCTCATCCGCCACGGCCACTTCCAGGTGAACGGCCGGCGCGTGAACATCCCGAGCTACCAGGTGCGGCCGAACGACGTCGTCTCGATGAAGCCGGCCTCGAGCGCGGAGAACGTCATCCGCGACGCGACCGACCTCACGGCCTCGGTCGCCCCGTGGCTCCAGGCCGACCACGACAACCTGACGGGCAAGGTGCTGAAGCTCCCGGAGCGCACCGAGATCGACACGCCCGTGCAGGAACAGCTGATCGTCGAGCTCTACTCGAAGTAATTCGGGGGCGAACCCCCGGTAGGACTGCAAGGAAAGGACTGCATGGCCACCAGAACGCTCGCAATGGATTTCCAGGTGCCGAAGATCACCCACGAGGAGGTCGACGAGAGGCACGGCATCTTCGTGATCGAGCCGCTCGACCGCGGCTTCGGCTACACGTTCGGCAACTCGCTCCGCCGCGTCCTCCTCTCGTCGCTCGAGGGCGCCGCCGTCACGTCCGTGAAGATCGAGGGCGTCGCCCACGAGTTCACGACGCTGCCCGGCGTGCGCGAGGACGTCATGGACATCATCCTCAACCTCAAGAACCTCATCTGCCGGCTCGAGGGCGACTCGCCCGAGATCGAGGTCCGGCTCGACAAGAAGGGCCCCGGCGCCGTCACGGCGGCCGACATCGAGGCGCCCGCCGACCTCGAGATCCTGAACCCGGACCTCGAGATCGCGAACCTCTCGGGCAAGGGGCGGCTCGAGATCACGCTCACGATCGGCCGCGGCCGCGGCTACGTCCCGGCCGAGCTGAACCGCGGGCCCGAGCACGCGATCGGGACGATCCCGGTCGACTCGATCTTCTCGCCCGTGCGGCGTGTTTCGTACGAGGTCGAGGCGGCCCGCGTCGGGCAGCGCACGGACTACGACAAGCTGACGCTCGACGTCACGACCGACGGCTCGCTCGACCCGCGCGACTCGATCGGGCAGGCGGCGGAGATCCTCATCCGGCAGCTCGCGATCTTCACCGACCTCGACCGGATCGAGGGGCTCGGCGAGGCCGGCCCGGAGGCCGAAGTCGAGGCGCCCCAGGCGCACGGGATGGAGAACTTCCCCATCGAGGAGCTCGAGCTCGGCGTCCGCTCCTACAACTGCCTGAAGCGCGTCGGGATCGAGACGATCGGCGACCTCGTGACGAAGAGCGAGGACGAGCTGGCCGCGATTCCGAACTTCGGCAAGAAGTCGATCGAAGAGGTCCGCGAGACGCTCGCGGCCCACGGGCTCAACCTGCGCGAGGACTAGGCCGGATGCGTCACCAGAAGAAGGGCAGGAAGCTCGGCCGCGACTCGGCGCACCGCAAGGCGCTCTACTCGAACCTCGCCGGCGCGCTCATCGAGCACGGCCGGATCCGCACGACCGAGGCGAAGGCGAAGGAGGTCCGGCCGATCGTCGAGAAGATGATCACGCTCGGCAAGCGCGGCGACCTCCACGCGCATCGCCAGGCGGTCGCCTTCCTGCGCTCGAAGTCGGTGGCGCACCTGCTGTTCTCCGAGGTGGCCCCGCGCTTCGCCGACCGGCCGGGCGGCTACACGCGCGTCGTGAAGCTCGGCCCGCGCCAGGGCGACTCGGCGCCGATGGCCTACCTCGAGCTCGTGGACTACGAGCCCGAGGCGCGGGCCACAGCGGCCTCGCAGGCCGCCGCGCAGCGCGCGCCGGCGTCGGCCGCCGCGTCCGAGTAGCGCCTGTCAGTCCGCGGCGCGGAGCCTCGGCGACTCCGGCTGCGGCTGCGCCGACTTCGCGCCGCGCAGCCGGGCCATGAGCAGGTACTCGAGCGCCGGCCGGCTGGCCCGCCCCTCGAACCAGGCGGCCGTCTCGGGGTCGGGCATCCGCCCGTGCTCGAGCAGATAGGCGATCGTCTGCGCCTCGCGGAGCGTGATCTTTCCGCCGGCCATCCCAGGCGGATGATGCCCGCTCGGCCACACGGCGGAACCGGTGCGCCTCGGGTGGGCCGGGAGCCCTTCGCTAGTACCACCGTGTTACTAAGCGAAGGGCTCCCGCGCTTCGTCACGCGTTCGCCGCGGCGGCGAACCGCTCGCCGACGACGTAGCTCCAGCCGCCGTCGTAGTTGTCGTACACGGCCGCAGCACGGTCGCCGAGCCGCTCCCAGCCGGTGTGGACGAGCTCGACGCGCGTTCCCGCGCCGGACGG
>JAICNY010000061.1 GCA_025930955.1 Thermoleophilia bacterium
CGATGCCGGCAGCTCCGCGCCCTCGCGGACGGCGGCGATCGGCGGCACGCGCGTCGCGCGAAGCGCGGGGAAGAGCCCGGCGAGCACCGTCACGCCGATCCCGATCACGAGCGAGACGACGATCGTCCGCGTCGCGAAGACCGTGTTCGCCATCGGCAGGTCGAGCTCGAGCGCCTTGAAGAGCTCGTTCAGCCCGATCGCGAGGCCGAGACCGGCGAAGAGCCCGACGACCGACGCGATCGTCCCGATGACGAGCGCCTCGAGGATGACCGACGTGAGGAGCTGGCGCCGCGAGGCGCCGACCGTCCTGAGCGTCGCGAACTCTCGGGTCCGCTGCGCGACGGTGATCGAGAGCGTGTTGAAGATGACGAACGCGCCGACGAAGAGCGCGATCCCCGCGAACGAGAGGAGGAAGTAGCGGACGAACGTCGTGATCTCGCCGATCTCCGACGACTCCTCGTCCGCCTGCGCCTGGCCGCTCTGCACCTGCGCCGTGTCCGGGAGGATCGGGCGGATGTCCTCGACGAGCTCCTCCGGCGTGACGCCGTTCACCGCCGCGACCGAGATCGCGTCGAACTGCCCCTCGCGGTCGAAGAGCTCCTGCGCGGCCGACAGGGTGAAGATCGCGAACGTCGCCGTGCCGAGCGAGGCCACGTCGCCGAACTGCGCGAGGCCGACGAGCTCGAACTCCCGCACGGGCTGGAGCGTCTGGATCGGAACCCGGTCGCCGACGACGTAGCCCTCCGCCTCCGCCGTCCCTGCGTCGATCACGACCTCGTCGTCCTCGCGCGCCCATGCGCCCTCGACGAGGGTGAGCGGGTTGAACTCGCTCGCCTCGGGGTCGACGCCGAAGCCGAGCGAGGGCGAGCCCTGCGTGTTCACGGCCGTGCCGTCCTTCTTGATGATCTTCGTGTTCATCTCGTCCTCGATGCCGCCAGCGGCGGTCTCGACGCTGTCGAGGGCGAGGACGTCGTCGAGGAGGTCGTCCTCGATCGGCGCGGACGGGCCGGACATGCCCTGGAACGAGATGTCGGAGCCGGCGCCGCGGACGACCGCGTCGGTGTTCGCGTACGACTCCTCGAAGATCGCGCTGAACGCCTTGTCGATCGTGTCGGTGAGGACGTACGTGCCGCTCACCATCGCGACGCCGAGGACGATCGCGATCGCCGTCAGCGCGGCGCGGAGCTTGCGGCCCGCAAGTCCTTTGAGGGCGACCCGCACCATCAGGAGCTGACCTCCTCCATTGCGGTCAGGAGGTCGTGCGGCGACGAGGCGCGGAGCTCCCTCACGACGAGCCCGTCGGCGAGGAAGAGTGTCCGGTCGCCGATCGAGGCGGCGTTCGCGTCGTGCGTGACCATCACGGTCGTCTGGCCGTAGTCGCGGACGGACTCGCGGAGGACCTCGAGGATCTCCCCGCCCGTCTTCGAGTCGAGGTTGCCGGTCGGCTCGTCGGCGAAGACGACCGTCGGGCGCGAGACGAGCGCGCGGGCGATCGCGACGCGCTGCTGCTGGCCCCCGGAGAGCTCCGACGGGCGGTGCGTGCGACGGTCGGCGAGACCGACCTTGTCGATCACGTTCTCGACCCAGTCGCGGTCCTGCTTCCCGCCCGCGAGCTGGAGCGGAAGAGTGATGTTCTCCTCGGCGGTCAGCATGGGGAGCAGGTTGAAGAACTGAAAGATGAAGCCGATGTGCGCGCGCCGGAGCTTCGTCAGCTCAGTGTCGTTCAGCGCTGCAATGTTCGTGCCGGCGATCGCGACATCGCCGGAGGTCGGCTTGTCGAGCCCGGCCATGACGTGCATGAGCGTCGACTTGCCGGAGCCCGAGGGGCCCATGATCGAGATGAGCTCCCCGCGGCTGACGTCGAGTGACACGCCGCGCAGCGCCTCGACGGCCGTGTCGCCCTCGCCGTAGACGCGCGTGACGTCGTGCGCCGAGGTGGCGAAGCCGTCGTCGGCCTGCACCGGCGGAGATTCGGGGGAGACGGATGCCTGCTGCACGAGAGGACCTCCTGACGAGTCGGGCGTCCGCACACCCTTTCACCCGGTCCCCGCTCGATCAAGGCGGCGATCCCTCCTCTTAACGTGCGGCTAACCGAACGGCGAGATGGCATCCGTCGCCTACGCTCCCCGGGTGATCGACGCCGTCCTCTTCGACTGGGGCGACACGCTGTTCCACTTCGCCTACGACGACGAGCTGCTCGAGCGCGGCTGGGAGGCCGGGCTCGCCGCGATCGGGCGCGAGGGGCTGCCCGGCCACGACGAGACGGCGGCACGGTTCCGGGAGCGCTACCTGCCGCTCCTCGTCGGCACAGAGACGCTCGAGGAGGTCGAGTATCCCGGCGTGATCCGCGAGGTGCTCGACGGGTTCGGCGTCTCGGTCGACGAGGAGGAGCTCGGCCGGTTCCTCGAGGCCGAGCACGCCACCTGGCAGCCGGCGCGCGTCATGGGCGCGCAGACGCACGCGCTCCTCGACTCGCTGCGCGCGCGCGGGCTGAAGCTCGGACTCGTCTCGAACGCGTTCGACCCGGCGTGGCTCCTCCACGAGGACCTCGAACGGATGGGGCTCGCCGAGCGGCTCGACACGGCGGTCTTCTCCTCGGAGGTCGGCCTGCGGAAGCCGCATCCGGAGATCTTCCGGCGCGCCCTCAAGGCGCTCGAGGTGGCGCCCGAGCGCGCGCTCTTCGTCGGCGACAGCCGGAACGCCGACATCCGCGGCGCGCAGGCGCTCGGGATGCGAACGGCGCAGGCGCTCTGGTTCCGGGCCGACCCCGACGACGGGGAGCCGGAGCCGGACTTCGAGGCCTTCACGCCGATGGACGTCCTGAACGCGGTGCGGCGGCTGCGCGGCGAGCCCTAGCGCTGTCGGTTCAGGCAACGGAAGCCCTGCAAGCGCGGCGGTTTACACGGGCTCGGCGGCGCTGTCAAGTCTTGCGGGGGCCGGATGGTTCGCCCACAATCGAAGGCAGTGGAACGGCCCCTCAAGGTCATCTCCGATCTTCCCCTCCGTCCCCAGGACGAGACGGAGTGCCGGCGCTGCGACGTCCACTGCGACAAGGTCGTGTACCCCGCCGCCTGCGTCGAGGGCGCGTGCCCCTTCCTCTACGCGTACGAGGAGTTCGGGCGCACGTACGTCGGATGCATGCAGAAGGTCTACGGGGTCGAGATCGATCTCGAGCTGCTGGAGGAGGCCCAGGGCGCGAAGCCGGGCTTTGGCGCCGTCAAGGCCCGCCGGCAGCCGCTTCCGATGTGTCGCGCCGAGGTGTCCTCGTGCTACGAGCACCGGCGGGACCGACTCGGTTGCGTGAACCCCGAGTTCTTCGAGCTCCCGCGTGAAAGCCCGTCCTTCCGCGTCATCGCGCGGATCGACGCCGACTGACCTCCGGCGCCCGCGGTGCGTACGTTCACGAAGACGGCGCTCGCGAAGGAGCTCGACCGCGCGCGGGGCGCCGGGTGGGATAAGGCTTGCGCGGACGCGGAGAAGGCGGCCCGCCTGCCGGCGGCGCTCCTCCTCGCCGTCGCGTCCCAGGAGACCGACATGAACGACGTGGTCGGGGACGGCGGGCACGGGCGCGGCCTCTTCCAGATCGACGACCGGTCGCACCGCGACTTCCTCGCGCGAAGCGGCGCCGCGGGCGCCGGCGGGAAGCCGCCCGTGCAGGTCGCAGCCCGCTACGCCGCCGACCTCCTCCGCTGGAACTGGGACTTCGGCGAGCGCAGCGGCGTCCCCGAGCGGGACCGGCTGCACTTCGCGCTGTCGGCGTACAACGCGGGCGGGGGCGGCGCGCTCGCCGGCTATCGCGAGGGCGACTCCGACAAGCGGACGACGGGTGGCGACTACGGCCGGTCGGTGCTCGCGCGCTGGGCCGTGTACCAGGAGCTCCTCGGCGTCGAGCCGCCGCCGCCGCTCCTGCGCCGCGGCTCGCGCGGCAAGCGCGTCGAGGAGCTGAAGGCGCGGCTCGAGGCGTGGTACGCGAAGCATGCGCCCGACGCCTGGGCCGGCTTCCGGATCGAGCCCGGGAGGAGCTACGGCGTGCGCGTCGAGGCGGTCGTGCGGGATTTCCAGACGCGCACCGGGCTCGAGGTCGACGGCGTGGCCGGGCCGGACACGCAGCGCGCACTCGCCCGCGGGCGCAAGCCGCGCTCGCGCTAGCGCGTCGCCGCGCGCGGGGCGCGATCGGCGGCGTCCTCGCGTCCGAGCTCCGATGCTGCTCCCGGCGCCTCGTCTCTTCACACTCAGTCACACGCGCGCGCGGCCCCACCCTGGGTGGGGGTGACCACCCCTTCCCGCGACGAGCGTACCCCTGGCGGTCCGCGCGGATCGCGCCGATTGTGCGCCGTGACCGTGCCGATCGCTCCACACGCGGCCGAGCCGGCCGAGCCGGTCAGGCCGGTCAGGCCGGTCAGGCCGCGGCGTACGCCTTCACCGCGCGCGCATGGAGCTCCCGCAGCTTCCGCATCTCCCCGGCGTCAGGCCCGTGCCCGTCCGGGCCCGGAACCTCCATCAGCGCGGGGAGCCGCTGGAGCCGCGGGTTGCCGAGGAACACCGCGAGCCGCTCGCCGAGCTCGCCCTCGCCGATGTTCGCGTGCCGGTCCCGGTTCGCCCCGAGCGTGTCGCGCGAGTCGTTGACGTGGAGCGCCCGTAGCCGGTCGATCCCGATCCGCTCGTCGATCTCGTCGAGCGCCGCGTCCAGCACGGCTGGATCCGTCACGTCCACGCCGGACGCCCACAGGTGGCACGAGTCGAGGCAGAGCCCGAGCCGTTCGTGCCCGCCGAGCCGGTCGCACAGCGCGGCGAGCTCGTCGACCGAGCGTCCGATCGTCCCGCCGGTTCCGGCGCAGTTCTCGAGCAGGAGCCACGTCTTCTCGGACGCATGCTCGAGCGCCCGCTCGATCGCCGGCGCCGCTCGCTCCATCCCCGCCTCGAACCCGGCTCCGAGGTGCGACCCCACGTGGAAGACGACGCCGTCCGCCTCGATCGCCGATGCGACCTCCATCGTGGAGACGAGCGCGGTGAGCGACTTCTCGTAGAGCTCGTCGTCGGGCGAGGCGAGGTTGATGAGGTAGACCGCGTGCGCGAGCACCGACCCGATGCCGGCCTCCTCCCGCCGGGAACGGAACCGCGCGAGGTTCTCCTCCGGGTGCGCGGTCGGCCGCCACATGCGCGGGCTCTGCGTGAAGACCTGGAGCGCGTCGCCGCCGATCGCCTCGATCCGGTCGACCGCGGTGTGGATCCCGCCGGACGAAGACATGTGGCCGCCGAGCAGCACGCCGTTACCCTAGTGGCGCCGTGGCCCCCCGAGTCCGCTTCGCTCCGAGCCCGACCGGCTTCCTCCACATCGGCGGCGTCCGCACCGCGCTCTTCAACTGGCTCTTCGCGCGCCACGAGGGCGGCGAGTTCCTCCTCCGCGTCGAGAACACCGACCGCAGCCGCGAGGTGGAGGAGTCCGTCGAGCAGATCCAGGAGTCGCTCCGCTGGCTCGGTCTCGACTGGGACGGCGAGGTCGCGTTCCAGCTCGACCGGCTCGAGCGCCACCAGGAGGTCGCGCGGCGGCTCCTCGAGGCAGGCCACGCGTACGAGGACGAGGGCGCGATCCGCTTCCGCATGCCGGACGAGGGCAAGACCGGCTGGGAGGACGTCGTCCGCGGCCACGTGGAGTTCCCGAACGAGAAGCTCGAGGACGTCGTGTTGCTCCGCTCGGACGGCCGACCGACGTACAACTTCGCGTCGCCCGTGGACGACATGGACGACGGGATCACGCACGTCGTCCGCGGCGAGGATCACATCGCGAACACGCCGAAGCAGATCCGGGTCCTCGAGGCGCTCGGCGCGCCGCTCCCAGCGTACGCGCACCTGCCGAACGTCCTCGGCGCGGACGGGCGGAAGCTCTCGAAGCGCCACGGGGCCGTGTCCGTCGAGGAGTTCCGGGCGCGCGGCTATCTGCCCGAGGCGATCGTCAACTATCTCGCGCTCCTCGGCTGGAGCCTCGACGCGGAGACGACCGTGATCCCGCCCGAGGAGCTCGTGCGTCACTTCACGCTCGACCGGGTCGGCGCGAGCGGGGCGACGTTCGACTACCAGAAGCTCGAATGGCTGAACGGCGTCTACCTCCGCGACCTCCCGCCCGAGGAGTACGCCCACCGGCTCGTCGGCTACCTGCGCGAGCAGGGCTTCGACGGTGACGAGGCGACGATCCGCGCCGCCGCGCCGCTCTGCCAGGAGAAGATCGCGACGCTCGGCGAGTTCCTGGCGTTCGCGGGCTTCTTCTTCGAGCGCGTCGAGCCGGACCCGGCGCTCGTCGACGGCTCGGCCGATCTGCTGGCGGAGGCGGAGCAGACGCTCGCCGCCGTCGAGCCGTTCACGGCGCCCGAGATCGAGCAGGCCCTCCGCGGGCTCGCGGAGCGGCTCGAGCTCAAGCCGCGCAGGGCGTTCGGGCCGATCCGGGCCGCCGTGACCGGGTCGAACGTGTCGCCCGGCCTCTTCGAGTCGCTCGAGCTCCTCGGGCGCGAGGAGAGCCTCGCGCGCCTCAGCGCCGCGTCCCGATCGGCCTGAGCCGCCGCTTCGGTCGCGTCGCCGGGTGCCGGTCGAGCGCCCGCTCGAACGAGCGCAACGCACGCCGCCGCTCGGCCGGGGTCGGCCGTGCGATCGCCGCCGTGAGCGCCTGCCGCAGTGCTGTCATCGCGTCTCGGTCCATCCGTTTCCCCCGGTAGCGGCTCAACGGTGCGCGGCCGCCGCCGGTTACGGTCGGAACAAGACGAAGCCGCCGCCGAAGAGCGCGAGCCCGGCCGCCCAGAGCGGCCAGGAGGCGAGCACGGCGCCGGCGGTGAAGAGCACCGCTCCGGCCACGACGAGGCCCGTGGCGACGATCGTCGTCGTCGTCGGGGTGACCTCGCCGCGCCCGCGGTGGACGCGCGCCACGTCCTCGGCCGGCAGCCGGAGCGGCGAGCGCTCGAGCGCCCGCAGGCGAGCCAGGCGCACACGGAAGAGCGCGCCGCGCCACTCGGGCAGAAGCTTCCCGACGAGGTCGTCGTCGCCCTCCTCGACCGCAGCCGACACCTCGGCGGTCGCGTCGCGGGCCTGGCCGAGCGCGTCCACGAGCTCGGCGTGCAGCGGGCCGACGCGTGCCGGCGGGTCGAGGCCGAGCGCGAGCTCGGCGCTCGCGTGCAGCGTGTACTGAAGGCCCGGGAGCTCCTCGTGCGCCTCCGCGACGATCTCCTCCGGCGTCGCCTCGGCGACGCGCTCGAGCCGGATGAGCGTCCCTCCGAGCGGCTCGAGGAGACCCTCCACGGCCGCCCCGTACCCGCGCCGCTCGCCGGTCCGAACCGCTCGCTCCATGGCGCGATGATATCCCGCTCCATCTAGACTCGCGCGCGTGGAGGACGCTCAGCAGCGCGCGGTGCTCGTCGCGGACGACGACGCGGCCCTGCGCCTGCTGTGTCGCGTGAACCTCGAGCTGGACGGCTACCGCGTGCTCGAGGCGGAGACGGCGGAGGAGGTGACCCGCGTCCTCGACGGCGAGGACGTCGACGTCCTGCTCCTCGACGTCCACCTCGGCGCGGACGACGGGCTCGAGCTCGCGAAGGAGCTCCGCACGAGCCGACCCGGGCTCGGGGTCGCGCTCTTCACCGGCAGCGTCGAGCGCCGCGACGCCTGGGGCGAGATCGCGGCCGGGTTCCTCGCGAAGCCGTTCACGCTCGACGAGCTCGCCCAGACGGTGCGGGCGCTGGCTCCCCGTTAGCCGAGGGCTTCTCCGGGCCGTCGAGCCCCTTTCGCCGCATGAGGTCCTCGTCGCGGCGCACGTGCTCGCGCCAGCGGACGGTGCCGAGCATGATCGCGATCGCCGCGAACCCGACGGACACGGTCAGCGCGGCCGTCGCGACCTGCATGCCGACGCTGAACGAGAGGATCGCGCTGGACGACGCCCACCCGGAGAGCGCGAACACGATCACCGCCTGCTGCGTCCCGGCGCCGCCCGGCGTGAACGGCATCGTCGTCGCGAGCCCGCCGACGACGACGACCGCGAGCACCGTCTCCACGTTGACCGGGATCCCGAACGCGTTCATGAAGAACGCCGTGGCGGCGATCCGGAAGACCCACGAGAGCGCCTGCCACGAGACGACCTGGGTGACGAACCTCCGCCAGTCGCCGAGGATCGCGAACCCGAGCTTCACCTTCTCCTTGAACGCGACCACGTGCCGCGACGCCCACGTGGCGAAGAGGATGAGCCCCGCCACGAACACCGACCCGAGGAGCGCCGCGATCGCGGGGTGCTCGACCGCGAACGACCAGTCGAACGCCGGGAGCGAGGGCAGGTCGCCGAGCCCGGGGAGGAGGCCCATCTGCACCGCGGCGAGGAAGAGCGCGGTCGCGAGCACGAAGTCGAAGAGCGTCTCGACGACGAGCGTGGACATGATCGTCGGGTACGTCGTCCCATGGAGCCGGTGCTTCGCGATGTAGAGCCGCACGACGTCGCCGCCGCGCGCCGGCGCGATCGCGTTCACGGCCACGCCGGCCCAGTACGAGCCGAAGACCGTCCGGTACGGGATCCGGATCCCGGGATACGCGGCGCGCAGGATGTTCTGCCACCCGCGTACGCGTGCGCTCAGGCGGAGGAAGTGGAACGCGATCCCGATGAAGAGCGGGATCAGCTCGACGCCCGCCAGGTGGCGGAGAAACGCCTCGAAGGCGTCGAGGAACGAGTGGAGATCGTCCACGATCTGAGAGTAGCCCTGTCCGTGGTCGGCCGCGCCGTCCGTTCGGGGCGTACCGCCCCCTCCGGCGTGCGCGAGCTCGGGATCTCGATCGGTCGCGCGGGCTGCCCCCGGCCGATCGTCAGGCGCCCCCGGCCCGCCGCGAGATCGACGCGTCGTCCTCGATCCGACGCTCGATCACCTGCGTCGCGCAGCATGTCCGCCCGCCCGCCGTACAGGTCGCTGCGATCGGCCATCGTCGCCTGGGTGAGCGTCATGCTTCGGCGCGTGGCGCGCTCGTCGCCGCGCTTGAAGGAACCAGCGCCGCTCGGCTTGGTGGCGGGCGGGGGAACGACCTCATCGCGCACGGCCCGCGTCGAGCTGCGGAGCCGTCGGGAGGGCGCGGACGGCTTGTACCGCATGTCGTCTCCTCTATCGAGCACTGCGGGGACCGTAGGCCTCGCCCACGCGCGCCACATCGGGGCGCTCCCGCGACCGTCCTCGGGGTATGCCCGCGACCGTTCCCGTGCAGCCCCGAACGCCGTTGACTCCGTGGAGACACGGCGCTACCGTCGAAACCGGACGCGGGCGGAGACCGCGCCCGGAGGAGCGGTGATGCGAGCTGAAGGCTGGCGGAAGGTCGCCTCGGCCACCTGGCGAGACCCGCGCGATCCGCAGATCTACGGGGATCTCGAGATCGACGCGACGGAGCTGCTCGCGTTCGTCTCGGACGTCCGCGAGACGACCGGCACCCGGCTCACCGTCACGCACCTCGTCGGCCGCGCCGTCGCCCGCGCGCTCGCCGAGAACCCCGAGCTGAACGTGCGCAAGCACCGCGGCCGCTTCGTCCCGCGCGACGGGATCGCCATCTTCTTCGTCGTCGCCGTCGACGAGGGGCGCGACCTCTCGGGCGTGCGCGTCCGCGACGCCGACGCGAAGTCGGCCGTCGAGATCGCCGAGGAGCTGCGCGCGCGGGCGGCGAGGATCCGAAGCGGGGAGGACGCGGACTTCGGTCGCTCGAAGCGGGTGCTCGCGCTGACGCCCGTCCCGGTCCTCGGGCTCGCGCTCCGGCTCGTCACCTGGCTGACGAGCGACCTCGGGCTCGACCTGCGCCGGTTCGGCCTCCGGAGCCATCCGTTCGGGAGCGCGATGGTGACGTCCGTGGGCATGTTCGGCGTCCAGCGCGCCTACGCACCGCTTTCGCCGTTCTACCGGCTGCCGTTTCTCGCGCTCGTCGGTGAGGTGACGGAGAAGCCGGTCGTCCTCGACGGCGAGATCGTCGCGCGGCCGATCCTCACGATCGCGGCCACGATGGACCACCGCTACCTCGACGGGTCGCACGCGGCGCGCCTCGCGAAGAGCGTCCGCCGCTACCTCGAGGACCCTCGCGCCCAGGAGCCGCCGCTCGCCGAGGCGCCGGTCGAGGCGAGGACCTAAGCGGCCCCCTTCGGCAGCGAGTAGAGCCGATCGATCTCCTCGGCGAAGTGCTCCTCGCAGACGCGGCGCTTGAGCTTGAGCGTCGGCGTCACCTCGCCCTCGTCGGCCGAGAAGTCGCGCGGGAGGAGGGCGAAGCGCTTGATCTGTTCCGTCGGCCCGACGTGCGAGTTCACCTCGTCGATCACGCGCGCGACGAGCGCGCGCACCGCGTCCTCGCTGTGCGCGACCTTGCCGGCCTCGTCGCGGTCGACGGACACGAGGGCGACGAGGTACGGCCGCCCCTCCCCGACGAGCAGCGCCTGGGAGATGTAGCCCGAGGCCTTGAGCGCGTTCTCGACGTTCTGCGGCGGGATCTTCTTCCCCCCGGACGTCACGATGATCTCCTTCTTGCGGTCGGTGATCGTGAGGAATCCGTCGTCGTCGAGCGTGCCGATGTCGCCGGTGAGGAGCCACCCGTCGTCCGTGAACGCCTCGGCGGTCGCCTCCGGGCGGCCGTGGTAGCGCTGGAAGACCGTCGGCCCGCGCACCATGATCTCGCCGTCGGGCGCGATCGCGAGCTCGACCCCGGGAACCGCGCGTCCGACGGTGCCGAAGCGATGGTCGTGCGGGCGGTTGAGCGTGCAGCCGCTCGTCGTCTCGCTCAGCCCGTAGCCCTCGAGCACGAGGACGCCGCAGCCGGCGAAGAACTCGGTGATCGGGCGCGCCAGCGGTGCGCCGCCCGAGACGGCGAGCCGGAGGCGGCCTCCGAACCGCTCGCGGACCTTCCCGAGGACGAGCCGGTCGGCGAGCGGGGCCTGGAGCGCGAGCAGCGGGCCTGCGCGACGCCCCTCGGCGCGGCGCGCCGCCGCGCTCGAGCCCACGTGGAGCGCCCAGTCGGCGAGCCGTCGCTTGGGCGCGCCCGCCTCGGCGAGGCTCGCCTGCACGCCCGCGTGCGCCTTCTCGAAGAGCCGCGGCACCGTCGGGAAGAGCGTGGGGCGGACGCGCGCGAACGCGGCCTGGAGGTCGGCGACCTCGGGGCAGTACGCGATCGTGAACCCGATCTCTGCCGCGCAGTACTGGACGAGGCGCCCGAAGTTGTGCGCGAGCGGCAGGAAGAGGAGCACGGTGTCGCCGTGCTCGAAGAGCTCCTCGATCTGCGCCACGGACCCGGTGAGCGCGGTGAAGTTCCCGTGCGAGAGGACGCAGCCCTTCGGGCTGCCGGTCGTCCCCGACGTGTAGATGTGGGTGAGCGTGTCGCCGGCCGCGACGCGCTCGCGCGCGGCGGCGAGCGCGCCGGGATCGTCCCGGACGTGGTCGCGGCCGCGCTGGACGAGCTCCTCGACGGGCAGCGCGCCGGCCTCCGCGTCCGCGAAGGCGACCGTGTGCCGGAGGCTCGCGACCTCCTCGCCGAGGTTGCGGGTCTTCGCGAGCTGCTCGGCGTTCTCGCAGACGAGGACGGACACACCGGAGTCGGCGAGCAGGTACGCGCATTCCGCCCGCGACGACGTCTGGTAGATCGGGATGCTGACGGCGCCGATCGACGCGAGCGCATAGTCGGTGAGCGTCCACTCGATCCGCGTCCGGCTGAGGATCGCCACGCGGTCGCCGTGTCCAACCCCGAGCGCGAGGAAGCCTGCGGCGAGGTCGTCCACGCGCCGCGCCGCCTCCGCCCAGCCGACCGGGTTCCAGCGCTCGCCGTCCTGCACGAGGAAGGCCGGGAACACCTCGTCGCGCCCGACCGCCCGTCGCCAGAGACCGGCGACGGTCCGGTCGGCCGCCGTCTCGGCGGCCCGGGCTGCCTCGTGCACCGCCACGCGCCTCCAGACTACGCCACGTTCCGCACAAACTCCAGAGGCGGCCGCGTCCCCGCCGTCGAGCTTGCTACGCGCGGAGTTCGGGGAAGCGGCCCTTGTCGAACGCGCGCACGAAGTCGCCGAGCCCGTGCTCGAACGTGAGCTCGCGCCCGTACGCGAGGCGGTAGTCGACGAACGCCACGCCGAGGTCGGCGAAGGCGCGCTCGAGCACGCACCCGCCGCCGTCCCACGACGTGCACGCCGGCGGCAGCTCGAACAGCGGGTCGACCCCGTGCGCGATCCGGAGGCGGTTCACCCGCCGGAGGACGTCGTCGAGCGGGTCTGCGGTCTCGACCGGCCGGCGCGGCACGTCACGGAGGACGACCATGCGTCCAGTGTACGCCCGCGTCAGGCGGCGGCGAGCTGGACGATCCGTGCGATCCCGTGGCCGTCGAGCGAGCGCCACGTCTCGCCGGAGTCCTCGCTCGCGAGCAGGCGGCCGTCCCGCAGCCCGCACACGAGCGTCGAGCCGGAGAACGCGAGGCCATACGGCATCGTCTCGAGCGGGCGGCCGAGGCCCAGGTCGAGCTCCTCCCAGGGCGCGTCGCCGCGCCGCCGGTAGAGCGCCGCGCGGGCCGCCCGGTCTCCGTGCGCCTCGAACGGCCCGGGCGCCGCCGACACGAACCACTGCTCGGGATCTGCCGGGTCGACCGCGAGCGCCCAGGCGTAGTGGCGGTCGCGGCCGTCGTCGGCGGGCTCCCAGCGCTCGCCGCCGTCGCGGCTGCGCGCGGCACCGCCGCCGGCGGCCTCGTAGGCGTGGCCGGGCTCGTTCGGGTGCCAGGCGAGCTGGTGGACGTCGCGCTGCGCTCCCGGCCGGTGGTCGACCCACGTCTCGCCGCCGTCCGTGGAGCGCATGAGCCCGCCGAGCTCGATCCCGGCGAGGAGCAGCCCCGCGTCGTGCGGGCTCGGTGCGACCCAGCGGACGTGCGAGGTCCACGGGCGCGGCGGGAAGCTCCACGTCGGCGCCGAGGGGAGCTCGCGCAGGGCGGAGAGCTCCTGCCATCCGCCCCCGCCTCGCCGGCCCCAGAGCGCGCTCGGCTCGCACCCGGCGTAGAGGGCCCCGTCCGCTGCGCTCACGGCGACGGAGAAGACGTCCGCCGCCGGCAGCTCCGCGTCGTGCCAGGTCTCGCCGCCGTCGTCGCTCTCCCACACGCCTCCGCCGCGCGACCCGGCCACGACGTGCTCCGCCCGCCGCGGATCGAGCGCGACGCACTGGAGGCCCGGCCGCTCGAGCACGGTCGAGACCTCTCCGTCGAGGACGCGCACGAGCGATGCGCCCGTTGCGACGACGACCTGCATCTCTAGAGGGTAGGGGACGGCGTGCACTCGACCGTCCGGTGTTGAGTTTCGCGAAGCGCTTGCCTACTATCGAGCCCTTGTACCTGCGGTCACAAGGAGGCAAGAAGATGCGGCATCAGCGGATTCTCGTGGGCAGCGTCGTGGCGGCGGCACTGGCTCTCCCGGCTTCGCCGGCGGCGGCAAAGCCTCCGGCCGGCTGCCCGGCCGGCTTCGACCTCGGCGCGCTGACGTACGAGGAGACGCTCGACCTCCCGCGGATTCAGGCGGGGCTCGGCGCGGGGGCGTACGATCTCGCCGAGCACGAAGCGATCTTCGTGTTCGTCGACCGGAACGCCGACGGGCTCGTCTGCTTCAAGGACGTCGCAACGCTCGCGGACGGAGCCGCGCCTCAGAGCGGCTGGCAGTACCTGTACAACGTAGTGGACAACAACGCGGCCCTCCCGTAAGCAAAGGCCGCGGCCCGCGGGGCCGGGGAAACGCCTGCTTCCCCGGCGGCTTGGGCTGCCGCACGACAACCGAGAGGCCTAGGATCTCTTCGATGACCCGCGGAGACGATCGGCTGCTCGTCCTGTCATGAGCATCGGAGTGAGCCTCTTCCTGATTGCGGTCGGCGCGATCCTCGCGTTCGCCGTCGAGGCGGAGCTGGCCGGGATCGACATCGAGGTCGTCGGCTGGATCCTCATGGGCGTCGGCGTTCTCGGCCTCGCGCTCATCGCAGTCATCTGGGGCCAGCGCGGCGCGCGCGGCCCGCGCGGCCCGGGCGACCTCTAGGCCCGCCTCGCGTCGCCGCCCCACGATGTCCGGCGGCGGGAGCGGGAACTACGGCAGCGGGGATCTCCGCTCGGACGTCGAACGGGGCAGCACGGCGCGCCCGTCCCGCCAACCCCCGAAGGGACGCGCGCCTACGGAGGGGCCGCCGTGGCCAGCCGCAGCCACCGGCGGCCCCTCGCTTTCGGGCGCACTGCGATTTCTCAGCGGCCGAGCAGCCGGCTCAGGAGCCCCGGCTGCCGCTCCGGCGGCGCGTAGGCGAAGAGCCGCCGGTGGCCGTCGCGCCGGATGAGCGTCCGCGGTCCGTGCCGGCCCCATGAGAACCCCATGCCGACCAGGGGGTTGCGCAGGTCGACGAAGACGAACCGATCGTCGAGCCCGGACGCGAACCCGCGAAGCTCCTCGTCGCCCTGGAGCGCGGCCGCGTGGTCGAGCGTGCCCGGGTTCTCGCCCCAGACGTTGAACAACCGATCCTCGTGCACATCGTCGACCGCCGATTCGTGCGGCGGAACGAGCATTCGGAACGCCTCGTGCAGGAACGTGCCGAGGTCGGGGCTCTGGTAGAGGACGACGGGCGGGTCGTGGCTCGCGAAGAAGACAGGCGCCTCGGCCGGCCCCTCCGGTGTGAGGTCGAGCACCCAGAAGTTGCCGAAGCCGTCGCCGGCGACGGGAAGCGGCGAGGGGAAGATGTCCTCGTCGCCGTAGGAGAGGCTCCGTCCGGTGAAGTC
>JAICNY010000113.1 GCA_025930955.1 Thermoleophilia bacterium
CAGCGGGGTACGCGGATCGAGCGGCTCGCGCTGAACGTGCGGCCCTCGAGGTCCCGCATGGCGACGCGCAGGCTGTAGAGCCCGCCCTTCGCGCCCCGCGGCACCGCGAGCGACACGAGCCGAGACCCCGCCGTCAGGCGGGCCTTCGCCGAGGCGACCACCTTCGTCCCCTTGCGTAGCCGCGTCGTCACGTCGGCCGTGCGCTTGACGTTCAGCGTCACGCGGACGGTGCGGCGGAGGTTCCGCTTCACCACCGCGACCCTCGAGATGGACGCCGGCGCGGTCGCCGCGACGGGGGTGCCGAAGAGCGCGCGCACCTCGGTGCGGCCGCTGATCGTGACGACGCACGGCCCGAGGCCGCTGCAGCCCATCATCCAGCCGTTGAACGTGAACGACGAGTTCTGCGGCGTCGCGGTGACGGTCACCTCGGTCCCCTCGGGGAAGTGCGCGCCGCGGTTCGTCGGCCAGTTCGCGCCCGGCGGGTCGCTCGTGATGATCCCGTGGCCGGTCTCCGTTTGTACGACGAGCACGTCGCCGACGGAGAACCAGCCGGTCATGAAGGCGTGGTTCTCGCACTGGTACCGGTAGATCCCCGGCTCGAGCACGCGGTCGAACTGCTGCGGCGGCCCGTTCGGGTCGGGCGGCGGCAGCTCCATGCTCTCGAAGACCGTCCGGAAGACGAGCTGGTTCGGGCCCGGCCCCGTGAGCCAGAAGTTGTGGCCCGCTGCGTTGTCCGTGATCATGAACCGGTAGAGGCCCGGCTCCTCGAGGTGCACGACGGTCTCGCCGTTCACGCCGCCGCCGAACGTGAGCCAGTGCGTGATCTGACCGGAGACGCCGCCGTCGAGCGTGGCGAGCGGCTCTCCCTGCGCCTGCGCGGTGGCAGGAACGAGAAGCGCGAGACAGGCGAGAAGGGGGATGACCCGCCGCACGCGCGCGATGATACGCCGATGGAGTACTTCTGCCAAGATCTCCCTCGCCGCAGCCCGTTGATGTGCATGCGCGGGTGAGCCGGCCGAAGCTACGGCGGCCCGAGTGGCGTGCCGAGTCTGTGCCGGTTCCTCCACAGGCGTCCGTGTCCATGCGGGTTTGGGCCGCACCCGGCCGAAGCGGACGACTGGTGCCGGCCGCCTCCACCGCGGTATTCCGGTCGGCGTCATCCGACCGGAAGGAGCCACATGCGAAGACGTACGAAGCTCGTCGCCCTGCTCGCCGTCGCGGGCACGCTGGCGGCGGCAGCCGGGGCGGCGCTCGCGCTGAGCGGCGCGGCGGCCGCGCAGCAGGAGAACGAGGCGGTGCACGCCTGCCGCCACCCGAACGGCGGCTGGGTACGCCTGGTTCAGTCGCCGGAGAACTGCCGCCCGCGCGAGCAGGCGATCTCGTGGAACGTCGCGGGACCGCCCGGGCCGGAAGGGCCCGCGGGGCCGAAGGGCGACAAGGGCGATCCCGGCGCGGGCCTTACGAAGCTGGAGGACCTCGCCGGCGTCGCGTGCACGCCGGACGGCGGCGGCAGCGGCAAGGTCGAGCTCGACTTCGCGGGCGACGACACCGTGCTCTTCCGCTGCGTCCCCGGCGGCGGCGATCCGGATCCCGACCCGGATCCCCCGCCCCCGCCGCCCGACAGGCCGGATCTCGTCCTGAACGAGGTCGACTACGACCAGGTCGGCGCGGACGGCGATGGGTTCGTCGAGCTGAAGAACGCGGGGACGACCCCGATCGACCTGGCCGGGATCGCACTCGTCTTCGTCGACGGCGCCGACGGCGAGGAGTACCGGCGCTTCGCGCTCACGGGGACGCTCGAGCCGGGCGGCTACCACGTCGTGGCGGCCGACCCGCAGAACGGCGCGCCGGACGGGCTCGCGCTCGTCGACACGGAGAGCGGCGACCTGATCGACGCCCTCTCCTACGAGGGCGCGATCACGGCGGCGGTGATCGGGACGCGGACGTACAGCCTCGTCGAGGGGACGATGCTCCCGGCGAACGTCGCGGACTCGAACACGGTCGACGGGTCGCTGAGCCGGATCCCGGACGGCCGTGACACCGACGACGCAGCGTCGGACTGGCAGTTCACGACGACGCCGACCCGGGGCGCGGCGAACGTCGCGGCTCCCTGAGCTCGGGGCGAGGCGGCGGGCGGTCGAGCGCCCGCCCGTCGCCTCGCCGGGACCACCCTCACCGGCGCCAGGGATATGCGGCCTCGTACGCGAGCTCCGCGGCACGCTCGCCGCTCAGCGCGAACACGCGGACGGATCGTCCGCCGCCCGGTGGGGGGAGCGACGCCTCGGGCAGGACGAAGGCGAACCCGACGCCCTCGATCCCCTCGAACGAGACGTCCTCCATCCGCTGCGCCACGCCGGAGGCTGTGTACACGAGCCTGCCGTCCACGAAGAGAAGGATGGCGTCGACCGGGCGGGAGGCGGCGAGATCGGCGGCCCAGCCGGAGAACTCCACCTCGGAGCCGCCGATCTCGACCTGCAGCTCCCCCCGGACGTCGGCCGACTCGAGCACGATCCCCCCGCCCGCGCGCGCGACCGTCGAGCCGTCGAGGCTGAACGACGGCTCGCTCGGCTCGAGGAGCTCGAGCGCCGCCCCGGAGCCGCCGCCGTTCCCGATCAGCACCTGTACGTCGTTCGCTCCCGCCTGCAGGCTGCTCTCCGGCACGAGCGCGGCGAAGCGCGTCTCTCCGAACGAGTCGTACGTCCGCCCGGTCGCGACGATCCGGCCGTTGACGGCGACCGCGAGGTCCCGGCCCGCCTCGCCCCCTGCGATCCGCCCGGTCACGTACGAAGGTACGAGCGAGGACGCCGGGTCGACCGCCTCGAGGAGCGCGCTTCCGTCCAGGTCGACGCCGAGGCCGTCGGCCGTCGGAACGTCGAGCTCGACGATCTCACGGCCGACGAAGCGGGCGAGAGGGCCGCCGGCGTACATCGTCTCCCAGACGCCGGTGCCGAAGTCGGCGACCTGTTCGCGGAGGTTCTCGCCGCGCTCGCCGAGAAGATCCGCGAGCGACGCGCTCGCGACGCGGCTCTCGTCGCTCGTGACCGAGACGGTCCCGTCCGCGGCTAGCTCGCGGCCGAGGAGGGACGTGCCCGAGACCGACCACGGAAGCTCCACGCCGAGGCCGTCCGCGATCGTCGGGACGATGTCGATCGTCTGCGCGAACCCGGGCTCGATCCGGCCGCGCCGCTGGCCCGGAAGCTTCACGAAGAGCGGGACGAACGCGATCTCGTCGAGCGTCTCGACGACCGGCTCCCGGCGCGGGAGCCCGGCCGTGAACGCGAGCCCGTGGTCGGCGGTGACGACGACGAGGCTCTCGTCCCAGAGGCCCTCCTCCCGCAGGCGGTCGAGCGCGAGCCCGAGCGCGCGGTCGGCTGCGCCGACTTGGAGGAGGTAGCGGGCGCGCGCCTGGCGCGTCAGGAGCTCGTCGCCCTCCCACGTCGAGTCGCGCAGGCCCGGGATGGCGCCCGTGTCGCCCAGGTAGGTGCTGCCCGAGGGGAGGTAGCGCCACGGGACATGCGGTAAGGCGGCATGGAAGAACGTGAGCGTCTCGGGCCCGACCGCGTCGAGCATGCGGACGAGCCGGCACACGGGTACGCACCGGGCCTCGGACGCATCGACCACCCCTGCCGGCGACGGCACGCCGCGGCGGAAGTTCCGCCATGAGCGGTCGATCGGCGGGAGGCGCTCCGCAAGCGAGTCCGGAAGGACGACGTGGAGGTAGAGGATCGAGACGTCGGACGCGAGCGAGTCCCCCTGGCCGGGCTCCGCCGGGTCGAGCGCGGCGCCGGCCTCGTCACCGGCGCCCCTTCGGCAGTACGACCGCGGGCAGAGCCGTGTGTGCGTCTCGTGCGCCTGGAGCCGGTACGCGGCGGCGAGAAGGACGAAGAGGTTCTGCGGATGGTCGACGAGGATCGGGAGCCGCCCGGGCTCCGGCAGGTTTCCGGTGAGGATGGCCGTGACCGCGTGCTCCGTCCAGCCGTGGACGGTCGTCGCGTCCCGGTAGAACGTCGCGCGCTCCGCGAGGCGGCCGAAGTTCGGGAACCGTTCCGCGTCGACGCGCCCGCGCTCGTCGAGGAGCGACACCGTGGCGAGCTCGTCGAACACGATCAGGAGAATCGGCGCGCGGGCCTCAACGACGGCGGGTGCTGGCGTAGGCTCCGGATCGGAGAGAAGCCGAGAGACGGGCGAGTCGAACAGGAAGAGCCCCGCCATCAGGAGCGGCGCGGGGACGAGCACCGTGAGGAACGTCCGGAACGGCGGCGCCCGGAGGTAGAGCGCGGCGAGCCCGGCGCCGCCGAGGGCGGAGAGGACGACGAGGCCGCGCCCGAGGTCGACCCGGGTCTGGAGCGCGTACAGGACGACAAGCCCGGAGAGCACCGCGACGACGACGAGGTGCAGAGCGCGCCAGACGAGCACGTCGAGCGCGAGCGCACCCGCCTCGAGAAGGACGAGCGCAAGCGTCGGCAGGAGGAGGATGCCGGCCGCGAACGCGACGATGTCCCAGCGCGTCGACCCGCGGACGGCGAAGAACTCGGCGTTGCGCGAGAGGAGGTCGAAGAGCGGCTGCGCGAAGGCGAACGCCGAGAGGACGAAGACGTGCCCGCCGGCGAAGGCGAGCAACCGCGCGCGGCGTCTGCGGCGCGAGCGGCGCGGCGCCGACGTCGATCCCACCCGGGCTGCGGGCGCCGTTCCCGCGAGGCTGCCCGAACGATCGGTCACCGTCTCCTAGAGCACGAGCCGCTCGCGGACATAGGGGAGCGGATGGTCCGGATGCTCCGCGTCGATCTCGCGCCCCAGCCGGTGCCCGTCGAACACCGCCTCGGCGATGATCCGCGGCGAGACGCAGTCGCCGATCCGGTAGACGGCCTCGATCCCCTCCGCCTCGAGCGCCGCCGGGTCGGCGACGAGCTCGTGGTAGAGCGCGTCCTCGGAGAGGCGCTGCGTGACGAGGCAGACGGCGTCCGTCTCGAGCTCGAACGGCTCGCCGAACTCGTCCGTCGCGCGCACGCCGCCGGGCGTCACCTCGAGCAGCTGGACGCCCCGGTGCTGCCGGACGCCGACCTCGTGGAGCCGCTGCCGCACCTGCGGGCCCTCGAGCGTCTCGTCCGTGTAGGGCGCGATCACGTGGAGGCTCGTCGCCAGGTCGACGGAGTGCCCGTCGAGCGCGAGCCTCTCCGCGACGCCCGTGCCGGCGAAGTAGCCCTCGCAGTCCCAGACGAGCACGCGCTCGCCCGGCGGGCGCTTCCCGTCCAGCATGAGCTGCTCCGGCGTGAGGACGTGCGGGAGCGACGCATCCGCGCCGGGGATCGGGTCGTGCGTGGCGGCGTTGAGGCCGTCCGTCGCCCAGCACGCCCCGGTCGCCACGATCACGATCTGCGCCCCGTAGTCGCGCACGGCCGCCGCGTCGAGCCGCCTGCGCGGGACGAACTCGACGCTCCGGAGCAGGTCGAGCTGCCCGTGGCGCCAGTCGACGATCCGCCCCCACTCGCCGAGCCCGGGGAGCCGGCGCACCCAGCGCATCTGGCCGCCGAGCTCCTCCGCGTCGTCCACGAGGTGCACCGCCTCGAAACCGCGCTTGCCGAGGACGACCGCGCACTCCATCCCGGCCGGTCCCGCGCCGACGACGAGGACGCCGCGGTCCCGGTTCGCCGCGGGCTCGAAGCGCTCCGGGTGCCAGCCGCGCCGGTACTCCTCGCCCGCGGTCGCGTTCTGCGTGCAGCCGAGGTGGTGGCCGACCTCGCTCTTCGAGATGCAGACGTTGCAGCCGATGCACTCGCGGATCTCGCCGTAGCGCCCCTCCTCGATCTTCTTCGGGAGGAACGGGTCGGAGATGGACGGCCGCGCGGCGCCGACGAGGTCCCAGACACCGCTCGAGACGATCTCCGCCATCCGGTCGGCGCTCGTGAGGCGCGCGACCCCGACGACCGGCTTCTGCGTCGCCTCGCGCATCCGCCCGGTCCACTCGAGCTGGTAGCCCTCCTCGAAGAAGCGCGACGAGCCGGAGTCGAGCGCCCAGTCGGCGATCGACCCGATCGTCACGTCCCAGAGGTCGACGAGCGGATCGGCGAGGCGGACGAAGGCGAGCCCCTCGTCGAGCTCGACCCCGGCCGGCCCGAGCGCCTCGACCGCCATCCGGACGACGAGCGCGCAATCGTCGCCGACCGCCTCCTTCACGGCCTCGATCGTCTCGAGGAAGAAGCGCGCGCGGTTCTCGAAGGAGCCGCCGTACTCGTCCGTCCGCCGGTTGTAGAAGGGCGAGAGGAACTGGAGCGGCAGATACGAGTGGCCGCCGTAGACGTAGACGATGTCGAACCCGGCCTCGCGGGCGCGCTCGGCGCCGCGCACCCAGTCCTCGCGGATGCGCGCGATGTCGCGCTTCTCGAGCGCCTTCGGCACGGTGAACGGCTCGTAGTCGCTCGCGAGCTGGCTCGGCGCCACGGTCGGCATCCGCGACTGGCGGTTCCCCGCGTGCGCGCCGGTGTGGACGAGCTGGAGCCCCGCGAGCGCGCCGTGCTCGTGCACGCCCTCCGCCATGACGGCGAGGTTCCGCATGTCCTCGTCGTCCCAGATGCGCGAGGAGATGTACGGCGACTCGTCCGAGTCGTACGAGACGGGCGCGTACTCCGTGCAGACCGCCGCCCAGCCGCCCTCGGCCTTGACGGCGCGGAAGCGCGCCTGCGAGCCGGGCTTCTCCGTCCCGTAGCCGGAGCAGTGCGGCACGCCGTAGAAGCGGTTCCTGAGCGTCTTCGGGCCGATCCGCAGCGGCTCGAAGAGAACGTCGTGCCTGGGATCGCGGGCCGTCCGCGGACTAGGATCGCGCGACATGGCCGACGAGACTAACGCGGGCGCGGTCACCCTCGACGGGCTGAGCAAGCGCTACGGCGACGTCGAGGCCGTGAGCGAGCTCTCCCTCGAGATCCCCGCGGGGCGCTTCTACTCGCTGCTCGGGCCGTCGGGCTGCGGGAAGACGACGACGCTCCGCATGATCGCCGGCTTCGAGGAGCCCTCCGCCGGGCGCGTGCTGATCGGCGGCGCGGACGTCACGGACACGCCCGCGCACAGGCGGCCGGTGAACACGGTCTTCCAGAGCTACGCGCTCTTCCCGCACCTCTCCGTGCGCGAGAACGTCGGCTTCGGCCTGCGCTTCCAGCGGGCGGCGAGGGCGGAGAAGGAGAAGCGCGTCGCCGACGCCCTCGCGCTCGTGCAGATGGAGGCGCTGGGGCGGCGGCGGCCGCACGAGCTCTCGGGCGGCCAGCAGCAGCGCGTGGCCCTGGCCCGTGCTCTCGTGCTCGAGCCGGCCGTGCTGCTCCTGGACGAGCCGCTCGGCGCGCTCGACGCAAAGCTCCGGCGCGCGCTCCAGGTCGAGCTGAAGGCGCTCCAGGAGCGGGTCGGGATCACGTTCCTCTACGTGACGCACGATCAGGAGGAGGCGCTCACGATGAGCGACTCGCTCGCCGTCATGCGGGACGGGATCGTCGAGCAGGCCGGCACGCCGCGCGAGGTCTACGAGGAGCCGGAGACGACCTTCGTCGCGGAGTTCCTCGGCACGTCGAACCTCATGACCGCGAGCGCCGACGGCGGCGCGGTGCGGCTCGGCGACGTGCGCCTGGGCGTCGCGGGGTCGCCGCCGGCGTCGGGCGACGCGCGCCTGACGATCCGCCCGGAGCGGATCCGGATCGAGCCCGCCGGCACGCCCGGCGAGAACCGGGTGCCCGCGACGATCGAGCGCTTCGTCTACCTCGGCTCGACCACGCAGGTCTTCCTCCGCCTGGCGAGCGGCGACGTCGTGCAGGCGCTCGTCGCGAACGCCGGCGACGTCGAGGAGCACGAGGTCGGCGACCCGGTGACCGCGTGTCTCGCGCCGGACGCGCTCCGCGTCCTCGCCTCCTAGAAGCACGGGGCCCTCAGCACCACGGAGATGTCGACAAGCGGCTAACGAGCGTCGTTCCGTCGGCCGATCTAGGTGCCGTGACCACGCGTCTTGCACCGGGGCTCGGGCTCTTGGCCCTCTCTGCCGCTTTGGCGGCGATCGTGGCGGCCTTCAGCGACACGGGCGGGATGGTGTTCGTGCTCCTGCTTGTGAGCGTACTCAGCGGAATTGCCGGAGTCTCGGTCGCAGTCGTAGCGCTCAACGGCGACGGCCGCCGGCGCTGGCCAGTGAAGCTCGGGCTCGGGCTGTCCACGGCCGCGCTCGTGCTTTCGCTCCTCGTGATCGCCCTTGCCGTGCTGTTGATCCTCGTTGTCCTGTCCGGTGCTCGGCAAGGCGGCTGAACGGGTGTGCGGGCCCGGACGAGTGCCTTTCCGTCGCGCGTTCTAGGCGGCGAAGGCCTCGGCCGTCGGCTCCTCGGCGCCGCGGCGGCGGCGGACGAGCCGCCACACGACGAAGAGCACGAGCGCGATGAGGATCGTCACGCCGAGCGTGAGGGACGCGAGCGCGTTGAGCGCAGGCGTCGGCGCCGTGCGACCGGTCGAGTAGATCTTCACGGGCACCGTGTCGGTCGCGGCGCCCGACGACAGGTAGTTCGAGACGACGAAGTCGTCCATCGAGATGGCGAAGACGATGATCGCGCTCGCCACGATCGCCGGAACGAGCAGCGGGAACAGGGCGAGCCGCAGCGACTGCAGGGGCGACGCGCCGAGGTCGCGGGCCGCCTCCTCGTACTCCGGGCCGATCGAGAGCAGCCGTCCGCGCACGATGATCAGCACGAACGCGAGCGAGAAGGTCACGTGCCCGATCGCCTGGGCCTCGGTCCCGAGCGGCACGAACTCGAACACGTGCACGAAGACGAGCAGGAGCGCTACGCCCATCACGATCTCGGGCGTCACGAGCGGCACCATCGAGCCGAAGCGCGACGCCGTCGCGAGCCGCCCGCGCCACCGCGTCAGCCCGACCGCGAGCGCCACGCCCAGAGGCACCGTCACGACGACGGCGATCGCCGCGAGTGTGAGGCTCTGCGTGAGCGCGCCGAAGAGATCGGGATCCGCGCGCACTGAAAGGTCCGGGTCGTCCCAGTACCAGCGCGTCGACCAGCCCTGCGCAGTGGAGCGCGAGCGCCCCTCGTTGAACGAGAAGCGGACCGCAACGAGGATCGGCACGATCGACCACGCGAAGTACGCGAGCGTGAAGAGAAGGAGGAAGCGCGGCTTCCCCCACGCGTTGCGAAGCCAGCGCCTCATCGCCCGAGCCTCCGCTCGGCGCGCGCGGTCGCCCAGAGGTAGTAGGCCATGAAGACGGCGAGGAGGAGCATGAGGCAGACGACGAGCGCCGCCCCGACCGGCACCTGTTGGCCGCCGCGGATGTAGAGGTCGATCTGGTTCCCGAGGAGCGACGTGTTCGGCGAGCCCGAGAGGAGGTCGGGCGTGTAGTAGTCGCCGAACATCGGCAGCGCGATGATCACGCAGCCCGCGAGCACGGCCGGCCACGAGAGCGGCAGCGTCACGAGCCGGAACGCGTGGAAGCGCGAGGCGCCGAGGTCGCGGGCCGCCTCGAGCAGGCTCCGGTCGACCCGGTCGAGGAACGCGTAGAGCGGCAGGATCATGAACGGCACGTAGCCGTAGACGAGCCCGAGGATCACGCTCGACGCCCGCCCGTCCAGCCACGTGCGCGGCGCGTCGAGCACGTGCGCCCAGACGAGCACCGAGTTAACCCAGCCGTCCTCCTGCAGGAGGTTGATCCAGGCGAGCATCCGCATGAGGTAC
>JAICNY010000242.1 GCA_025930955.1 Thermoleophilia bacterium
CCGGCGTCGCGCAACGCCCGGATCTTGTCTTCCTCGCGGGCCTTGGTCTCGATGAACTCCTCGATGTCGGGGTGGTCGACGTCGAGGATGACCATCTTGGCGGCCCGCCGGGTGGCGCCGCCGGACTTGATCGTGCCGGCGGACGCGTCGGCGCCGCGCATGAAGCTGACCGGGCCGGACGCGTGACCGCCCTTCGACAGCTGCTCCTTCGACGAGCGCAGCTTCGAGAGGTTGATCCCGGAGCCCGAGCCGCCGCGGAAGATGACGCCCTCGCGCCGGATCCAGTCGAGGATCGACTCCATCGAGTCGTCGATCGAGAGGATGAAGCACGCGCTGCACTGCGGCTTCTCCTCGAAGCCGACGTTGAACCACACCGGCGAGTTGAAGGACGCGAGCTGGTTGACGAGGATCGCCTTCAGCTCGTCCTCGAACGTCTGCGCCTCCTCCTCGTCCGCGAAGTAGCCGCCGTCGCGACCCCAGGCGCCGATCGTCGTGACCACGCGGCCGATCATCTGCTTCACGCTCGACTCGCGCTCGGGCGAGGACATGCGCCCGCGGAAGTACTTCTGCGCGACGATGTTCGTCGCCGTCTGGCTCCAGAACTTCGGGAACTCGACGCCCTTCTGCTCGAACACCGGGCCGTCGCGGCCGGGGATGAGCGCGTCGCGCGTCTCCCACTCGACCTCGTCGAACGGATCCCGCCCCGGGATCGTGAAGTACCGGCGGACGCCCGCCTTGTTCGCGGCCTCCGCGACGGCGTTCGCAAGCGCGTCGTCGGTGATGATCGGAGCGGTGTCGGTGCGTTCAACGGACGCCATGAGTCCTCCCGGAGGGTATCTGTCCTGGGTCCGCTCACGAGAAGCGGGGGGTCCAGGGTAGAGGGGTCCTCGGACGGCTCCCGAATCGCCCGTTTTGCAGGGAAAATTCTACCGGAACGGGTGGACGTCAGGCCGCCGGCGCCCCGGCGTGCGCGAGCGCCGAGGGCGAGAGGCGGCCGACGATCGCGGGCGCCTCGTGGACGAGCTCGTCGTTCGTGAGCGCGTCGACCATGAAGAGGGCGAAGTCGGTGCGGCGGGTGAGGTTGCTCTCGAGGATCGGGTCGCCGACGTGGCGGCTCCAGACCGGGAGGCCCTGGCTCTCGCCCTCCTCGAGGTCGCTGCCGCGGACGACCGTCCAGCGCGTGTCGCTCGCGAAGATCCGGCGGGTCGCCTCGACCTGGTCGTCGAGGTCGGCGAAGCGGAGGAGGCGCGCGACCGGCCCGAAGATCTTGACCTGCGCTCTGAGCTTCCGGGAGTACACGTCCTTGCCGTCGAGCGAGATGTGCCAGCCGCACGAGAAGACGAGCCGCGCGCCGGGCTCCGCGTGGTCGAGCACGGCTTGCGCGGTGCCGGTCGAGTAGCCGTGCACGCCGCGCGGGACGAGCACGACGAGCACGCCGTCGCAGCCCGCGACGGCGCGCTTGATCACCTCGCGGTCGTCCGTCCGGCCGGAGACGATCTCGATCCGGTCCCTGAGGTCGTCGAGCTTGCCGACGCTCTCGGGGCGGCAGACGCCCACGACCTCGTAGCCGCGCTCGAGCGCGTGCCCGACCATGTAGCGGCCGAGCTTCCCGGACGCGCCGACGACGCAGACCTTCATCGCGCGCGATCGTAGCGCGGCGGCGGTCAAGGCCGGGCACCGGAACGCCGACACATTCCCCATGGAATCGCGCGCCGCCGCCCCTCGCGTCGCGGTCGTCGTCGTCAACTGGAACGCGGGCGAGTGGCTCGCGCGGACGCTCGACGCCCTCTCCCGCCAGACGGTCGCGGCGGCGCGCGTGCTCGTCGTCGACAACGCGTCCACGGACGGCTCCGCGGACGGGCTCGAGGAGCGCTTCCCGCGGGTCGAGGTGCTGCGCCTCGCCGCGAACGTCGGCTTCGCCGCCGGGAACAACGTCGCGATCCGCGCTGCGGACGACTGTGAGTGGATCGCGCTCCTCAACCCGGACGCGCTGCCCGAGCCGGGCTGGCTCGAGGCGCTGCTCCGGGCGGCGCGCGAGCGGCCCGAGTTCGCGTTCTTCGGGAGCCGGCTCCTCCAGGCGGACGCGCCGGACAGGCTCGACGGGACCGGCGACGTCTACCACGTGGCCGGGCTCGCCTGGCGGCGCGGGCACGGCGAGCCGGCCGCCGGGCGCGGGCTCGAGCCGCGCGAGATCTTCTCGCCCTGCGCGGCGGCGGCGCTCTACCGGCGCGACGTCGTGCTCGCGGC
>JAICNY010000142.1 GCA_025930955.1 Thermoleophilia bacterium
GACAGCCTCAGCGAGGAGCCGCTGGAAACCGCCCGGAACGTCGAGCGGTAGCGCGTCCGCCGGCTACTCGAGCGCCTCGCAACCGGGAGCGACGGCGAGCGGGCCGAGCGGGGTGGGACGGCGCGGCCACGGAGGAAGCGGAGCATTCGGCGCGCTGCTGCGGCGAGCGAAGTGGAGGACAGCGGCGAAGCGCCCTTCCGGATAGATCCCGAACTCGTCCGGCGAGCGGCGCGACGACGCGGCGAGCTGCGGGACCAATCCTCGCTGCGCGGACGGTCGGGTGACCCCGACTCGCCCGCAGGCCCGCACGGATTCGAGGGTCGGACGTGTCGCGGCGATCGCCTCGTTCCTCGCGATCGACTGGTGCATGCCCTCCGAGATCTCCGCGGAGACGGCCACGAAGACGAGGACGCCCGCGGCGACGGCGACCGCAGGCCAGGTGATCCGCGTCCGCAGCCTCGCGAGAAGCATCCCCGCGAGGAGCCCGCACCCCAGTGCCAGGACGGCGGCGACGGGCAACAGGTAGCGCGCCCTCAGGTTCGCGCCGGACCCTGCCTGGACGGCGATCAAGAGCGGCCAGACGAGGACGACCGCGAGCGGTAGCCAGTCCACGGCTCCGGCGCGGCCGGCCCTGAGGTAGTAGAGGCCCAGGCCCAGCAGGCCGGCGATCACGACGAGCGCTCCTCCGGCGGTCCCGAGACCCGTCCAGAGCACGCTCGGGAGGTCGAGCCACGCGACGCCGCCGCGGCCGCGAGCGTTGAGTCGGTCGAAGTGCCAGTGAAGGCTGGCCAGCGGGTCGCCGGTCACGACGAGATCGGTCAGGATCCAGAGCACCGGCGCGGCCGCCCCGGCCGCAAGGGCTCCGCCCATCCGTCTGGCGAGGCTGCCCGCCGTCGCCGTGAAGCCGCCGATCGCGGCCAGGGCCCACGCCTCGGGCCGGAGCAGGCCGGCGAGGACGAGGGCTGCGATCCGCCACCGCCCCCGCAGGGCGACGCCGGCCAGGACCAGAGCCGCCACGACCACGTCCACGAAGCCGAACGCGACCCAGGCCGGAAGCCTGGCTCCGAATGCGAGCGCGACGACCGCGACGGCCGCGGCGACCGCCCCGGCCTCGCGATAGGCGGCCGCGAACAGCGCGGCCGCCAGCAGGGCCGCCGCGAGCGCCACGACGACCGGGAACGCCCGCTCCGGCGGAAGTGGCACCGCGACGGCGCCGAGCAGCGCGGCGAGCGGCTTCGGCGTCGTCGCGCCCAGCTCGAAGAGGGGGTCCTCGCCGCGGGCCAGCGCCTGCCCCCAGGCCGCGTAGGCCCACGCGTCGACGGTCGCGGCCGCGGGCCAGGAGAGGAGCCGCCAGAGAAACGCGGCTCCCGCCGCGAGCGCGACGAGCGCTGCGGGGAGGACGACTGCGAGCAGTCGGCCGGAACGGACGCGAGATAGGCGGCCGAGCGCGCCGCCTGCCCAGCTCGGTCGCGCCGCACCGGGCCGAGGAACGCCGCTCATCGCGACGATTCTAGGAGCGTGCCCCGGCCCGACCGGCGGCGCGCTTGCGGAGAATCGCCACGTGCGTGGGCACTAGCGGCAAGAGCAGGCGAAGCGCCCGCTCGCCGGCTCCGGCGAGCAACCGCGCTACCGCCGGCGGGTGCTCGATCTCGAGCGTCAGGCGAACGGCCTCGAGCGTGCGGTTCGCGACGTCGAGGCCCGCCAGGGAGCAGAGCTCGACGAGCTCGGTCCGGCTTCGAGGCTCGCAGTCGTAGTCGGCCCCCCGGCGGACGAGACGGACGTAGGCGCCCCGCGCCCGCGCCGGCAGCCAGCTCAGCAGCGGAAGGTGGTAGTGAGGCTCCACGAGCGTCCAGCGGTTCGGCGTCGCGAGGTAGCCGACGCCGTCGTCCTTGAGCACGCGGGCCAGCTCCCGCAGATGGGCAAGCTGCCCTGCCCGTCCACCGACGTGCTCGAGGACGTGGTTCGAGACGACGACGTCGAAGAAGCGGTCTGCAAACGGCAGGGACGTGCCTTCGACGACGGCGAAGCGGAAGCCCTCGGTGACGACGCGGAGATCGCGGACGTCGACGCCCCAGACCGCGCCCGACGCTCCCACCGCGTCCGCGAGCCGCGCGGCGATCGCCCCGGAGCCGACGCCGACCTCGAGGAGCACAGCGCCCCGCAGCTCGCGCTCCGCCTCCAGGATCGCCCGGATCTTCTCGGCCTTCTGCCCGCGCGAGCGGAGGTCCAGGGACGCGTGAGCGGCGCGCTCCTCGACCTCAGCCGCCATGGGCCTTCGTCGCAAAGGCCAGGAGCGCGATGGGCATCTTGCGCGGGCCGCGCACCCTGATCTCGACCGAGCCGAAGGGCCGGAGCAGCTGCCGGAGCGCGTGGTCGGTGAAGCGCCAGTAGTCGGTCGGCTCGTCGTGGTAGGGATACAGATGCGGCACGGCGACCACGAGTGTCCCGCCCGGTGCGAGAGCGCGGTGCATGCTCCGCACCGCCTCCTCGACCTCGAAGACGTGCTCGAGGACGTAGAGGCACAGGATGACGTCGTACGCGTCCTCGAGGCCGATGTCGCGGACGTCCACGAGCTGGTGCCCGTACTCGGGGACGACGTCCGACTGGACGAACTCGTTCGACGCGTCGAACAGCTCCCGGAAGGAGTACGCGTCCCGGCCCAGATCCTGCCGGCCGCTGCCGATCTCGAGGATCCGCTTGCCGGTCATCCCCTCGACGAACTGCTCCAGGTTCCGCCGGACCCAGGACCGCGTCCCGAAGACGAGGTGGACCCCGGCGCGAAGCGTGCGAGTCGTCAGCCGCTCGCGGCCGGTCGGCGTCCGCCCGACGGGCGCTTCGACACGACCGCCTTCGGAGTCCGGGTGCAGGTGGAGCGGCGTCAACTTCAGGAGGATAGAGAGGTTCCTCGCACCGCGGACGGGCGAGACGCCTGGGCGCCCGGGCGCCCAGGCATGCTGTACGCCATGCTCGACCGGACCCGCTCGTGACCGAGCCGGCCGACCTCGGCGCGCGCGGCGACCCGACCGCACCGACGCCTGCCTCCGGCGTGGCAGGACGCAGGCCGGCCCGCGGCATGCTGCTCCTGACGGTCACGAGCGGGCTCTTCATCGTCTCGGGCTACGCGATCACGGTGTGGCTCGCGCACCACCTCGGGCCCACCGACTTCGGCCGCTACAGCGTCGTGGTGGCGATCACGACGCTCGTCAACATCGTCGTCGCCCGCGGCGTCCCGGTTGCGGCCACGCGGGCCATCGCAGCCGACCCCGAGGCGGCGGACCAGACGATGGCGGCCGCCACACGGGCGACGCTCCCCCTCTCCGTCGCCACGGCCGTGGTCGCGGCGGCTGCCGCATTCCCCCTGGCGGCGGCGCTCGGCGACGACGACCTCGTCCTGCCGTTGCTGGTCGGGGCGGGCGCAGCCCTGACATACGGACTCCAGGCGTTGCTGCTCGCGTGGTTCACGGGGATGCACCGTTACGGGCGGCAGGCCTTCGCACAGTCGTGGTACGCGCTCTCGCGGCTGGTGACGATCATCGGCGGAGGCTTCCTGGCCGGAGTGGCCGGCGCCATCGCCGGCTTCGTGATCGCGCCGGCGATCGGAGCGCTGGCGACCCTGCGGAAACTCGGCGGACGTCGTGCCGGGACCCCTTCGGCGAGCGCCTCCGGCCGCCCCGCCCCGACACCGCAGGCGCTGCTGCGGACCTCGGCGCCGCTCGTGGGAGTCGCCGCGCTCGTCGCGGCGCTGCTCAGCGTCGACCTGCTCGCGTTCAAGCGGGTCGGGACCGCCACGGACGCGGGCCGGTACGCCGCGGCCGCCGCGATCGCGCACGTGCCGTTCTTCCTGCTCCGTTCCGCCCCGCTCGTCGTCATGCCGGCCGTCGCCGCGGCGCTGGCGGGGGCGTCGACGGCGCCGGACCGGAGGCTCCCCGAGGCGGTGCGAGCCTCGATTCGACGCGGAGTCGGCGACGCCGTCGTGCTTCTCGCCCTCCCGACGGCGCTCATCGTCGCGCTCGGCGACCGGGCGCTCGAGCTCGTGTTCGGCACGTCCTACGCCGTGGACGGGTTGCTGGTAGCGCCGCTTGCCCTGGCGACGGCCTCGATCACCCTGTACTCGGTGCTGGTCGCCGTCGAGACGGCGCTCGGCACGCTCCGTATGGCGCTCGCGACCGGCGCCGTCGGGCTGGCGCTCGTCGCCGCCGCCGCGGCGGTCGGCGGACAGGGCTCGAATGCCTCGCGCGCCGCCTGGGGCGTCGCGGTCGCGGCCACGCTGACCTTCCTCGTCCATGCCGCGTTCGTCTGGGCGCGGGCGGGAGCGTTCGTGCCGGCGCGTGCCGTCGCGGCAACGGCGCTCGCCGTCGGGGTCGGGGCCGTGACGCTGGCGACGCCGCCCGGAGGCGCCTGGGTGGCGACGAGCGCTCTCGCCGCCTGCCTCGCCTACGGCACCGTCGCCTTGCGGACGGGCCTGATGCGGCTTCGCTGAGGGCTCCGCCTCAAGCGGCCCGGTACCCCCAGACCGGCCGCAGGTCCCGGCCGACGAGCTCCGAGACACGCTCGACCTCGGGCAGGAACTCGTCCCTGAGCTGCAGCTCGAGGGCGGACGAGAGCGCCGGTCGGGGCTGCTCCTTCATGACGAGGCGGGCGACTCTCTTCTGCAGGTTGGTGTACCTGCGTGGCCCCAGAGCCCTGAACAGCATGCGCTTGAGAGCCGGCGTGTTGAGCGCCTGGTTGAGCCGTCTGCTCCGCGGCGCGCGACTCGGATAGACGACGCCGAACGTGGGCACGTACTGCGGATCGACGCCGAGCAGGCCGAGGGCCTTCCGGTAGTCGCGCTCGTTGTCCTTGCGGAACTCCTCCATCGTCAGGACGAGGATGTTCTCGGGCGGAAACACGGTGTAGTAGCGGGCGAGCTGGTCCGAGTACCTGGCCCGCTCGCGGTACAGGAGATAGGAGGGGCAGCGCACCCGCACGGGGAGACATCTCCCGGCCTTCCGCAGCGGCTCCTTCTCGAGCGCGCGTGCGAAGTCGGTCTCGTCCTCGGCGGTCTCGTTCACGTACTCCATGTGCAGGGAGTGCATGAAGGAGACCGGCTCGCGAAGCATGACGATGATCTTGGCATCCCCGTTCACCGCCGCGATGTTGGCGGCCGCGACTTTCGACAGCAGGTACGGCGTCGACGCGTCGCCGCGCAGCTGCCCCGGCCGGCAGTGCTCGAAGAGCGCGGCGTAGTCCTCCTCCGTCCTGAACTCGAAGTACTTCCTCGACCCGTAGAACGCGTCGCTCTCCTCGATCAGGTCGGTCGCGAAGTAGACCGGCTCCTTCGGGAACGACATGCAGACCTGCGGATGCCGGCCGAGGAACTCGGCCAGCGCCGTGGTGCCCGACTTCGGCTGGCCGACGATCGCGAAGTCGATCATCGGCCCGTTCGCCGCTCGCACCGCCGCGGGCCGCTGGTGGGAACCGCGGCGGCGCCGGCCGGGTCGAGCTTGTAGAGCGCTGCACCCTTGACCCGGCTCACCCGGCAGAACGAAGGACTGCGCCTGATCTCCTTGTGGTACCGGGCGGACTCGCCGTGGTTGGGAAGCAGCCAGAGGTCGTTGTAGCGCACCACCCATTTCCACGGCCTGGAGGGGACGACGACCCATTCGACGTCGTGCCTGCGCAGCACCGAGATGACCTCCTCCTCCGACGGCCACGTCAGGAAGGTCACGTACTCCTCCTCGGTGAGGAACTGCCCTCCGAACACGCGCACGTCGGTGGCGACGAGGTTGAGGTAGACCGACCTCGTTCCGATGACGCCGCTTCCGGCAGGGAGCACGCTCGCGAAGCGCGGGTACGGGCCGCTCACGACCGTGCGCTCGAGCGCCTGGAGGCTGCCGACCGTCTCGCGGTAGCTCGCCGCCACGCTCACGACCAGCCCGGCGAGCGCGAGGACGAGGGCGGCTCGACGCGCCCTCGAGCCGGCCCGGAGGCCTCCGGCGAACACGAACCCCGCGGCAAGGGCGCTCCCGACGAGGAGCAGTGAGAAGTAGCGCGGGTAGAAGGGGAGTCGCCGGTATAGAGCGACGGCGATCATGAGGGCGACGCACGCGACGGCGAACCGACGAAGCTTCCCGCTCATGGCAAAGAGACCGGCGACGCCGAGCCCGAGCGTCAGGAGGCCCGTCAGGCCCCAGGCGTCGAGGAGGCCGTCCGGAGCGGCCCGCACGTAGTCGCTCAGGCTGTCCCGGATCGGGAGGTTGAAGAACTCGGCCTGAATCGGCTCGAGATAGCCCCCGATGATCCAGAAGTCGACGCGGTTCTTGAGGACGTGGTCGAAGCCGCCCTCCAGAAGGTTGATCACGATGCGCGGGATCGCGAGCACCGCGACGACCAGGTAGACGCGCCCCAGCCCGCGAAGCGTCGCGGACGGCCGGCCGGTCACGACGAGGAGGGCGGTGACGACCAGGAAGAGCTGCCCCACCTGGTGCGCCTCGAAGGAGAGGACGAGACAGAGGCCCGCGAGCAGGGCCGCACGCCAGCGCGCCGACCGCGTCTCCTCGACGATCGAGCGATGGGCGAGGTACACGCCCAGCAGCCCGAACGCGAGCATCACGGGATACATCGGGACGAGGTAGGCGCGTTCGAGGATCTCGGGAAGCGAGGCGAGCGCCAGAGCAGACGCTGCCGCGGCGAGCGCCGACCGCGTCAGTCGCCACGAGAGGAAGGAGACGACGCCGCCGAGCAGCACGACGGACAGTGCGTTGAACGCCTGCACGGCTGGGATACCGCCCACGGCCAGGATGGGGCCGAGGACGACGTGCGGGAGCAGCACCTCCTGTGTCTCGACGAGGTAGTCGAGCCCGTTGCGCTGGACGTAGAGGATGGAGGCGACGAGCCGGGCCGAGTCCGAGTCGCCCGAGAGCGTGCGCGAGTAGAGGGCGAACGCCGGGAGCGTCAGCAGGCTGCCGAGCAGGAACATCGTCCAGCCGTTCACGCGCTCGCGCCAGAACTCGAGGACGAGGTGCCACAGCTGTCTCGGTTCCTGGCGCTCCGAGCGCGCGAGGACGAACGCTGCGACGCCGGCGACGAGGGCGGCGGCGGCGGCGAGCCCGAGGAAGACGGCGAGCGGCCGAAGCCAGGCATCGCCGGGACCGCGGCCGTCGACGAGCCCGAGCACCGTCGCGAGAGAGGTCGAGGCGGCGAGCAGGCCGACGGCGAGCGCCGCTCGCCAGAACGACGCGCTCCCGTGCGCCCGCCCGCTGTCGGCGACCTGGATCCTCATCGTCGAGGGGAAGACGCGGCGGCCGCGCGGATCAGCTCCACGAAGCGCGCCCCGAGCGCATCGACGCTCCAGTCCTCGGCCCGCA
>JAICNY010000011.1 GCA_025930955.1 Thermoleophilia bacterium
CTGCTCCTCACCGTCGATTGCGGCATCACGTCGGTCGCCGAGGTCGCCGAGGCGCGCGCGCGCGGGCTCGAGGTCGTCGTCACGGACCACCACCGGCCCGGCGAGACGCTCCCGGACTGCCCGGTCGTCGCGCCGCGCCCGTCGGACTACCCGTTCCCCGAGCTCTGCGGCACCGGTGTCGTCTACAAGCTGCTTGAGGCGCTCGAGGCCCCGGAGCTCGACCGCCGGCTCGACCTCGTCGCGCTGGCGACGGTCGCCGACGTCGTCCCGCTCCTCGACGAGAACCGCGCGCTCGTGGCCGCAGGCCTTCGCCGGCTCGCGCGGACGACCCGGCCGGGCCTCCGCGCCCTCATGCGCGTCGCGCACGTCGACCCGGCCCGCGTCGACGCCGGCGCGCTCGGCTTCCGGCTCGGTCCGCGGATCAACGCGGCGGGTCGGCTCGGCCATCCGGGCGCCGCGCTCGAGCTCCTGCTCACCGGCGAGCCGGCCGAGGCCGAGCGCCTCGCGGGCGAGCTCGAGCGGCTGAACAGGGACCGGCAGGCAGTCGAGGACCGGATCCTCCGAGACGCGCTCCGGCAGGTTTCCGAGTGGCCAGAGAGCGCGCGCCGGAGGCGCGGCTACGTGCTCGCCGGCGAGGACTGGCACCGCGGCGTGATCGGGATCGTCGCCTCACGGCTCGCGGAGCGGCTCGGCCGGCCGGTCGTCCTGCTCGCGCCCGCGGACGAGGGCTGGGTCGGCTCCGGCCGCTCGATCCCCGCGTTCGACCTGCACGCAGCGCTCGGCGCGTGCGCCGAGCACCTGACGCGCTGGGGCGGCCATCGAGCGGCCGCAGGGCTTTCCCTCGCCGACGAGCGCCGCGACGCGTTCGCGCGCGCCTTCGCCGCGCACGCCGACGCGGTGCTGGACGACGCGGCGCTCGCCGAGACGCTCGTCGTCGACGCGGTCGTGGACGGCCGCGAGCTCACCCTCGACCTCTGCGAGGAGCTCGGCCGGCTCGCCCCGTTCGGCCTCGGGAACCCGGGCGTCACGCTCCTCGCCGCCGGCTGCGAGCTCGGCGAGCTCGCCGCGGTGGGGGAGGGGAAGCACCTGCGCCTCGCGGTCACCGCGAACGGCGCGCGCTCGGGCGCGATCGCCTTCGGCTGGGGCGAGCGGCTCGACCGCTACCGCCGCCCGGGACGCTACGACGTCGCCTTCCGGCTCGACGCGAACCACTGGAACGGCACCGTCGCGCCCCAGCTCGTCGTCCGGCGGATCTTCGAGACGCCCGAGCGCTACGAGAACCTGCGCCGCGCGCTCGCCGCCGAATGGCGCGCGGGCCCGGACGCGTGGAGCCCCTGGGCCCGCGAGGTCTTCGAGGAGCTCGAGCTCGTGGGAGCGCCCTCCGGCGCCCGCCGCAGCCTCGCCGAGAGCGCTGCGTTCCGGGCCGCGCTCCTCGCCGAGCCCGTTCCGGCCGCGGCCTGAGCGGAAGGGGCCCGGGTTCGTCCGGCAGGCCCGGAGCTACACTGAGCGTATGAGTCAGGTCGTTCACGCTGGCTCGGTCGGCCGGCACGAGCACGAGCTCGAGGCGCTGCTCGAAGGGGTCGCGGCCTACAACCCCGAGGTCGACCGGGACCTGCTCACACGCGCGCTCACGTTCGCGGCCGACGCGCACGAGGGCCAGCAGCGCCGGAGCGGCGAGGAGTTCGTCGCCCATCCGCTCGGCGTCGCGCGCATCCTCACCGACCTCCACGCCGACGACCAGACCCTCGCCGCGGCGCTCCTCCACGATGTCGTCGAGGACACGCGGCGCTCGATCGACGAGGTGCGCTCGGAGTTCGGCGACGAGATCGCCCAGCTCGTCGAGGGCGTCACGAAGCTGACCCGGATCCACTTCCAGAGCCGCGAGCACGCGCAGGCGGAGAACTACCGGAAGATGGTGCTCGCGATGGCGCAGGACGAGCGCGTCATCCTCATCAAGCTCGCCGACCGCCTCCACAACATGCGGACGATCGAGTACCTCGGCAAGCAGAAGCAGATGCAGAAGGCGCGCGAGACGCTCGAGGTCTACGCGCCGCTCGCGCACCGCCTCGGGATCCACACGATGAAGTGGCAGCTCGAGGACCTCGCGTTCGCCACGCTCCACCCGCGCAAGTACGCGGAGATCCAGTCGATGGTGAACCAGCGGCGCGCCGACCGCGAGAAGTTCGTCGCCGAGGCGGGCGCGCTCCTCCAGACGGAGCTCGAGAAGGTCGACATCCCGGCGGAGATCTCCGGCCGCGCGAAGCACTTCTACTCGATCTACGAGAAGATGGCGAAGCGCGGGAAGGAGTTCAACGAGATCTACGACCTGACCGCGATGCGCGTCACCGTCGAGCGCGACGGCAAGGACGGCGAGCGCGACTGCTACGGCACGCTCGGGATCATCCACTCGCTCTGGAAGCCGATGCCGGGGCGGTTCAAGGACTACATCGCGATGCCGAAGTTCAACCTCTACCGGTCGCTGCACACGACGGTGATCGGGCCGGAGGGGCGGCCGCTCGAGATCCAGGTCCGCACGCGCGAGATGCACCGGACGGCCGAGTTCGGGATCGCCGCGCACTGGCTCTACAAGGACCGCCCGGCGAAGAAGCAGGAGGCGGAGCGGCTCGCTTGGCTCCAGCAGCTCGCGGCCTGGCAGGAGGAGGAGGACGATCCGCGGGAGCTGCGGCGCGCCTTCCCGGAGCTCGCCTCCGACGAGGTCTACGTCTACACGCCGAAGGGCGAGCTGAAGGGGCTCCCGGCCGGCTCGACGCCGATCGACTTCGCGTACGCCGTGCACACCGATGTCGGCCACCGGACGGTCGGGGCGAAGGTGAACGGGCGGATCGTCCCGCTCCACTACCGCCTGCGCACCGGCGACTTCGTCGAGATCCTCACGTCGCGCGCCGCCGGGCGCGGGCCGTCGCGCGACTGGCTCTCGCTCGCCGCGTCCTCGCGCGCGCGGAACAAGATCCGCCAGTGGCTCTCGCGCGAGACGCGCGAGGAGACCGAGACGCGCGGCCGCGAGGCGCTCGAGGAAGCGCTGAAGCAGCACAAGCTCCCGTACAAGAAGCTCGCCGGATCGCCGCTCCTCGCCGAGCTCATCCGCGAGATGGGCTTCAAGAAGGCGGAGGACTTCTACCTCGCGCTCGGCGCGGGGAAGCTCGCGGCCGGCCAGGTGGCGAACAAGGTGCTGAACCGGCTCAAGACCGCCGAGGTCGCCGAGGAGGAGCCCCTTCCGACGAAACCGCGGGCGAAGCTCGCGGTCGCCTCGCAGGACTTCGGGATCAACGTCGACGGGCTCGAGGGCGTCCTCGTCCGGCTCGCAAAGTGCTGCACGCCGGTCCCGGGCGACCCGATCGTCGGCTACATCTCGCTCGGCAAGGGCATCACGATCCACCGGGCGGACTGCCCGAACGTGAAGGCGCTCATGCGCTCGCCGGAGCGGTTCACCGCCGTCGAGTGGGACGGCGGTGCGTCGCAGAGCTTCCGCGTCCACATCGCGGTGACCTCGTGGGACCGGCCGCGGCTGCTCGAGGACGTCGCGCGGACGTTCGCCGAGCACGGCGCGAACATCGTCGAGTACGGCGGCCACGTCGAGGATCAGATGGCGAAGAACTGGTACGTCGCGGAGGTAGGCGACGTCGGCTCGCTGCGGGCGCTCCTGAGCGCGCTCCGTAACATCGACGGGGTGTTCGACGCCTTCCGCGTCACGCCGTCTTAGGGGTCCGGCCCGCTGAGCGCCGACGAGCGGACGGTCGCGTTCCTCCAGGAGCTCGCGCGGGCGGACGAGGCCGCTGCGTCCGTGCTCGCCGAGCTCGACGGGCTCGCGGCGGAGGTCGAGCGGATCCGCGCCGAGGCGGCGGCGAGCGTCGAGCGGCTCGAGCGGCTTCCGGGAGAGCAGGTCGCCGCCCGGGCGGAGCGGGAGCAGGCCGAGGCGGCCGTCGCGGAGCGCCGGGAGGCGCACCGGACTGCGGCGGAGGAGCTGGCGCAGGCGGAGGGCGGCCGCGACGACACGCGCGCGGCGGAGGCGCGGCGGGCCGAGCTCCGCGCCCGCGACCTGCTCCGCTCGTCCGAGCGCCGCGCCGAGCGGGCCCGGGCGGACGAGGAGCGCCTGGAGGCGGAACGGGATGCGCTCGCGCGCGGCGCGGGCGAGCTCGAGCGGCGCGCGCGTGCGCTCGCGGAGGAGCTGGCGCGGCGGCCCGGGCTCTCCGACGCGGCCCCACCGCCGGAAGGCGCGGGGCCGGCCGGGCCGGCGGCGTGGGCGACGGAGACGCGCGCGGCGCTCTTCGTGGCGCGGGGACGGCTCGCGTCCGAGCGCGAGGCGGTGATCCGCCAGGCGAACGAGCTCGGCGCGCTCGTGCTCGGGGAGCCCCTCACGGCGCAGAGCGCGGCGCTCGTGGCGCGCAGGGTGGAGGAGCACGGCTCGCGGTGAGCTGCGGGTTCTGCGACCGCTAGACGCGCGTGCGTCTAATCCCCCGTCCGGACCGTCCCTAGGGTCAGCGTAGCCCGCGCGGGCCGCGCGGCGTGTGCCGACATCGCGACGAAAATCGTGTGGAAAGTGCGCCGTGAGCAGGGATTTCGTTCCGGTCCTGGTGCGGGATCCGGGTGAGGCCTCCGGTAGAATCGCTCGCCATCGAGCTCGACCGCATCAGCGAGGCCGTGCGGCCGCTCCGCACGCTGAACGCCGCCGCCGTCGACGTCGCCGACCTCGCGTACGACACGCGCGCGGTCGCGCCGGGGGCCCTCTACGCGTGCCTGTCCGGCCTCCGCGCCGACGGGCACGACTTTGCCGCCGACGCGGTCGCGCGCGGCGCGGTCGCGCTCATCGTCGAGCGCGAGCTCGCCGGCCTGCCGGTTCCGCAGCTCGTCGTGGACGACGCCCGCGTCGCCCTCGGGCTCGCCGCCGACGCGTTCTTCGGCAGCCCGACGCGCGGGCTCCGGGTCGCGGGCGTCACGGGCACGAACGGGAAGACGACGACCGCGTTCCTCACGTACGCGATCCTGGCCGCGGCGGGCCGGCGGCCCGGCCTCGTCGGCACGATCGAGGCGCGGGTCGGCGGCGAGCGCCGCGCGGTCACGCACACGACCCCTGCCTCGGTCGACCTCCAGCGCACGTTCCGCGAGATGCTCGACGCGGGCGACCGCACGTGCGCGCTCGAGGCCTCGTCGCACGGCTCGGAGCTCAAGCGCCTCGTCGGCGTCCGCTTCGCCGCGCTCGCGTTCACGAACCTCTCGACCGAGCACCTCGACCTGCACGGCACGCTCGACGCGTATTTCGACGCGAAGCGGCGCCTCTTCGTGGAGCCGGACGTGGACGGAAACCGCCCGCCCGCCGCCGTGAACGCAGGCGACGAGCACGGGCGGCGGCTCGCGGACGAGCTCCGCGCGCTCGGCGCCGCGCCGCTCGTCACGTTCGCCCTCGACGAACCGGCCGACCTCGTCCCACGAGAGCTCGAGATCACGCCCGCCGGCTCTCGCTTCCGGCTCGGCGACCTCGGGCTCGAGACGCGCCTGCGAGGGCGCTTCAACGTGGAGAACGTGCTCGCCGCCGTCGCGCTCGCCCGGCTCCTCGACGTCCCGGACGAGGCGATCGCGAGAGGGGTCGCGCACCTGACCGGCGTCCCGGGCCGCTTCGAGGCGGTTGACGAGGGGCAGCCCTTCACGGTGCTCGTCGACTACGCGCACACGCCGGGCGCCCTCGAGAACCTCCTCGCCGAGGCACGCGCGCTCGCGACCGGCCGGCTGGCGGTGGTGTTCGGTTGCGGCGGCGACCGCGACCGGGGCAAGCGGCCGCTCATGGGCGAGGTCGCGACCCGGCTCGCGGACGACGTGACGGTCACCTCGGACAACCCGCGCAGCGAGGAGCCGGGGGCGATCGTGGGCGAGATCCTCGCGGGCGTGCACGGGGAGCCGGAGGTCGAGCTCGACCGCGCCGAGGCGATCGCGCGGGCGCTCGCGCGCGCCGCCCCCGGCGACGTGGTCGTGATCGCCGGCAAGGGGCACGAGCCGGGCCAGGAGGCGGCCGGCGTCGTCACGCCGTTCGACGACCGCGAGGTGGCGCGCGACGCCCTCCGCCGCCTGCGCGCCGGGGCCGGCGCCGCGTGATCCCGCTCGCGCTCGACGAGGTCGCGGAGCTCGCCCCCGGCCGGCTCGACCGCGCGCCGGACGCACCCGCCGAGGTCACCGGCCTCACGATCGACTCCCGCCGCGTCGCGCCGGGCGACCTCTTCGTCGCCGTCGGCCGCGGCGCGGAGTTCGCAGAGGACGCGCTCGCCGCGGGCGCCGCCGCCGCGCTCGTCCCGGAGGATGCGTTCGCCGCCCTCGCCGCGCTCGGCCGCGCCGTCCGGGAGCGGAGCGAGGCGCGCGTCGTGGCGATCACGGGCTCGATCGCGAAGACGTCGACGAAGGACATCCTCGCCGCGCTCTGCCGCCCGCACCGCCGCACCGTCGCGGCCGAGGGGAGCCAGAACAACGAGATCGGCCTCCCGCTGACGCTCACCCGGATCGAGCCGGACACCGAGGTCGTCGTCGTCGAGATGGGCATGCGCGGCGTCGGCCAGATCGCCGAGCTCTGCGCGACCGCGCGGCCGGACATCGGCGTGATCACGAAGATCGGCCCCGTCCACCTCGAGCTCCTCGGGACGCTCGAAGCGGTCGCCGAGGCGAAGGCGGAGCTCATCCGCGACCTCGCCCCGCACGGCCACGCGGTCGTTCCGGCCGGCGACCCGCTGCTCGAGCCGCACCTCGAGCACGTCGACGCGGAGATCCTCCATTTCGGGCCCGGCGGCGACGTCGTCCTCCGCACGTTCGCGCCGCACGGTGACCGTTCGACGGTCGAGCTCGACGCGTTCGGCGAGCGGCTCACGCTCGACCTCCCGTTCGCGTCACGCTACAACGCGGAGAACCTCCTCGCCGCGCTCGCCGCCTACCGCGCGCTCGGCCTGGCCCTCGACCGCGCGCAGGACGGTGCCTCGGAGATCCGGCTCTCGCGCTGGCGCGGGGAGGAGACGGAGCTCCCGGGCGGCGGGCTCCTCATCAACGACGCCTACAACGCCAACCCGCTGTCGATGGCCGCCGCCCTCGAGCACCTTGCCGAGCGCGCGGCCGGCCGGCGCACGGTCGCATGCCTCGGGGACATGGCCGAGCTCGGCCCCGGCGCGGCGGCCTACCACCGGGAGGTCGGCGCCGCGGCCGCGCGCGTCGGCGTCGGCGTGCTCGTCGCGATCGGCCCGCTCGCGCGCGGCTATCTCGAAGGCGCGCGCGGGATCCCGGAGACGCACTGGGCGCACGGGCTCGACGACGGCCTCGCCACCCTGCGGCGGATCCTCCGGCCCGGCGACTGCGTGCTCCTCAAGGCGTCACGCGCGATGGGGTTCGAGGAGATCGCCGACGCCCTGACCGTCGTGTCGTCCGAACCCGCGTGATGGGATAACGCGCGCGCGTGGAAAAGGTCCTCCTCTCCGGCATCCTCGGGATGGTCATCTCGATCGCGGCCGGCCCGAAGTTCATCGAGTTCCTCCAGCGGAACGAGCTCGGCCAGCACATCCGCGAGGAGGGCCCGGCTGGTCACGTCTCCAAGCAGGGCACGCCCACGATGGGCGGGCTCCTGATCATGATCTCGATGACCGTCCCGTTCCTCATCTTCACGGAGCGGACGCTCCCCGCGCTCACCGCGTTCTTCGTCACGCTCGGCTGCGCGGCGATCGGGTTCGTGGACGACTGGACGAAGCTCACGCACCGCCGCTCGCTCGGGCTCGCAGGCCGCTGGAAGCTCCTCCTGCTCGCCGTGATCACCGGCGTCGTCGCGCTCGTCGTCTACGACGCGGACTTCAAGACGAGCGTCTACGTGCCGCTCGCCGACCTCGACATCCCGCTCTCGTGGGCGTGGTACGGGCTCCTGTTCGTGATCATCGCCGGCGCCGCGAACGGCGTGAACCTGACCGACGGCCTCGACGGGCTCGCCGCCGGCACCTCGACGATCTCGCTCTTCACCTACACGGCCATGGGCGTCGTCGCCTACCTCGTGAGCGTGCGCGCCCGCTCGCCGAACCCGGAGGACCTCGACCTCGCGATCCTCGGCGCGAGCCTCATCGGGGCCTCGATCGGGTTCCTCTGGTACAACGCGTTCCCCGCGCAGGTCTTCATGGGGGACACGGGCTCGATGGGGCTCGGCGGCGCGCTCGCGGCGTTCGCGATCATGACGAAGACGGAGATCCTGCTCGTCCTGATCGGCGGCGTCTTCGTGCTCGAGGCGCTCTCGGTGATCGTCCAGGTGCTGACGTTCAAGTTCCTCGGGCGGCGCGTCTTCCTCATGGCGCCGCTGCATCACCACTTCGAGATGAAGGCCTGGTCGGAGACCCGGATCATGGTGCGCTTTTGGATCGTCGGCGCGATCCTCTGCGCCTGCGCCTTCGTCCTCTACTACCGCTACTTCTCCGAGTTCGCGACCTAGGCGAGCGACTCGAAGTACGGCGCCGTCTCGCTGGGCGGATGGCGGGCGAGCACGTACTCGGCCGCGAAGGCGTCGGCGCCCGGCATCCCGCTTCGCCGGATCCGCCTGGCGGCGGCCTCGCGGTCGTACTCGGTGCGGCGGAGCTCGACGCCGTCGGCGGTGAGGAGCGCCCAGCGCGCGCCGGGCTCGTCCTCGTAGGGCATCCCGACGCTGCCGCCGTTCACCCAGCGGACGCCCGCGACCGTCCGGTCGATCTGCGTGTGCGTGTGGCCGGCGAGCACGGCGTCAGCCTCGACGCCGGCGAGGATCCCGCCGAGCCGCTCGTCCGGGGTGACGAGCGTGACGATCTCCTCGTCGCTTCGCGGCGTGCCGTGGCAGAGGAGGACGCGGCCGAGCCCCGGGACGTCGACGCGCGCGGTCGTCGGCAGGGCGGCGAGCCGGGCGAGCCGCTCGGCGCCGAGCTCGTCCGCACACCAGCGCGCCTCCTCGCCGTCGCGCGCGACGACGTTCCGCTCGCCGTTGCCGTGCACCGCGACGAGCCGGTCGCCGAGCGCGGCGAGCACCTCGACGCACTCGCGCGGGAACGGCCCAGGCACGGTGTCCCCGCCGCAGAGGACGAGGTCGGCGCCCGCGACGTCCGGCTCCGCGAGCACGGCCTCGAGCGCGGGAAGGTTCCCGTGGACGTCGAAGAGAGCTGCGACCCGCACAGACGACGATGATGGCCGATCCCGACATCCCGCGGAGCGTCCTCGTGCTCGGGCTCGCCCGGAGCGGCGAGGCGGCCGCGCTTGCGCTCGCCGCGCGCGGCGTGCTCGTGCGCGCCCACGACCGGAACGAGGAGCTCGACCCGGGGAGGCTTCGCGCGGCCGGCGTCGAAGTGCGGCTCGGCGCGGACGACCCCGCGCTTCTCGACGGCGTGGACCTGCTCGTGAAAAGCCCGGGAGTTCCGACGGAGGCGCCGCTCGTCGCCGCCGCGCGCGAGCGTGCCGTGCCGGTCTGGAGCGAGGTCGAGCTCGGCTACCGGCTGCTTCCCGGCCTCCCGATCCTCGGCGTCACGGGGACGAACGGGAAGACGACGACGACCGAGCTCCTCGGCGCGATCTTCCGCGCGGCCGGGCGGCCGGTCGAGGTGGCCGGGAACGTCGGCCGCCCGCTCACCGCCGTCGCCGACCCGCCCGCGGATGCCTGGGTCGTGGCCGAGCTGTCGAGCTTCCAGCTCGAGGACGTCCACGACTTCCACGCGCCGGTGGCGATCCTCCTGAACGTCACGCCCGACCACCTCGACCGGCACGGGACGCTCGAGCGCTACACCGAGGCGAAGCTCCGCGTCTTCGAGAACCAGCGCGGAGGCGACACGGCGGTCGTCCCGCGCGGGTTCGGGCCGATCCCCGGGCGTGCGGCGCGCGTCGAGTTCGCCGTGGACGACCCGCTTCCCGCCGAGCCCGCGCTCCGCGGGCAGCACAACCGCGAGAACGCCGCCGCCGCCGCGGCCGCCGCGCGCGCCGCCGGGATCCCCGACCACGCGATCGAGGAGGCGCTCCGCACGTTCACCGGGATCCCGCACCGGCTCGAGCCGGTCGGCGAGCGCGACGGCGTCCGCTACGTGAACGACTCGAAGGCGACGAATCCCGAGGCGGCCGCCCGCGCGCTCACCGCCTACGACCGCGTGCGCCTCATCGCCGGCGGCTCGCGGAAGGGCACCCCGTTCGCCGATCTCGCCCGGGCGGCGCGCGAGCGCGGCGTCCTCCGCGCGTACCTGATCGGCGAGAGCGCGGACGAGCTGCGCGAGGCGTTCGCCGGCGAGGGCGTCCCGACGAGCGACGCGGGGGACCTCGAGACCGCCGTCCGCGCCGCGGCGGCCGACGCCGAGCCGGGTGACGTCGTCCTTCTCGCACCCGCGTGCGCGAGCTTCGACCAGTTTCGCGACTACGAGGAGCGCGGCGAGCGGTTCCGCGCCCTCGTGGAGGCGCTGTGAAGGCCGCGCGCGCCCGCGGGCACCTCGAGTTCCACCTGCTCGTCCTCGTGACGCTCGCGCTCGTCGCGTTCGGGCTCGTCATGGTCTACAGCGCGAGCTCCGGCCGCGCCGCGGTCGCGAACGGCGACCCGGCGTACTACCTCAAGCGCCAGGGGCTCTACGCGCTGATCGGGCTCGTCGCGCTCGCCGTCCTCTCGCGCGTGCGCTTCCCGGCGCTCCGCCCGCTCGCCGCCCCGTTCCTCGTCACGGCGTTCGGCCTCCTCGTGGCCGTCCTCGTCGTCGGGACGAGCGTGAACGGCGCGCGGCGCTGGCTCCCGCTCGGCGTGATCGACTTCCAGCCGTCCGAGCTCGCCAAGCTCGCGCTCGCGGTCTGGCTCGCCGCGTTCCTCGCCCGGCGACCGGCGCCGCAGACGCTCGGCGAGCTCTTCCGCCCGATCGGCCTCGTCGTCCTCGCTGCGTGCGCGCTGATCGTCGTCGAGCCGGATCTCGGGACGGCGATCGCGCTCGTCCTCATGGCCTGCGCCGTGCTCGTCGTGGCGGGGACGCCGGTCCGCGTCCTCGCCGGCGCCGCCTCGGTCCTCGTCGCGCTGGGGCTCGCCGCGATCTGGCTCGAGCCGTACCGGCGTGAGCGGCTGTTCTCGTTCATGGACCCGTGGGCCGATCCCGAGGGCGCCGGCTTCCAGACCGTCCAGGCGATGATCGCGCTCGGCTCGGGCGGGCTCTTCGGCGTCGGGCTCGGCGAGAGCGTCCAGAAGATCAACTACCTCCCCGAAGCGACGACCGACATGATCTTCGCCGTCGTCGGCGAGGAGCTCGGGCTCGTCGGCGCGGCCGCGGTCGTCGGCGCCTTCGCGGTGTTCGGCTGGGCCGGGTTCAGCGTCGCGCTCAAGTGCCGCGACCCGTTCGGGAAGCTCCTCGCGACCGGGATCACGGCGCTCGTCGCCGGCCAGGCGCTCGTCAACCTCGCGGCCGTGCTCGGGCTCGCGCCGCTCACCGGAATCCCGCTCCCCTTCGTGAGCTACGGCGGAACGAGCCTCATCGTCGGGCTCGCCGCGGTCGGCATCCTCCTTAACATCGCGGTCAACCATGCCGCCGTCGAGCCAGTCCGCGTTCCTGATCGCCGCCGGAGGAACGGCCGGGCACGTCCTGCCCGCGCTCGCGGTGGCGGACGCGCTGCGCCGGCGCGGCGCGCGGGTCACGTTCGCCGGCGCCCAGCGGGCTGAGGCGACGCTCGTCCCGGAGGCCGGGTACGAGCTCGACGCGTTCCGGGTCGAGGGGTTCCCGCGCCGGCCCGGAGTGGCGCTCGCGCGGGCGGTGGCGCGGGCGGGCGCGGCGGTGCCGGCGTGCATCCGGATCCTGCGCCGCCGCCGGCCGGACGTCGTCCTGGGCGGCGGCGGGTACGTCGCGGGGCCGGTCGCGCTCGCGGCCCGCGTCCTGCGGATCCCGGTCGCGCTCATGGAGGCCGACGCGCACCTCGGGCTCGCGAACCGCCTCGCGGCGCCGTTCGCCGGGCGCGTCTTCCTCGCATTCCCGCTCGAGAGCCGCGACGGGGCGAAGTACCGCGTCGTCGGGCGGCCCATCCCGGCGCGCTCGCAGCCTGTCCCGCCCAGGCAGGCTCGCGCACTGTTCGGGCTCCCGGCGGAGGAGTCGGTCGTGCTCGTCTTCGGGGGAAGCCAGGGCGCGGCGCGGCTGAACGACGCGGCGGTCGAGGCGTGGGCCGAGCGGGGGCCCGCGGTCCTCCACCTGGCCGGCGCGGCGCACGCGGAGGGCGTCGCGGCACGCGTGACGCGGCGCGGGTACGTCGTGCTTCCCTTCACGGACGACTTCGGCGCCGCGCTCGCCGCCGCCGACCTCGTCGTGGCGCGGGCGGGCGGCTCGGTCTGGGAGGTGGCCGCGGCCGGGAAGCCGGCGTTCCTCGTCCCGTACCCGCACGCGACCGCCGACCACCAGACGCTGAACGCCCGCTTCTTCGAGCGCGCCGGCGGCGCCGTCGTCGTGCCCGAGCCGGAGCTCGACCTCGCGGCGCAGGTGGACGCGCTGCTCGCCGACCCGGAGCGGCTGGCCGCGATGGGCGCGGCGATGGCGGCGCTCGCCCGGCCGGACGCGGCGGAGGTCGTGGCCGACGAGCTCATCGCGCTCGCGGGGGCGGCGTGAGCCCTCCGCTCGCCGGCCGGAGGATCTGGTTCGTGGGGATCGGCGGCGCCGGGCTCTCGGCGTATGCGATCCTCGCGCGCGCCTGGGGCGCCGAGGCGGCCGGGTGGGACCGGAACGAGACGCCGTATCTCGAGCCCGTGCGCGCGGCGGGGATCCCGGTCACGATCGCGTCCGACGCGCCGCCGGCGCCCGAGGGCTGGGAGACCGTGGTCTCGACCGCGTATCCCGCGGTCGCGGGGACGAGCCGAGCGGCGTTCCTCGCGGAGCTCGCCGGCCACGCGCGCACGATCGTCGTCGCGGGCGCGCACGGAAAGACGACGACCGCGGGGATGATCGCGTACGTCCTCCGCGAGCTCGGGCGCGATCCCTCCTGGGCGATCGGCGGCGAGGTCCCGCAGCTCGGGACGCACGCGCGCGCCGGAAGCGGCTGGTTCGTCGTCGAGGGCGACGAGTCCGACCGCACGGTCGCGGCGCTTCCGGCCGACGTCGCGGTCGTCACGAACGTCGACCTCGACCACCACGCGACCTTCGGCTCGCGCGCGGAGGTGGAGGAGCTCTTCGCCGGCTGGCTCGCCGGCCTGCCGGACGCGCACGTCGTGCGCGGCGACGAGGTCGAGCCGCTCGACGTGCCGCTGGCCGTCCCCGGGGCGCACAACCGGCGCAACGCGGCGACCGCGCTCGCCGCGCTCGAGGCCGCAGGCGTCGCGCGCGAGGACGCGCTCGGGGCGCTGCGGACGTTCCGCGGCGCGGGGCGGAGGCTCGAGCCGCGCGGGGAGGCGGGCGGCGTGCGGGTCCTGGACGACTACGGCCACCATCCCGCGGAGGTCGAGGCGTCGCTTCGCGCGGCGCGGGAGCTGGCGGGCGACGGGCGCCTCCTCGTCCTCTTCCAGCCGCACCTCTACTCGCGGACGCGGCACCTCGACCGGGAGCTCGCCGCGGCGCTCGCGCTCGCCGACGCGGCCTGCGTCGCGGACGTCTATCCCGCGCGCGAGGCGCCGCTCCCCGGCGTGACCGGGAAGCTCGTCGTCGAGCGGCTGAGCGAGCTCCGGCCGGGGATGCTCGTCGGGTGGGCGCCCGCGGTCGCCGACGGCGCGGCGATCGTGGCCGCGGCGGCGCGGCCGGGCGACCTCGTCGTGACCGTCGGCGCGGGGAACGTCGACGCGGCCGTCCCGCTCATCCTCGAGCGGCTCGGAGGCTCCGCGCCGTGAGGCCGGCCTCGCTCGAGGAGCACGTCGCGCTCTCGCGCTACACGACGCTCGGCACCGGCGGCCCGGCACGCTGGTTCGCGGCGCCCGAGACGCTCGACGAGCTCCTGGAGCTGCTCGCCTGGGCGGCGGCGGAAGACGTCCCGGTCGCGGCGGTCGGGCTCGGCTCGAACCTGCTCGTCGCGGACGAGGGCTTCGACGGGCTCGCGCTCAAGCTGAAGGGCGAGCTCGCCTCGGCCGAGGCGGTGGGCGAGCGCCTCGTCGCGGGCGGGGGCGCGCCGCTCGCCGTCTGCCTCCACCGCGCGCGGGCGGCCGGGCTCGGCGGCCTCGAGTTCGCGTGCGCGATCCCGGGCACGATCGGCGGCGCGGTGTGGATGAACGCCGGCGCGTACGGAGGCGACATGGCCGGAGTCCTCGAGCGGGCGCTCGTCGCGTCGGCACGCGGGGCCGAGTGGCGGACGCCCGCGGAGCTCGGCCTCAGCTACCGCCGCTCCGGCCTGCGCGCCGGCGAGGTCGTCGCCCGCGCCGAGCTTCGCCTCCGCCCGCGGCCGGTCGAGGAGATCAAGGCGACCGTCGCGGAGATGCAGGGCCGGCGCAAGGCGGCGCAGCCGACGAACAAGCGGACGTTCGGGAGCGTCTTCAAGAACCCGGAGCACGAGCTCTCGGCCGGCCGGATGCTCGAGGCGTGCGGCCTGCGCGGGCACGCGATCGGCGGCGCGACGATCTCCCCGAAGCACGCGAACTTCATCGAGAACCTGGGCGACGCGCGCTCCGCCGACGCGGTGGCGCTGATCGCCGAGGCGCGTCGGCGGGCGCTCGAGGGGTTCGGCGTGCGGCTCGAGCCGGAGGTGCAGCTCCTCGGCGAGATCGCGATCCCGCCGTTCCCGGACGGGACGTAGGACCGGGACGCGCCGCGGCGAAGGGGACGCGGTGGCAGGCCGCGCCTCCAGGGCCGTCGTGCGCTCGCCGACCGTCCGCCCGTCCGCCTGGCCGGCGGGGCGCCGCCGCGTGCTCGGCTACGCGCTCGTCGCGCTGGTGGGCGCCGCGCTCCTCTACGCGGGCGCGCGCGAGACCTCGGCGTTCTCCTTCCGCTCCGTCGAGCTCGAGGGGGCGCGGGGCGCCGTGGCGGAGGACGTGCGCAAGGCGCTCCGGACGCTCGAGGGCGAGAGCCTCGTCGCGCTCGACCCCGGCGAGGTGGAGAGCCTCCTGCGGAGCCTTCCGGCCGTGCGCGACGCGCGGGTCGACCGGGCCTTCCCGCACACCCTCTCGGTGGTCGTCGAGCCGGAGCGGCCGCTGGTCGTCCTCGAGGACGGTGGGCGGGCCTGGGTCGTGGCCGAGAGCGGTCGTGTGATCGCCGCGGTCGAGCCGGGCGCCCGTCCCCGCCTGCCGCGCCTCCTCGCCGAGGTTGCCGAGCCGCCTCCCGTCGGCGCCTCCCTCGGCGGCATCCAGGTGAGCGAGACGCTCGCGGCGCTCGCGGCGATCCCGAAGCGCTTCCCGGGCGGTGTCGCCTCGGCCGAGCGAGGGGAGGAGGGGCTCGTCCTGACCCTGGACACCGGGCTCGAGGTTCGCCTCGGCGAGCCCGTCGACGCGGAGGCCAAGCTCGCCGCCGCGGCGGCCGTCATCCGGGCCCTGTCGCCCGAGGAGCTCGCGCTCTACGGCTACGTCGACGCGAGCGTGCCGGCGCGCGTCGTGGCGGGCTCGGAGCCTCAACCATCAAGCGATGGTTTAGACTTCGGCTCTGAAGTCCCTGCAAATTAGGTATTTGACAGGCGCGTGAGCGGCCCGTACGCTCATCGGACGCTCAAGTAGAGCTTCAGGGAGAAGATCATGAGAGATCAAGGCGGTAGCTACCTCGCAGTCATCAAGGTCGTCGGCATCGGCGGCGGCGGCTCGAACGCGGTCAACCGGATGGTCGACGCGGGCCTCAAGGGCGTCGAGTTCATCGCGATCAACACGGACGCGCAGGCGCTCCTCATGTGCGACGCGGATGTGAAGCTCCACATCGGCGCGCAGGCCACGCGCGGCCTCGGCGCCGGGGCGAACCCCGAGGTCGGCCGCGCCGCGGCGCGCGAGACCCGCGACGAGATCAAGGAGTCGCTCAAGGGCGCGGACATGGTCTTCGTGACCGCGGGCGAGGGCGGCGGGACCGGCACCGGCGGCGCGCCCGTCGTGGCGGAGGTCGCGCGTGAGCTCGGCGCGCTCACGGTGGGCGTCGTCACGCGGCCGTTCGCGTTCGAGGGCCGGCGCCGCGCCGAGCAGGCGCAGATGGGGATCAGCGAGCTGCAGGAGAACGTCGACACCCTGATCGTCATCCCGAACGACAGGCTCCTCCAGGTGGTGGAGCAGGAGACTTCCGTGGTCGAGGCGTTCCGGATGGCGGACGACGTCCTCCGCCAGGGCGTGCAGGGGATCACCGACCTCATCACCGTCCCCGGGCTCGTGAACCTCGACTTCGCCGACGTGCGGACGATCATGCGCGACGCCGGATCGGCGCTCATGGGCATCGGCGAGGCGGAGGGCCCGAACCGCGCGGCGGAGGCGGCGCGGCAGGCGGTCTCCTCGCCGCTCCTCGAGGCGTCGATCGACGGCGCGACCGGCATCCTTCTGAACATCAGCGGAGGTGCCGACATCGGCCTCTTCGAGGTGAACGAGGCGGCGGAGGTCGTGACCGAGGCGGCCGACCAGAACTCGAACGTGATCTTCGGCGCGGTGATCGACGACCACCTCGGCGGCGCCGTGCGCGTCACCGTGATCGCGACCGGGTTCGGCGACGTGCGCCCGCGGCGCGAGAAGCGCGAGCAGGAGCGCGAGGCCGAGCCGGTCAGCGAGGGCGCGAGCCGCGGGTTCGACGTACCGCAGGACATCCTCGAAGTCCCCTCGTTCCTCAGGGACGACTGAGCCGCCCGGAGGCGTTTACGCTTCGCGCGTGGACGCCTCGCCCGTCGAGCTTCGGGTTCTCGGCTGCCTGATCGAGAAGCAGCGGACGACGCCCGACGCCTACCCGCTCTCGCTGAACGCGCTGCGGCTCGCCTGCAACCAGTCGACGAACCGCGACCCAGTCGTCGACTACGACGAGGAGACGATCCGCGCCGCGCTCCAGCGGCTCGGCGGGCGCGGGTGGACGCGGCTCGCGAGCGGCGCCGGCTCGCGCGCGGTGAAGTACCGGCATCTCTTCGGCGAGGCGCTCGGCCTCGACGACGCGGATCTCGCGCTCCTCGCGGTCCTCATGCTGCGCGGGCCGCAGACGCTCGGCGAGCTCAAGTCGCGGACGGAGCGGCTGCACCGGTTCGAGTCGATCGCGGCGGTGGAGGAGGCGCTCATCTCGCTCGGCGAGCGCGAGCTCGTGGCGCGACTCCCGCGCCGGCCGGGCCAGAAGGAGGAGCGGTTCGCGCACCTGCTCGGCGGCGACGCGGACGAGGCGACTGCGGGGGCGGCTCCCGTCCCGCTCCCCGTCGCGGACGACCGGCTCACCCGGCTCGAGCGACGCGTCGACGCGATCGAGGAAGAGCTCGCCGAGCTCCGGAGCAGGGTCGGGTAGGGCAACGTGCGCGCGCCGAGGGAGCCGTTCCGGATCAAGATGGTCGAGCCGATTCGCGCGACGACGCGCGAGGAGCGCGAGGCGGCGCTCGCGGCGGCCGGCTGGAACGTCTTCCAGCTCGCGGCGCGCGACGTCGAGCTCGACCTCCTGACCGACTCCGGCACCGGCGCGATGAGCCAGGCGCAGTGGGCCGCGCTCATGCTCGGGGACGAGTCGTACGCGGGCTCGGAAAGCTTCCGGCGGTTTCGCGCGGCGGTCGAGGACGTGCTCGGCTTCCCGTTCGTCGTCCCGGCGCACCAGGGGCGCGGCGCGGAGGGCGTCTTCTTCGGTGCGGTGATCGACGAGGGGGAGATCGTCCCGTCGAACGCGCATTTCGACACGACGCGGGCGCACATCGAGATCCGCGGCGGGATCGCGCTCGACTTCCCGGTGCCGGAGGCGCTCGACCCGGGGACGTGGGCGCCGTTCAAGGGCGACATGGACGTCGCCGGGCTCCGGGAGCTGCTCGACGGGCCGGACGGCGGGCGCGTCTCCATCGTCATGCTCACGATCACGAACAACGCGGGCGGCGGGCAACCCGTCTCGCTCGCGAACGTCCGCGCGGTCGCCGAGGTCGCGCGGGCGCACGACAAGAAGCTCGTCCTCGACATCGCGCGCTTCGCGGAGAACGCGTGGTTCGTGAAACAGCGCGAGGACGGGTACGCGGACGTGCCGCTCCCGGAGATCGTGCGCGCGCTCGTCGCCGACGCGGACGCGGTGCTCATGAGCGCGAAGAAGGACGCGATCGCGAACATCGGCGGGTTCGTGGCGATCCGCGAGGACGTGGAGTTCTTCCACCGGCTCCAGATGCGCGGGATCGTGAGCGAGGGGTTCCCGACGTACGGGGGGCTCGCCGGGCGCGACCTCGACGCGATCGCGGTGGGGCTCCGGGAGGTGCTCGACGAGGAGTACCTGCGTCACCGGACCGAGCAGGTCGCGTTCCTCGGCGAGGCGCTCGTCGAGGCCGGCGCGGCGGTCGTGCAGCCGGTCGGCGGGCACGCGGTCTACGTCGACGCCGGCGCGACCCTCCCGCACGTTCCGGTGGACGCGTTCCCCGCCTGGGCGCTCTCGTGCGAGCTCTACCTCGCGGGCGCGGTGCGGGCGGCGGAGATCGGGTCGGTCATGGCCGGGCGCGACCCGGAGACCGGGGAGAACCGGCACCCGCCGCTCGAGCTGCTCCGGCTCGCGGTGCCGCGCCGGGTCTACACGTCGCGCCAGCTCGAGCACGCCGCCGACGCGATCCGGGAGATCCTGCGCGACCGCGACGCGGTGCGCGGGTACGAGCTCGTGGCGGAGGCGCCCGTGCTGCGGCACTTCACCGCGCGGTTCGCCCCGCTCGAGGAACGGGTGGCGGCGCCCGCCCCCGCCGAGCCGGCGGGCGCCTGAAGGCGCTCGCGTCGCCCGCGGCCGCCGCCGTCGCTGTGGACGAATTGGCACGAACCCGTGCGGATTTCCACGGTAGGCTCGCGCGCGGGAGGCGGACGCGGTCCCCAGGACCCACCCCTGAGGGCGGGTAATGGCGTTCGGGCGTGTCCGAAGCGGCGCGCGCGTCGCAGCCGCCGCAGGCGTGGTTCGAGCCTCTAGGATCCGCTCCGGTGCAGACGCTCCGCCGCACGCCGCTCCACGAGCGCCACGCCGCGCTCGGCGCCCGGCTCGTCCCGTTCGCGGGCTGGGAGATGCCGGTGCAGTACACGTCGATCGCGGAGGAGCACGCCGCCGTCCGCTCGGGCGCGGGCGTGTTCGACGTCTCGCACATGGGCGAGCTCGAGCTCGCCGGCGAGGGCGCGCACGCCTACCTTCAGGGCCGGCTCACGAACGACCTCGACCGGATCGGGCCCGGGCGCGCCCAGTACACGCTGCTCACGAACGCCGAGGGCGGGATCGTCGACGACCTGATCGCCTACCGGCGCGGCCAGGACGACTACCTCCTCGTCGTGAACGCGTCGAATCGGGAGTCCGACCGTGCGGGGTTGCCCGAGACGCGGGACGTCTCGGACGGCTGGGCGCTCCTCGCGGTCCAGGGCCCGGAGGCGCTCGGCCGGCTCGGGATCGAGATCGCGCCGTTCACCTTCCGCGACGACGACGTGCTCGGCGTCCGGTGTCTCGTCGCGGGGACCGGCTACACGGGGGAACGGGGGTGCGAGCTCGGCTGCGACCCGGCCGACGCGCCGCGCCTGTGGGACGCGATCCTCGAGCGCGGGATCGTCCCGTGCGGCCTGGCCGCGCGCGACACGCTCCGGCTCGAGGCGTGCTACCCGCTGCACGGGAACGACATCGGCCCCGACCGGACGCCGATCGAGGCGGGCCTCGGCTGGGCGTGCGCGCTCGACAAGGAGTTCCCGGGCGTCGAGGTGCTCCGGCGCCAGAAGGCGGAGGGCCCGGCGCAGAAGCTCGTCGCGTTCCGGATGGAGGACAAGGGCATCCCGCGCCAGGGCATGGCGATCCCAGAGGGCGGCGAGGTCACGTCCGGGACGCTCTCGCCGACGCTCGGGGAGGCGATCGGGCTCGCGTACGTCGACGCTGGGCTCGCGGAGCCCGGCACGGAGATCACGATCGACCTGCGCGGCCGTCCACGCCGCGCGAGAATCGCCAGGAAGCCGTTCTACGAGCGAGAGGAGCGCTAGTGGCAGCCGACGAGAGCTATCCGGCCGAGCTCAAGTACCACGCGGAGCACGACTGGGCCCGGATCGAGGACGACACGGCGACCCTCGGGATCACCTGGTACGCCCAGGACGCGCTCGGCGAGATCGTCCACTTCGAGCCGCCCGAGGAGGGCGGCAGCGTGGCCGCGGGGGAGAGCTACGGCGAGGTGGAGTCCGTGAAGGCCGTGTCCGACCTGATCGCGCCGCTCTCCGGCGAGATCCTCGACGTCAACCCGGCGCTCGCCGACGCGCCCGAGACGATCAACGAGGACCCGTACGGCGAGGGCTGGCTCATCCGTGTGCGCCTGACCGAACCGGGCGAGGTCGACGGCCTCCTCGACGCCGACGCCTACCGCAAGCTCCTCGAGGAGCAGTGAGCCTCCCGTACCTCTCCCTGACGGAGCGCGACCGCGACGAGATGCTCGCCGCGATCGGCGTCTCGTCGGTCGAAGAGCTCTTCCGGGACATCCCCGAGGCGGTGCGCTTCCGCGGCGACCTCGACCTGGAGCCGCCGCTCTCCGAGCAGAAGATCACGGCGCACCTGGCGGAGCTCGCCTTACGCAATGCGCACACCGGCGTCGAGCTCTCGTTCCTCGGCGCCGGGATCTACGACCACTACGTTCCGGCGTTCGTCGACGCGATGCTCGCGCGCGGCGAGTTCCTGACCGCGTACACCCCGTACCAGCCGGAGATGAGCCAGGGCGTCCTCCAGGCGATCTTCGAGTACCAGACGGCGATCTGCGAGCTGACCGGCATGGACGTCTCGAACGCGTCCGGCTACGACGGCCCGGCCGTGACGGCGGACGCGTGCTACGTCGCGAAGCACGTCACCGGCCGCTCGAAGGTCGTCCTCTGCGAGGCCGTGAGCCCGCAGGTGCGCCGCGTCGTCAAGACGTACGCGCCGGGGTTCGGCCTCGAGGTCGTCGAGGTGCCGCACCGTGACGGCGTGACCGATCCGGACGAGCTCCGCGCCGCGGCGGCGGATGCCGCGTGCGTCGTCTTCCAGCAGCCCAATTTTCTCGGGAACCTGGAGCCCGCCCCGGAGCTGGCCGCGGCCGCGAACGAGCAGGAGTCGCTGCCCGTCGCGTACGTCGACCCGATGTCGCTCGGCCTCCTCGAGGCGCCCGGGCGGTACGGCTGCGCGATTGCCGTCGGCGAGGGACAGCCCGCCGGCAACTACCAGTCGTACGGCGGCCCTCATTACGGGTTCCTCGCGGCGCGGGAAGACTACGTCCGCCGAATGCCGGGCCGCATCGTCGGCGAGACGACCGACCTCGACGGGCGGCGCGCGTTCGTCCTCACGCTTCAGATGCGCGAGCAGCACATTCGGCGCGAGAAGGCGACACACAACATCACCACGAACCAGACGCTCCTCGCGCTGGCCGGGCTCATGTACCTCTCCTGGCTCGGGCCCCAGGGGCTGCGGGAGGTGGGGGAGACCTGCCTCGCGCTCGCGCAGTACGCGAAGGAACGACTGGGACTTCCACTTGTGTTCCCTGATGAGACAACGTTCAAGGAGTTTGCCGTACGCGTCGGACGGCCCGCCCGCGAGGCGGTCGCCGCCGCCCGGGCCGAGGGCGTTCATCCCGGCTACGCGCTCGGGCGCGACTACGAGGGCCTCGACGACGCGCTGCTCGTCTGCGTGACCGAGAAGCGGACGCGCGAGGACATCGACCGGCTCGCCGAGGTGCTCCGCACGTGACCGCCGACCCGCGCCCGCCCATGCAGCTCGTCTACGAGAAGTCGCAGCCCGGACGGCGCGCCGCGACGCTGCCCGACCCGGAGCTGCCCGTTCCCGACCTGCCGGAGGCGCTTCGGCGCGAGCAGGCGCCACGGCTCCCCGAGCTCTCGGAGCCGGAGCTCGTCCGCCACTTCACCGCGCTCGCGGACCGGACGTTCGGCGTCGACACCGGCTTCTACCCGCTCGGCTCCTGCACGATGAAGCACAACCCGCGCGTGAACGAGCGGGTCGTCGCGCTGCCCGGCTTCCGCGACCTCCACCCGCTCCAGGAGGAGGACGGGGCCCAGGGCGCGCTCGAGCTCATGTGGCGCCTCCAGGAGATCCTCGCCGAGGTCGTCGGGCTCGACGCGGTCTCGCTCCAACCCGCGGCGGGCTCGCAGGGCGAGCTGACCGGGCTCATGCTCATGCGCGCATACTTCGAGGACCGCGGCGAGGGGGAGGGGCGCGACACCGTCTTCGTCGCCGACACCGCCCACGGGACGAACCCGGCGAGCGTCACGATGGCCGGGTACAAGCTCCAGAAGGTCGGCACAGACGAGCGCGGCAACCTCGACGTCGACTTCCTCCGCGAGCACGTCGACGAGCGCACCGCCGGCCTCATGCTCACGAACCCCTCGACGCTCGGGCTCTTCGACGAGCGGATCGAGGAGGTGGCGGACATCTTTCACGGCGCCGGCGCGCTCCTCTACTACGACGGCGCGAACCTGAACGCCGTGTGCGGGATCTCGCGGCCGGGCGACATGGGCTTCGACATCGTCCACTACAACCTCCACAAGACGTTCTCGCAGCCGCACGGCGGCGGGGGGCCGGGCGGCGGGCCGGTCGCGGTGCGCGCGCAGCTCGAGCCGTTCCTCCCGGTGCCGGTCGTCGCCCGCGACGGCGAGCGCTTCCGGTTCGACGAGGACCGCCCGAAGACGATCGGGAAGGTGCGCGGCTACTACGGGCCGTTCGGCGTGTTCGTCCGGTCGTACGCGTTCATCCGCTCCTATGGGCCGCGCCTGCGCGAGATGTCCGAGGTCGCGGTGCTGAACGCGAACTACCTCCTCGCGCGCCTGCGCGACGCCTACGACCTGCCGTACGACCGCCTGTGCATGCACGAGTTCGTCCTCTCCGCGCGCACCCTCAAGCGCGAGCACGGGGTGACCGCGCTCGACGTCGCGAAGCGGCTCATGGACTACGGCTTCCATCCGCCGACCATCTACTTCCCCCTCATCGTGCCGGAGGCCCTCATGATCGAGCCGACCGAGACGGAGCCGAAGGAGCGGCTCGACGCGTTCGCCGACGCGATGCTCGCGATCGCGCGCGAGGCGGCCGAGGAGCCCGGGCTCGTGAAGGACGCGCCGCACCGGCGGCCCGTGAAGCGGCTCGACGAGGTGAAGGCGGCGAAGCAGGCGATCGTTCGGTACCGGTTCGACGAGCACCCCGACGCGGGAGCGGCGCGCGAGCCGGTGCAGCCGGTCGAGGCACCCAAGGGGGTCTGACGTGGAGGTGCGCTCGCGTGCCGACGCCGAGCCGTTCACGACCGCGGACGGATCGACGATCCGCGTCCTCATCGACGCAGACGCGGGCGGCGCACGGAACCAGAGCCTCGCCGAGGCGACGCTCGCGCCGGGGCAGGCGACCGAGCGCCACTACCACGCGGAGACGGAGGAGCTCTACGTCGTCCTCGCCGGGTCGGGGGAGATGGAGGTGGACGGCGAGCGGCGCGAGGTCGGAGCCGGCGATGCGGTGCTCCTGCCGCCGGGCGCGTGGCACCGGATCCGGGCGGCCGAGGACGAGCTGCGGTTCCTCTGCTGCTGCGCGCCGCCGTACCGGCACGAGGACACGTTCTTCGCGTAGCGGGCTAGGCTGGCCCCGTGACGCGGTTCCGCGAGGCGTTCCGCGGGCGCGGGCTCGTGCGCCCGCGCCGAGGGCGGGTCATCGGCGGCGTCTGCGCCGGGATCGCGCGGGCGCTCGACTCTTCCGCGTGGCTCGTGCGCGTGCTCGCGGTGCTCTCGATCGTCCTGCCGGGGCCGCAGGTTCTCGCGTACATCCTGCTCTGGATCCTCATGCCGGAGGAGTGACGCGGGCAATCGGCACGGAATCGGCACGGTTCCGTGCGCTTTTCCGCGGTACGCTCGAGCTGGGAGGCGGGAGACGGTCCCCTCGACCCCACCCCTGAGGGCGGGAAATCGCTGGACGGGGCCCGATCGGCCGTGCGCGAGGACGGCGCGTTCGGCCCCGGACGTCGTGCCGGCGGCGCGGCCGATGCCACGCGGCGCGCACGACACGCCCCGGGCCCGCCGCGCTCAGCCGTCGCCGTGCACGAGCTCGAGCGAACGCAGCCCGGCGAGCGTGACCCACGTCCGCTCGGGCCCCTCGACGACGGCCACGAGCACGGCGTCGCACGCGGGACAGCGCCCGACGATGCCGGGGCAGCGGACGTAGACGAGGAGCCGTGCGAGCTCGCCTCGTGCGCCGCACGAGCCGCACGTCCCGAGCGCCGCCGTGCCCTCCGGTCCGAGCAGCTCGAGGAGCGCGCCGCCGAGCGCGTTCCCGTCCAGGCGGAGCTCCTCGGTTCGAGTCCCGACGCTCATCCCGTCGCCCCGAACCGCTCCGTCTTCACCCGCTCGGACGGGTACCCGAGCGCGACGAGCCCCGACGCGACCGCCTCCACGAACGCCGTCGGCCCGCAGACGAACGCCTGCGCGCCCGACTCGGCCGGCCACGCGACCTCGTGCAGGAGCGCCTCGTCGACGCGGCGCGCGTACCCCGTCCACCCGTCCGGTTGGGCACGGGTCAGCGTGTGCACGACCTCGAGCCCGGCCGGCCCGTCCGCGAGCGCCCCGAGCTCCTCGCGGTAGATGACGTCCTCCCACGAGCGCGACGAGTAGAGCAGCCGCGCCGGCACGTCCGAGCGCGCCGCCGCGCGCAGCCGCGCCATCGCCATGAGCGGGACGACGCCCGACCCGCCGGCCACGAGCAGGAGCGGGCCGCCGAGCGCCGGCTCCCAGACGAACCACCCGCCGATCGGCCCGCGAATCTCGATCCGGTCGCCGGCCCGCACCTCGTCGACGAGGAACGGGGAGACCTCGCCGTCCTCCAGCCGCTCGACCGTGATCGCGGGAGGCTCCCCCGGCGGTGACGCGACCGAATACGAGCGCTGCGCCTGGTAGCCGTCCGGCGCCGTCAGCCGCACGTCGAGATGCTGCCCCGCGCGATGGCCCGGCCACCCGTCCGCGGCGAGGACGAGGGTGCGCACCCGGGGCGTCTCGGCGACGGCGTCCACGACCTCGGCCACCCGCCAGCCGGTCGTCAGTCGCCCCAGTACCGCTGCTCCCGCCACGGGTCTCCGCGCAGGTGATAGCCGTTCGACTCCCAGAACCCCGGCTCGTCGTCGTCGAGGAGCCTGAGGCCGCGCACCCATTTCGCGCTCTTCCAGAAGTAGAGGTGCGGGACGAGCAGGCGCGCCGGCCCGCCGTGCTCGGGGTCGAGGGGCTCGCCGTCGTAGCCGTACGCGATCCACGCCTTGCCGCCGGTCACGTCCTCGAGCGGGAGGTTCGTCGTGTACCCGCCGTCGCAGAATGCGAGGACGTACGACGCGTCGTGCTCGACCGCGTCGAGGAGCGTGTCGACCGAGACGCCCTCCCAGACCGTGTCGAGCTTCGACCACCGCGTCACGCAGTGGATGTCGACCGTGGGGGTCTCCGACGGCAGGGCGCGCAGCTCGTCCCACGTCCAGCGGGCGGTCTCGGCGCCGCCCTCGACCGTGAACGTCCACTCCTCGAGCGGCGTGTGCGGCGTCGGCCCCGCGGAGAGCACCGGGAACCCGCCCGTCAGGTACTGCCCCGGCGGCAGCCGTCCCTCGGGCGCGTCGTCGCGCCGGCGGCCCTCGAACCCTCGGGTGAAGAACGACATCTCAGCCTCCCAGTCCCGCCCGACGGCCGCACGTTACACCCGGGAAGAGAAGCCGCGCCCGCGCCGTTTCACCGTTCGTGCTGCGCCTCTACCGCATCCCGTTCTCGACGAACGTGGAGCGGGTCGCGCTCGCCCTCGCCCACAAGGGGATCGAGGTCGAGTGGGTGGACGTCGACCCGGCCGACCGGACGCCGGTCCGCGAGGTCAGCGGCCAGGATCTCGTCCCGGTGCTCGTGGAGGAGGACGGGTCGGTCACGTACGACTCGACGCGGATCCTCGCGCGCCTCGAGGAGCTTCACCCGGACCCGCCGCTCTACCCGCGCGACCCGGCCCGGCGGGCGGAAGTCGAGGTCTTCCTCGACTGGTTCAACCGGGTCTGGAAGCGCCCGCCGAACGCGCTCGACGCCGAGCTCGGCAAGGCGGAGCCGAACAGCGCGCTCGTCACGGAGCTCGCCGCCGAGCTCGCGGCGTCGCGGGACGTCTTCGAGAGGCTCCTCGCCGGCCGCGACCACCTCTTCGGTGAGTTCTCCGTCGGCGACTGCGCCGCGTTTCCGTTCCTGCGCTACGCGCGCTACTCGGATGCCGAGGACGAGGAGCGCTTCCACCTGATCCTCGTCGAGCACCTCCGCCCGCTCGACGACCATCCGCGCCTCGCGGCGTGGCTCGAGCGCATGGAGCGCCGCCCGCGCGGGTAGCAACCGCGCGTCACCGAGCGAAGGGGGATACGATGGCGAAGGATCACGGTCCGTCCGTCAAGGACGACGAGCGCTACGAGGCGCTGCGCCGCGAGGGCGCGAGCAAGGAGAAGGCCGCCCGGATCGCGAACGCAGGCGACTCCGCGAGCGAGCGCGGCGGCCAGGCCGAGAACTACGAGGACCGCACGAAGGACGAGCTCGAGCAGCGGGCCGCCGAGATCGGCATCGAGGGCCGCTCCGACATGTCGAAGGACGAGCTCATCGACGCCCTCCGCAACCACTGAGCGGCGGGCGGCCGGCGGGCGCCGGCCCGCCGGCCGCCCGCGCTACTGGTTCCACTTGTCCGCGGTCACCTTGCCCTTGCGCTCGTTCTTTGCGCGGACGCTCGTCACGTCTTGCGGCGTGCTCGCGGCGTAGATCTCGTCCTCGCGCTGCCGCATGCGGCCCTGGCTCCGCCGCGCGGAGAAGTCCTTGCCGAACCGGATCATCCGGCGCCATGCGCGGTTCACGTGGCTCCTTTCCCTGGGGACCCCTCACGTTCCCGCCTCACGCGCGGGCTAACTCAGACGGGGACGATGTAGACCGGCGTCCCGACGTCGACCTGCTCGAAGAGCCATTCGGCCTCGGGGATCGCCATGCGGATGCATCCGTGCGAGACCGAGTAGCCGAGCGAGGCGGCGTCCGGCGTGCCGTGGATCCCGACGGCCGGGGAGGAGATGCCCATCCAGCGCGTCCCCAGCGGGTTGCCCGGCCCGGGCGGGATCGGCTCGGCGTCCTTCGCCCAGTCGGAGTCGGGCGGAGTCCATGTCGGGTCGCGCTGCATGTTCACGATCTCGAACGTGCCGGTCGGGGTCGGGTACTCCGCGGAGCCCGTCGCGACCGTGAAGTTGCGGACGAGCGTGGCGCCCTTCCAGAGCGTGAGCCGGTTCGAGCCGCGGCGGATGACGACCGTGTGGCCGAGTTCGTCCTCCGTGACCTCCGGCTGCACCGGGACGGTCAGCACCTCGATCTGGATCCCGCGATACGACGCCTGGAGCGCCGTCGTCAGGCGGCGGATCATCTTCTCGCGCGCGACCCGGCGGCCCGGCTCGGCCGCGCTGATCTTCGGCGTGAGCTTCTCGGTCAGGCCGACGAGCTGCGCATCGCGCGGCTCGATCCCGAAGCGCTCGTCGAGCTCGTCGACGTACTTGCGCACGGCCTTCTTCCGCACGACGACCTCGAGGTCGAGCCGCGCGTTCGGCTCCGCCTCGAGCGCCGCCTCCACCGCCTCCGCGATCGACGCCTCGGCGCCGAAGCGGCCCGGCTTCACCGTCCACGTCGAATCCCCGTGGAAGAGGTGGAGCGGCTTGTCGTACGTCCGCTGGACCTTCGCCTCGGCCTGCACCGTGATGAGCCCGCCGACCTGGACGCCGCCCACCTCGACCCCGCGCGGGATCACGGGCAGCTGCTTCCCGGCCGCGGGAGCGACCGTGAACGCGCTTGCGAGGACCAGGAGGATGAGTGCCGTGCTACGGATCACGAACCACGGATGGTAGGCAAATTTCCCCGCATGCGCGACGAAAACTTACGATCTTGGGCGGATGGCGTCTTGGCGGCCTCCCGCTAGGCTGGGCGCGTGATCGACCTCCGCTCGGACACGCTCACCCAGCCGACCCCGGGCATGCGCCGCGCGATGGCCGAGGCGGTCGTCGGCGACGAGCAAAAGCGGGAGGACCCGACGGTGATCGCGCTCGAGGAGCGCGCCGCCGAGCTGCTGGGGCAGGAGGAGGCCGTCTACCTCCCGACCGCGACGATGGGGAACCAGATCGCGCTCCGGCTGCTCACGGAGCCGGGCGACGAGCTGCTGGTCGAGGCGCGGGCCCACATTTACCGCTACGAGCTGGGCGGGCCGGCCGTCCACGCGGGCCTCGCGCTGAAGCCGCTCGCGACCGAGGACGGGCGGCTCACCCCGGAGCAGGTGCGCGCGGCGGTGAACCCGCCGCGCGACCTCCACATGGCGCCGACGCGCGTGCTCGCGCTCGAGAACACGCACAACGGCGGCGGCGGGCGCGTGTGGGCGCTCGACCGCTACCGCGCGGTTGTTGCCGAGGCCCGCGGGCACGGGCTCGCCGTGCACCTCGACGGGGCGCGCCTCCTGAACGCCTCGGTCGCGGCCGGCGTCCGCGCGGCCGAGTACGGGCGCGAGGCCGACACGGTGACGCTCTGCCTTTCGAAGGGCCTCGGCTGCCCGCTCGGCGCGCTCGTCGCGACGTCGCGCGAGCTCGCGCCGAAGGCGCGCCGCCTCAAGCACCTGTTCGGCGGCGCGATGCGCCAGGCCGGGATCGTCGCGGCGGCGGGCCTCTACGCGCTCGACCACCACGTGGACCGGCTCGCGGACGACCACGCGAACGCGCGCCGCCTCGTCGAGGGGCTCGCGGAAGCCGGCATGCCGGTCGACCCCGCGCAGGTCGAGTCGAACTTCGTCCTCCTGGACGTCGGCTCGCTCGGGCTCGACCCAGACGGGGCGGTCGCACGCCTCCGCGCCGAGGGCGTTCTCCTCTCGTTCGCGTCGAAGCCCGGCGTCCTGCGGGCCGTGACGCACCTCGACGTCTCGGAGGCGGACGTCGACGCCGCCGTCCCGGCGATCGCGCGGGCGCTCTCCGGGCGCGAGGCGCCCGTCGCCGTCGGGCTCGACGCTCCGACGCCGTACTGAGAATCCGCCGCTCCGCCGCGTCCGTATAGCGCGACGGGAGCGGAACCGTCTACGGCCCGATGCGGCGCGGGTGTTCAGGGAGGACGCGCCGCCCCCGACGCCATCCGACACGGGAGGAAGCCATGACGAGAACACCACGCAGGCGGATCGCCGCGCTCGTCGCCGCCGCGGCCGCGCTCGCGCTGCCGGCGGCCGCTCAGGCCCAGGCGCCGCCGCCCACCGTCGCCGACCCGAACCTCGAGGTGACGACCGTTGCGACCGGGCTCGTGCAGCCGACCGGGCTCGCGTTCATCGGGCCGAACGACATGCTCGTGAACCAGAAGGCGAACGGCCAGGTGCGCCGGATCCTGAACGGGGAGCTCCTGGCCGACCCGGTGCTCGACCTCGCGGTCAACTCGCAGTCCGAGCGGGGGCTGCTCGGCATCGCGACGCACCCGAACTTCTTCGTGAACGGCTGGGTCTACCTCTTCTGGACGGAGTCGACGACCGGCGCGGACACGAACGTGAACGGGAACGTCGCGCTGCTCGGCAACCGCGTCGACCGGTTCGTCTGGGACGGCTCGACGCTCACGTTCGACCGGCCGATCACACGCTTCCGGGCCGCGCAGCCGGCGGTCGCCGCCGCGCCGCCGCTGCCCGCGCAGGGCGCGGCGGGGAACCACAACGGCGGCGTCGTCCGCTTCGGCCCCGACGGGAAGCTCTACGTGATCGTCGGCGACACCGGCCGGCGCGGCTGGATGCAGAACCTCCGCTGCGGTCCGTTCGGGCTCGAGACGATCTACACCTGCCCGCCCGACACGCCCGTCCCGGACGACGCGTTCGGCGGCCCCGAGCCCGACGACGCGCACTTCACCGGCGTGATCGTCCGGCTGAACGATGACGGCACGACGCCCGCGGACAACCCGTTCTTCGACGCGGGCGCCGCGATCGGCGGCGAGGTAGGCGCGAACATCCAGAAGATCTACGCGTACGGCGTCAGGAACTCCTACGGGCTCAACTTCGACCCGGTCTCGGGCGAGCTGTGGCAGAGCGAGAACGGCGACGACACGTTCAGCGAGCTCAACCGGGTCGAGCC
>JAICNY010000160.1 GCA_025930955.1 Thermoleophilia bacterium
ACCTTGTCCCCCGCCCAGGCGCGGTCCGCGTCGAGCGGCATGAACTCGATGAAGCGGACGACGTACGGCTTGCGCCGCGCGAGCTCGGCGAGCGCGGGAACCTCCTCCTCGGTGAAGCCCTTGACGGCGACGCAGTTGACCTTGATCGGCCGGAGCTCGGGGTGGCGCTCCGCCTCCTCGAGGCCACGGAGCACCTGGTCGAGCGCGTCGCGGCGGGTGATCTCGGCGAAGCGTACGTGCGAGAGCGAGTCGAGGCTGACGTTCACGCGCCGCAGGCCCGCCTCGACGAGCGGGGCGGCCAGCCGGTCGAGGAGGACGCCGTTCGTCGTGAGCGAGAGGTCGTCCACGCCGGGCGTCTCGGCGAGCATGTGGACGAGCGTCGGAAGGTCGCGGCGCACGAGCGGCTCGCCGCCCGTGAGGCGGATCTCGTCCACGCCCATCCCGGCCATGACCCGAACGAGCCGGCCGATCTCCTCGAAGCTCAGGATCTCGTCGCGGCGCAGCCACTCGAGCCCTTCCGCGGGCATGCAGTACGTGCAGCGGAAGTTGCACTTGTCCGTGACGGACACGCGCAGGCTCCGGATGGGGCGGCCGAACCCGTCGACGAGCTGCATCGGCATAGCGTAGCCGGGGCGGATCGCGCCGCCCCGGCTACGCGTGCCCTCCTAGCGGAGCGCCCGGCCCCGCTGTGCCTTCGCGCGCGTGCCGGCGAGCGTCGGGGCGGTCGGCTCCTGCACCATCGCGCTCCCGCCGCCGCGCCGGATCGGCTCCGCCGCCGCGGTCACGAAGCCGCCGGGCAGGAACGCGATGCCGGTCGCGGCCCCGATCTCCGGGGTCGAGGCGAAGCGGTGCCCCCGGGCCGCAAGCGCCGTCGCCTCGGGCGAGACGATGAACCCCGGCTCCGCCTGAACGGTCGCCAGGTTCCGCTGCGACGCCCGCGGCGCCGCGATCGCCTCGGGGAGCGTCATCCCGAAGTCGATCTCGTTCACGAGGATCTGCAGGGCGGTCGTGATGATCGTCGCCCCGCCCGGAGACCCGACCGCGACGTACGGCCGCCCGTCGCGGAGCACGATCGTCGGGCTCATGCTCGAGCGCGGACGCTTGCCCGCGGCCGGCGAGTTCGCCCGTCCGGGCGCGAAGTCGAAGTCCGTCAGCTCGTTGTTCAGGAGGAACCCGTACCCGGGGACGACGATTCCGCTTCCGCCGGTCTGCTCGATCGTGAACGTGTACGAGACGACGTTCCCGTGCCGGTCGGAGACGGTCAGGTGCGTCGTGGACGGCCCTCCGTTGTCGGTCGGGTCGCCGGGCGGGTACGGGACGCCCGTCGTCGGGCCGATGAGCGCACGGCGCTCCGCGGCGTAGCTGTCCGCGAGAAGCCCGGCGAGCGGGATCGAGACGAAGTCCGGGTCGCCGAGGTAGAGGTTCCGGTCGGCGAACGCGAGCGCCGACGCCTCGAGGTAGTAGTGGAGCGCCTCCTCACGGCTCAGGCCGGCAAGGTCGTATCCCTCGAGGATGTTCAGCGCCTCGCCGACGGTCGAGCCGCCGCTCGAGGGCGGGCCCATCCCGTAGACGTCGAGGCCGCGGTACCCGACCCGGGTCGGCGCGCGGAACGGCGCCGTGTAGGCGGCGAGGTCGGCGAGCGTCATGAGCCCGGGGCGGACGTCCGTCACGCCGGGCTCCACCGGCGGCGTGCGGACGGCGTCCACGATCGCCGCCGCGATCTTCCCCCGGTAGAACGAGTCCGGGCCGGAGCCGATCTGCGCGTACGTCTTGGCAAGCTCGGGATTCCGGAAGCGCGTGCCGACCGGCGGCGCCTCGCCGTCCGGGAGGAAGAGCTCGCTCGTCGAGGTGAACTTCGCGAAGCGCGCGGCGTTCGCCGCGGTCTGGTCGTGGAACGTCTGGTCGACGACGAAGCCGCCCGCCGCGATCGACTTCGCCGGGGCGAGGAGCCGTTGGAGCTTCATCGTCCCGAAGCGGTCGAGCGCGGCCTGCCAGGTGCGCAGGGTGCCCGGCACGCCGACGCCGAGGCCGCTCGTGACCGCCTCCGCGAACGGGATCCCCTGGAGGGTCGTGGGCGTGTAGGCGCCGGGTGCCGTCTCGCGGCCGTCGATCGTCGTCACGGACCGGTCGGCCGCGCTGTAGACGACCATGAAGCCGCCGCCGCCGATCCCGCAGGAGAACGGCTCGACGACGCCGAGCACGGCGGCCGCGGCGACGGCGGCGTCGACCGCGTTCCCGCCCCGGTCGAGGATGTCGAGCGCCGCCTCCGTGGCGAGGGCGTCGACCGTCGAGGCCGCGCCGCCCGTCCCGGTTGCCGTCGCCTGCTTGACGGGCTCGGGCGGCGCCGCGGCCGCAACCTGGCCCGGCGCCGGGAGCGCGACCGCGGCTACGACCGCGAGCGCGACGAGGAATTCCCGTCTCATGTCAACCCCCTTGTGTCGAATGTCGACGGCGACGCTATGGACGCGGGCCAGGCGCGTCAAGCGCCGCTTCGGCCTTTACGGTTCAGCGCTCGATGAGGGTCTACGCGGCGCTCGGGACCATCTACGTCGTCTGGGGATCGACGTTCCTCGCGATCGAGTACGCGGTGCGGACGCTCCCGCCGTTTCTCGCCATGTCGGCGCGCCATCTCGTGGCGGGGTCGCTCCTCTTCGCGTGGGCTCTCTGGCGGCGGCCGCGCGAGCCGATCGGGCGCGCGCAGATCCTCGCCGCCACGGTCTTCGGCGGGGCGCTCTTCCTCGGCAGCCACGGCGGGCTGGCGTGGTCGCAGACGCGGATCCCGTCCGGCGTGGCCGCGCTCATCGTGGCCTCGATCCCGCTCTGGATCGCCGTCCTCGACCGGGTCGCCTACGGGAAGCGCCTCTCGGCCCGCGCGGTCGCCGGGCTCCTGCTCGGCTTCGTCGGGATCGCGGCGCTCGTCGACCCGTTCGGCGGCGGGCCGATCGACACGGTGGGCGGCCTCGTCGCGCTCCTCTCCGCCGGCTCGTGGGCCGCCGGGTCGCTGTACGCGCGCGGGGCGCGGCTCCCGAGCGATCCGATCGCGTCCGCGGGCCTCGCCTCGCTCGCGGGCGGCGTGCTCCTGCTCCTCGCGAGCGCAGCGGGCGGCGAGCTCGCCGATCTCGATCCGGCCGCGATCGCGGGCGAGTCGCTCGCGGGCGTCGTCTACCTGATCGTGATGGGCTCGCTCGTCGGCCTGACTGCGTACGTCTGGCTCCTCAGGGCGGCCCCGATCTCGCTCGTCGCCACGTACGCGTACGTGAACCCGGTCGTCGCGGTCCTGCTCGGGTGGGCGGTCGTCGGGGAGGAGATCTCGGCGCGTGTGCTCGTCGCCGGCGCGGCGATCGTCGTCGCCGTCGCCCTCATCGTCAGCGCGCCGGCGGCCCGCCGCGCCGACGGACGCGGGCTCCTGCGCCGCGGCGTCGCGGTCGAGGACGTCTCGCCGACGCGCTAGCCGCGTTCCCCGATCCGGGGGCCGGGGTAGTGGGCGAGAAACCACGACGGACAAGGGGGGCACCAGATGGCCGATTGGGATCAGGTCGAGGGCAAGACGAAGGAAGGCGTCGGGAAGGCGACCGGCGACGAGGGCCTCGAGGGCGAGGGCAAGGTCCAGGGCGCCTGGGGCGACACGAAGGAAGGCGCCAAGGAGAAGGCCGGCGACGCCGTCGACAAGGTGCGCGGGGACGACTGAACCCGCCTGCCCGCCGTGCCCCGGCGCGCGACGCCGGGGCACGGCCCTCCGTCCTCCCGTCCGATTCCGGTAGAACCCCGCCGTGGATCAGCGGGAGACACCCGTCGCGACCGCCGCCGACGCCTACCTCGCCGACGAGCGGATCGCTCCGTTCACGACGCCCGGCCACAAGCGCTCGCCGCACCTAGCGGACGGCGCGCTCCTGTACGACCTCCCGCTCACGACCGCGGTCGACGATCTCCATTCGTCCCGTGGCGTCCTCGCCCGGGCGCACGCGCTCGCGGCCGACCTCTGGGGCGCCGACCTCGCCCGCTTCTGCCTGAACGGCTCGACGCAGGGGAACGAGGCGCTGGCGCTCGCCGTCGGCGGCGACGGCGGGCGGATCGTCGTCTCGCGGAACCTCCACGCCTCGCTCTTCTCCGGTCTCGTCCTCGCGGGCCTCGAGCCGGTGTGGGTGCGCCCGGAGATCGACGGCGCGACCGGCCTGCCGCGCTCCGTGCCGGCGGCCCGTGTCGAGGATGCGCTCGCGCGGGCCGGGGACGCGCGCGCGGTGTTCCTCGTCGAGCCGTCGTACGTCGGCGTCCTGTCCGACGTGGCTGCCATCGCCGATGCCGGGCACGCGCGCGGAGTCCCGCTGCTCGTCGACCAGGCCTGGGGGGCGCACCTCGGCTTCCATCCGGAGCTTCCGCCGCACACGCTCGCGCTCGGCGCGGACGGGATGGTGACGTCCGCCCACAAGACGCTCGCCGCCTTCACGCAGGGCGCGTACCTCTTCGGGCGCGGCGAGCTGCTCGACCTCGCGCGGCTCGACGGCGCGTTCGACATGCTGCACACGACGAGCCCGTCCGCCGCGATCCTCGCGAGCCTCGATCGCACGCGCGCGCTCATGGCGGCGCGCGGGGAGGAGCTGCTCGGCCGGACGGTCGCGCTCGCGCGGCACGCGCGCGAGGAGCTCGAGGCGGTCGAGGGGCTCACGGTGGCCGCGACGGACGACCCGACGAAGCTCGTCCTCGCGCTCGCCGGCACCGGCGCGGACGGGCTCGAGGTCGAGCGCGACCTCGTCGCCGAGGGCCTCACGCTCGAGCTCGCGAACCGCGACACGCTCGTCCCGCTCCTCACGATCGGCGACACGGAGGAGAGCGTCGGACGCCTCGTCGCCGCCGTGCGGGAGTCGGTCGAGCGCCGCCGCGGCGAGCCGCGCGATCCGGGAGCAGCGAGCGCCGTCTGGGCGGTCGAGCCCGAGGTCGCCCTCACCCCGCGGGAGGCGTTCTACGCGCCGCGCGAGACCGTGCCCGCCGGGCGTGCAGCCGACCGCATCTCCGCCGAGACGGTCGCCCCGTATCCGCCGGGGATCCCCGCGCTCGCGCCCGGCGAGGTCGTCTCTGCCGAGCTCGTCGCAGCGCTCCGCGAGGCGGCCGCCGGCGGAACGCACCTGTCGTACGCCGCCGACCCGACGCTCGAGACGCTTCAGGTCGTCTCCCGCCCGCGCGTGTAAACGGCCCCCCGGGGGACCCCCTCGAGCTACCCCTTGCCGACCAGCAAACGGCGGAGAAACGCACGCTTCGTGCCGGCCTCGTCCCGACGCGGTGTCAGCGGGCTCGGCGGCCGCGAGACGCGGAGACGATCTGCTATAAAGTCGCTTAGATTTTCTCAGCGAGCAGCGACTCGATGACACGCAACGGAAGGGGCAGAGAACACATGGCGAAGACCATCGGAATCGACCTCGGCACGACGAACAGCTGCATGGCCGTGCTCGAGGGCGGGGAGCCGACCGTCATCCCGAACGCCGAGGGCGGCCGCACGACGCCGTCGGTCGTCGCGTTCACGAAGGACGGCCAGCGGCTCGTCGGCGCGCCGGCGAAGCGGCAGTCGGTCACCAATCCCGAGAACACCGTCTCCTCGATCAAGCGCTTCATGGGCCGCAAGCACAGCGAGGTCACCGAGGAGATGACGATCGTCCCGTACTCCGTCGTCCAGGGACCGAACGGCGACGTGCGCGTGAAGGCGGGCGACAAGGAGCTCGCGCCGCCGGAGATCAGCGCGATGATCCTCCAGAAGCTCAAGGCCGACGCGGAGGCGTACCTCGGCGAGCCGGTCACGGACGCAGTCGTCACCGTCCCCGCGTACTTCAACAACGCGCAGCGCGAGGCGACGAAGGACGCGGGCAAGATCGCCGGCCTGAACGTCCTCCGCATCATCAACGAGCCGACGGCGGCGGCCCTGGCCTACGGGTTGGACAAGGCGGAGGAAAAGATCATCGCCGTCTCCGACCTGGGCGGCGCCACCTTCGACATCTCTATCCTCGTGATCGGCGACGGCACGTTCCACGTGAAGTCGACGAACGGCGACACGCACCTGGGCGGCGATGACTTCGACCAGCAGATCATCGACTGGCTCA
>JAICNY010000088.1 GCA_025930955.1 Thermoleophilia bacterium
CGACGAGCCCGTCGCCCGTCTCCTCCACCTTCGAGCACTGCTGCTCGAGCTCGACCGCGATCCCGCGCTTGCCGAACTGCTTCGCGAGCTCCTTCTGCGCGTCCGCGTCCTCTGCCGGGATGAGCGTCGGGAGCATCTCGAGGACGGTCACCTCGGAGCCGAACCGCCGGAAGATCGACGCGAACTCGCAGCCGATGATCCCGCCGCCGAGGATGACGAGCCGGCGCGGCACCTCCTCCTGCGCGAGGAGGGCGGTCGAGTCGACGCAGCGCTCGGAGTCGATCCCCTCGATCGGCGGGCGCAGCGGGAACGAGCCCGTCGCTACGACCGCCTGCTTGAACGTGACGTCCTCCCCGCCCTCGACCGCGATCGTGTTCGCGTCCGTGAACCGCCCGACGCCCTTGACCCACTCGACGCCGTTCGTCTTGAAGAGCCCGGCGACGCCCGTCGTCATCTGCTTCACGACCGCGCGCTTCCACTCGTTCGCAACCTTGAGGTCGAGCTCGGGCTCGCCGACGTTCACGCCGAACTTGGCGAAGCTCTCCTCGGCCTCCTTGAGCGCGTAGGCGGTCTGGACCCAGGCCTTCGTCGGGATGCACCCGACCCGGAGGCACGTGCCCCCGAGCTCTGGCTCCTTCTCGATGCAGACGGTCTTGGCGCCGAGCTGGGCCGCGCGGATCGCCGCGCTGTAGCCGCCCGGACCGCCGCCGAGCACGGCGACGTCACAGTCCATGTGTTCACCTCGTCAGGGTCGCGTGTCGAGGGCGATCCTACCCGGCCCTGCGTCGAGCGACGCGGGCGGGCAGCGGGTGCCGACGAGCGCGACGACCGCCGCGACGAGCAGGCCGCCCGCGGCGACGAAGATGACGGTGTGCGGGGCGCCGAAGCTGTTCGCGACCGGTGCAAGCGCGACCGCGCCCATCATGGTCGTCGTGAAGACGGCCGACCCGACCCCGAAGACGCGGCCGTAATAGGCCGGCTCCACGTCGCGCTGGACGATCGTGTCGAAGAGGACGTCCGTCGTCCCGTCGAGGAAGCCGATCAGCCCGAGGATCAGGAGCGCGGTCGGTGCGTGGTCGGTGAGCGCGAGGACGCCGAACATCGAGGCCATGAGGAGGAGCGCCACGCCGATCCAGCGGCCACCGATCTCTCCCACGGGCGCGAGCCCGGTGACGGCGCCGCCGACCGCGAGGCCTCCGGCGAGGGCGGCGAGTCCGAACCCGTACGCACCCGGTCCGAGCCCGAGCTCGGCGCCGAGGAAGCGCGGCAGCGTCGCGTTCGTGAGCCCGGTCGCGATCGTCGCGGTCGCGAATGCGCCGATCACGACGACGAGCAGGCGCCGACGCAGGATGTAGCGGAAGCCCTCGACGAGGGCGCTTCGCGAGCTGCGGGGCGAGGCGACCGGTCGCGCGCGGACGCCCGCGTAGAACGCCGCCGCGACGACGAAGGTGACGAGGTCGATCGAGAGCGCGACGGCGGCGGTCGTGGTCGTGAGCGCGATCCCGGCCCCGAGCGCACCGAGGGCCATCGCGCCGTCCTGCGCGAAGCCGAGCACCGCGTTGCCGGCCGCGAGCTGCCGGCGGTCGAGGAGCGAGGGAACGAGCGCGCGCGTCGTCGCCGACGAGACGGCTGCGAGAAGCCCCGAGCCGGCGATCGCGGCGAACGCTAGGGCGCGGAGGTCGAGCAGCACCCCGGCGAGCGCCGCTGCGACGAGGACACCGCGCAGGATCTCGACCGAGACGAGCAGGCGCTGGCGGGGAAGCTTGTCCACGAGCGTCGCAGCGAGCCCGCTGCCGAGCACCGGCGGTGCGAGGCGAACGACGAGCAGCGCTGCCACGTGCCCGACCGACCCGGTCTCGTCGTAGATCCAGCCGACGAGCGCAGCGACCGTCAGCCAGTCGCCGAGCTGGGAGACGAGCTTTCCGGCGGCGAGGTTCCGAAAGGACGGCGTGCGCAGCGGCCCCAGCAGCCGGCTCGGCAGGAGCGCCGGACGAGACGTCTCGGCCGTGGAGACGGTCACGATCAGCATCACCGTCCCGATGCCCAGGAGGAGATCCCCGATCGAGAAGACGTTCGCGAGCGGCAGCTCGCGCGGGAGCGCGAAGACGTCGCCGAGGAACGCGAGCCGGTCCGCGCCCACGGCGATGTTCGAATGCGGGCCGGTTTCGAGCCCGGTGGCCGCCCAGGCCTCCTGGTTCACCGGCATCCGGCCGCCGTTGGAGAAGATCGCGATCGCGTTCAGCGCCATCCCGAGCGAGAGCGGCAGCAGCACGAGCTGGCGGAAGTTCATGAACGCGAAGAAGAAGAGGAGCAGGTACGTCCCGAAGTGGAACGGCTCGAGCATGCGCTCCGGGATCACGTCACGCGCGCCCGTGAAGAGGATCATCTGGAGGCCGAGCGCGAGGAAGACCGCCCAGCCGTGCCTGAACTCGAGTCGGAGGATCCGCGACGGCTTCCCTCCGAGGAGGAGCGCGAAGGCGATGCCGAGGACGATGCTCGGGAGGAGGAACACCTAGCGCGCCGGAAGGGTCGCCGCAGGACGAGACAGGGGCGTAGTGGCCGACCCGCCCTGCGGGCCGGCCACTCCGTTCGTCAGTGGCCTAGTACCACTTGAAGCCCGCGCCCGCGGACAGAACGAACGCCGCGAGGAGCGCGTAGCGGAAAGCCCAAGTGCGAAGCCGCAGCATGCCTTCCTCCTTGTCGAGGTTGGTGAACCGTGCGCGCGAAGGAACCGGCACGCAGAGGGGAAACGCTGAGTCCCAGTCCCGCACACGGTCTCAGCGTCGTCCTACTGATCGGAGACGGCGATCCCCCGAACGGGCCTTTCCCCATGTCGACACCCGCTCCGCGAGGTAACCCCCTTACTGGGGATAGGCCGCTACGCGATCCGGGGCGATAGCCGCCGTAGCACCATCGAACCCTGCGGACATGACGACGACTCCACTGCGGCAGCCCCCCCTGCGCTCGCTCCTTCTCCCCGTGATCGGGGGAGGCGTGACGGCGCTCGCCCTCGCCCTCTGGAGCCTCGCGCTCTCGCCCGACCCCCACCTCGCGGTCGGGCTGATCGCGCTCCTCGCCGGCGCCGCGTTCGCGGAGGCCTTCCCGGTGCCGCTGGAGCCGGCGGGAGAGGTGTCGCTCGCCGCGGTGTTCATCGCGGGCGCGGCACTCACGTACGGTTGGGCGGCGGCGGTCGTCGTCGCGACGCTCGCGGTCGTGCTCGTGGACGGCCTGCGGCGCCGCAAGCCCGTCCAGTTCGCCTACAACGCGTCCGTCTACGGGCTCTCGGGCGCGGCGGCGGGCGGCTCGGTCGTCCTCCTCTCACACGGCACCGAGGTCACGAGCTTGCTGCTCGGCTCGATCGGCGCGATCACGGCCTTCTTCACCACGAACATGCTCCTCACGACGGCCGTCATCTCGCGGATCTCCGGGCGCCCGTACCGCTCGCTGCTCGCAGCGAACGCCCGGACGAACGTGGGAGCGTTCGCGATCATGGGCTCGGTCAGCCTCATGCTGGCCGTCCTCTGGAACCAGTCTGCGCTGCTCATGGGCGCTCTCGCCGGCCCCCTCGTCGCGGTCGCGCTCTACCAGCGCTCGATGCACCGCGCGATGGAGGCGATGCGGCTCGCGCTCACGGACGCGCAGACCGGGCTCGGCAACAAGCGCCACTTCGAGGAGCTGCTCCAGCGCTACCTCGACCAGGCCGACGAGACCGGACGGTCGCTGACGCTCTGCCTCGTCGACCTCGACGACTTCAAGTCGGTGAACGACACGTTCGGGCACCCGGCCGGGGACAAGGTGCTCTCCCAGGTCGCCGCCCGCCTCCGGCGCGGCGGCGAGTCGTTCCGGCTCGGCGGCGACGAGTTCGCGCTTCTCCTGCCGGACCGAACGGCCGAGGAAGGCCGGGCGATCGCCGAGACGGTGGCGCGCCGCATCGCGGGCGCGCGCTTCGAGCACGGCGCCCCCGTCACGGTCTCGGCGGGCGTCGCGTCCTATCCCTCGGACGGGGTCACCCGTACCGAGCTCGTTCGCGTCGCCGACGAGGCTCTGTACACCGCCAAGGGGCGCGGCAAGGATCGAGTCTGCGTGTACGAGCCGGGCGCGCGGGTTCCGCCCGCGCCCGCGCGCGCCGACGGCTCGGCGTCCGTGCGCGCGGCGGGCCTCCACGCGGCGGCGAGCCGGGCGCAGGCGTTCGTCGCGCGTGACGACGTCATCGGCCGCCACTCGGAGCGCGTCGGCGACCTCGCCGCGCGCCTCGCGCAGCGGGTCGGGCTCGACGCCGAGCAGGCGGGGCTCGTCCGCATGGCCGGAAACCTCCACGACATCGGGAAGCTGCTCGTGCCCGACGAGCTCCTCTCGAAGGCGGGGCCGCTCTCGCCGACCGAGCGCAACCTCGTCGAGCGCCACTCGGAGATCGGCCACCAACTGCTCTCGTCCATCCCCCTCGAGCCGGTCGCGACCTGGGTCCTGCACCACCACGAGCGGTGGGACGGCAGCGGGTACCCGAACGGGCTCTCGGGCGAGCAGATCCCGCTCCCCGCCCGCATCCTCTTCGTCGCCGACTCGTTCGACACGCTGACCTCCGACCGCACGTACCGGTCGCGGCTGACCACCAAGGCGGCGCTCGCGGAGATCGAGCGCTGCTCCGGGACGCAGTTCGACCCCGCCGTGGTCGCTGCGCTCCGGGAGGAGCTCGCGGAAGCCCCGCTCGAGCTCGTGCTGCCGGCCTCGGCCTAGCCGAGGCCCGCTCCCCGCCCTGCCGAGGGGCGGGTCGCCGCAAACGCGAGAGGGCGCCCGAGGGGCGCCCTCTCGTTGACCCGGGGGAATCCGGTCTTTCCCATGCTCGGCGCGAGGCCGCGCCGGCTCTTCCCCCGCTAGAGGGGTTGGCGGAACGCCGCTTCGTCGCAGGCGTGCGGTGGGCGTGCCCTCGCAAGGACGCAGGGAGCGCCCGTAGCGGCGCTACGGGCGCGACCGAGGACGCCGTCGCGGGTGCATCCGGCGTGCGCCTGCGGCACAAGCTGCATCCGCCGACCCCTCGATCAGAGGGGTTCCGAGAGCTGGATCCGGTTCCCGTCGGGGTCGAAGACGTCGAGCAGCCGGATCGTCCCCGGGATCTCGACGACGACGCCGACCTCGACGCCCTCGCCGCGGAGGCGCTCGGCCTCGGCCTTCAGGTCGGCGACGTCGAGGCTGAGGAGCGCGCCCTCCTCGTCGCCGGAGGCGGGAACCTCCTCCCCGACCGAGAGCTCGACCCCGTCGCGCTCGAGGCGCGCCCAGCGGCCCTCCTCGTCGCGGTACGTCTCCGTTAACCCGAGCCGGCGGTAGAAGGCACGCGCCTCGTCGAGGTCGGAGACGCGGTACCAGATCTGCATCAGAGCATGAGCGCGGGGTCCTCGAGGAAGGCCTTGACCGTCCCGAGGAACTCCGACGCCGTTGCGCCGTCGACGGAGCGGTGGTCGCACGAGAGCGTCATCTCCATCACCGGGCGCGCGACGAGCTCGCCGTCGCGGACGACCGCGCGCTCCTCGATCGCGCCGACGGCGAGGATGCCGGCCTGCGGCGGGTTAAGGACGGCGACGAAGCGCTCGACCCCGTACATCCCGAGATTCGAGATCGTGAACGTGCCGTCCTCGAGGTCCTCCTGCCGGAGCTTGCCGTCGCGCGTTCGGCCGACGAGGTCGGCCCGCGCGTTCGCGAGCTCGGCGATCGTCTGGCGCTCGGCGCTCCGGATCACCGGGACGACGAGGCCGCGCTCGATCGCGACGGCGATCCCCACGTTCGCGGTGGGGAAGAGCTTCACGTGGTCGCCCGCGAAGTGCGCGTTCATGTCGCGGTGGCGGAGGAGCGCGACCGCGCACGCCTTCGTGAGGACGTCGGAGAAGGTCGGCTTCGCGTCGCCATCCCGCATGCGCTCGACGAGCGCCCGGCGCAGGCGCACGGTCTGCTCCATGTCCGCGGTCATCGTGATCTGGAAGTGCGGCGCCTGCCAGGCCTCGGTCATCCGGCGCGCGATCGTCTTGCGAAGCGAGGTGAGTGCGACCTCCTCGATCTCCCCCGGCGCGACGGCCGCCGGTGCGGCCGCAGCGGGGGCTGCCGGCTGCGCGGCGCCGCGCTCGACGTCTTCGGCGACGATCCGCCCCTCGGGCCCGGAGCCGCGGACGTTTGCGAGGTCGATCCCGCGCTCGCGGGCGAGACGGCGGGCGAGCGGCGAGGCCTTGATCCGCCCGCCGTCGCGGCGAGGGCTCGGCTCGGACGGCGCGGCCGGCGCGGCCCCGGCGTCCTCGACGCCGGCCTCGCGGCCGCGCTCGCGCTCGTCCTCGCGGGCCGGCCCCTCGGCCGGCTTCTCGACCCCGATCTCCTCGCCGCCCTCGTCCGGCTCGACCCGGTCGGGCGTCGCGTCCTCTTCCTCCGCACCGACCTTCTTCGCGGACGCGCCGTTCCCGCTCGGCTCGTCGGGCACGTCCTCGCCCTCCTCGCCGATCACGGCGATCGGCTTGCCGACGTCGACCTCGCCCTCGGCGACGAGGATCTTGAGCAGGACGCCGCCTGCGTCGGCCTCGACCTCCTGCGTGACCTTCTCGGTGTCGAGCTCGTAGAGCGGCTCGCCCTTCTCGACCGAGTCGCCCTCCGCCTTGAGCCAGCGGACGATCGTCCCGGACTCCATGCCCTGGCCCAGCCGCGGCAGCGTGACCTGGCTCGCCATGCGCTAGTTCTTCCCGACGGTCTTCTTGATCGCGGCGAGCACGTCGCGCGCGTGTGGGACGACGTACTCCTCCATGATCGGCGCGAACGGGAGCGGCGAGAACTTCGCGCCCACGCGCCCGACCGGCGCGTCGAGGTAGTCGAACGCGCGCTCCTGGACGATCGCGGCCACCTCGGCGCCGAAGCCCATGCGCACGACGGCCTCGTGCGCGACGACGCAGCGGTTCGTCTTCTCGACCGACGCGACGATCGCGTCCTCGTCGAGCGGGAGCAGCGTGCGCGGGTCGAGGACCTCGACGGAGATCCCCTCGCCCTCGGCCTCCTCGGCCGCGGCGAGCGCCTCGTGGACGAGCCGGCCGGTCGCGACGACCGTCACGTCCTCGCCCTCGCGATGGATCCGCGCCTTGCCGAACTCGACCGGCTCGATCTCCTCCGGGACGTCGCCCTTCAGCCCGTAGAGCGTGCGGTGCTCGAAGAAGATGACCGGGTTGTCGTCGTAGATCGACGCGTAGAGGAGGTTGCGCACGTCCTCGGGCGTCGACGGGAACGCGACCTTGAGCCCCGGGACGTGGACGAACCACGCCTCGAGCTGCTGGGCGTGCTGGGCGCCCGGGCTCCAGCCGGCGCCGCCCTGCGTGCGGATCGTGAGCGGCACCTTGAGCTGGCCGCCCGACATGTAGCGGTGCTTCGCCGCCTGGTTCACGATCTGCTCCATCGCGAGCGTCGTGAAGTCCTGGTACATGATCTCGACGATCGGGCGCATCCCCGCCATCGCCGCGCCGATCCCGGCGCCGACGATCGCCATTTCGGAGATCGGTGTGTTGCGCACGCGGTCCGGCCCGAACTCGTCGAGCATCCCCTGCGTGACGCCCATCGAGCCGCCCATCTCGGCGATGTCCTCGCCCATGATGAACACGCTCTCGTCGCGGCGCATCGCCTCGCTCATGGCGTCCCGGACCGCCTCGCGGTAGGTGGTCTCAGGCATAGATGTTCTTCAGCGCGTCCTCGGGCTTGGGATCGGTCCCCGCCTTCGCGAACTCGACGGATCCCTCGACGATCTCGGCGACCTCGCGCTCCATCGCCTCCCACTCGCCGTCGGGCAGCTCGAGCGCGCTCCGGAGCTTCTCGACCGGATCCTGGGTGCGGCGGAGCTCGCGCACCTCCTCCTTCGGGCGGTAGACCTGCGGGTCGCCGATGTAGTGGCCGGTCAGGCGGTACGTCTCCACGTGCAGGAAGACGGGGCCCTTGCCGTCGCGCGCGTGCTTGAGCGCCTTCTTCGCGGCGTGGTAGACGACCTCGACGTCCTGGCCGTCGATCTTCATCGCGTGCATCCCGTAGGCATCGGCGCGCTTCGTCAGGTCGTCGATCGGAAGCTGCTGCTTCGCGGGCGTCGACTCGGCGTAGTGGTTGTTCTCGAGGACGAAGACGGCGGGGACGCCCCAGAGCTGCGCGAGATTCATCGACTCGTGGAACGTGCCGATGTTCGTCGCCCCGTCGCCGAAGAACGCGACCGCGACGCGCGGCTCGCTCCGGAGCTTGAACGCGAGCGCGCTCCCGACGATCGCAGGGAGCCCGCCGCCGACGACCGCGTTCGCGCCGAGATTCCCGCGCTCCACGTCGTAGAGGTGCATCGAGCCGCCGTAGCCGTGGCTGCAGCCCTCGATCTTCCCGTAGAGCTCCGCCATGAGCTCGTTCGGGTGCGTGCCCTTCGCCAGCGTGTGCCCGTGCGCGCGGTGCGTCGAGGCGATCACGTCGCCGTCGTCGAGCGCGCGGCAGACGCCCACCGCGACGGCCTCCTGGCCGATCGCGACGTGGAGGAAGCCGGGCAGCTCGCCGGCCCGGAACCGCTCCTCGACCATCTCCTCGAACCGCCGGATGAGCAGCATCTCCCGGAGGAAGTCCTTGAGCGTGTCGGGTGCGAGCGCATGCGACTTCTTCTCTGCCGTGGCCATCTGGGGCACGCTAGCATCCTCGGCCGTGAAGCTCGCCGAGCAGTGGTCGGAGATCCTGACGCGGCTCGGGCGCTCGTGGGAGACCGCGTCGCTCGCGCTCTCGGTGGACGACGCGGGGCAGGCGGATCACGCGGCGCTCGTGCTCGGCCCGGCCGCGCCGGTGCGCGCGGGGAGCGAGCTCCGGCTCGAGGTCTCGCGGCGGACGCGGCCCGTCGGGACGAGCGCGGACGCGTTCGAGCGCGTGCTCGGGCGGCTCGACCGCGACGGCGTGAACGGACGGCTGTCGCTCGCGGACGGCGGGACGGATGCGTCGGTCGCGGCGGACGAGGCGCCGGCGCCGGGCGCGCTCGCGGCGGAGTGGCGCGCGCTCGTCGAGGCCCTGCCGGAGGACTGGTCGCACGCGCTCGTCCACCTGACGCTCGGCTCGAGCGACTTCGTCGACCGGGCCGCGTTGCTCATGTCGCCGCTCAACCCGCAGCTCGTGGACGGGCGCACGACGATGCAGTTCCGCGCGGCTCGCCGCATCGGGTACGGAGCCTCGGCGGGGATGACGGAGCGGTGCCTCGCCCGGCTCGACTCCGAGCGGATCACCGGGCGCGTCGAGATCGTCCAGGTGGTCTCGGACGCGCATCCCGTCGCGACGCAGGGGCCGGTCTGGCGCGTCGGCGGGCGCTCGCTCTGATGGATGCCGACGACATGGGCGCGCGGCCGCAGGTGTCGTGGAAGGCGATCGAGGCGGACGCGAAGGTGGTCACGGCCGACGGCGAGGTGGCAGGGCGCGTCAGCCGCGTCGTCGGCGACACGGACGCGGACGTCTTCACGGGGCTCGCCGTCGTGCCCCACGCGTTGGCCGGCGAGCGGCTCGTCGCGGCCGAGCGCGTGACGGCCATCTGGGAGGACCGGGTCGAGATCGACCTCACGCGCGAGTCGCTCGAGGGGCTCCCCGAGTACGAGGAGACGCCGGTCGTTCGCTGGCAGCCGAGTCAGGGCGGATTCCTGAGCCGCCTGTTCGGCCGCGGCCGCCGGTAGCTGGCGCGCGCCTAGCAGGTCGCGGGCCCGGAGGGGGTCAGACCCCGCACCAATCCGCATACGAAACCGTGCCGACTTCGTAACGTCCCTGCTCGGAGCGGTCTTCTTGCGCGCGCGAATTCGTCACGAAAGCGTGACGCGACCGTCTTGACGGGGTCAGACCCCGGGTCGGGAGGCGCACGCGTTCGTGTCGGGACGGTGACGTTCCTGCAAATCGAGCGGTTTTCGCGGCCGCGAGGTGTGACGGAAGACGCGCGGCGGCCGGGTTGACGGGGTCAGACCCCGTGTCGGAAGCGTCACGCGAGCGCCGGTCCCCGCGTTGCGGCGAGCTACGCGCGAAGCTCGGCGCGGAAGCGCTCGGCGAGCGCGGCGACGATCCGCGCCCGGATCTCGGCCGCGTCCTCGTCGGAGAGCGTCCGCTCCGGCGACTGGAACGCCACGCGGAGCGCGACCGACTTCCGGCCCTCGGGCACCTGGCCGCCGCGGTAGACGTCGAAGACACGCGCCTCGCGCGCCTCGGGCGCGGCCCCGCGCAGGGCGGCGACGAGCTCGCCGGCGGGGACGTCCTCGTCCACCACGAACGCGAGATCCTGCCGTAGTGCCGGGAACGTGATGACGTCCTCGTACACGCGCCGCTCCGGCACGGCGTCGAGCAGCTCGTCGAGGTCGAGCTCGAACGCGCCCCACGTCCCCTCGATGAGCGCCGGATGGAGCTCGCCGACCCAGCCGCCCGGCACCGCGGCCGCCTTCCCCGGGTGGAGCTCCGGCCGCTGCGTCCGCTCGACCGTGAGCTCGGCGCCGAGCGCGCCGAAGAGCGTCTCCACCACACCCTTCGCCCGCGCGAACCCGCCCTCCACGACCCCGGCCACGTGCCGCCGCTCGTCCGGCAGCTCGTCCGCGGCGGGCAGGTACACGCGCGCGATCTCGAAGAGCGCGATCCCTTCGTTCCCCGCGTCGAGATTGCGCTGAGCCGCCTCCACGAGCCCGGGCACGAGCGAGGTCCGGAGCACCGCGTGCTCGGCAGAGAGCGGCTCGGGCAGCCGCAGCGCGTCAGGTCGCGGGTCGGACGCGGCCAGGCTCCACGTGTACGCCTCCTCGAGCCCCGCGCCCGCGAGCGCGTCCTCGACCGTCCGGCGCAGACGCCCATCTGCAGAGAGCCGCCCGAACATCGCCGTCCGCTCGGGCAGCGTGAAGGGGATCTCGTCCAGGTGCACGCGCGCGATCTCCTCGACGACGTCGGCCTCTCGCGTCACGTCGCGCGCACGCCAGGTCGGGACGGTTACCGACCAGCCCCCGTCGACCTCGAAGCCCAGCCGCCCGAGGAGCGCGCGCTGGTCGTCCGGCGCGATCGCGAGCCCGTTCAGCGCGTCGGCCCGCTCAGGCCGAAAGCGGACGACCGGCCGCTCGGGCAGCTCGCCGTGCACGTCCGCCGCGCCGACCCAGCGCGCACCGGCCAGCGAGACGAGCAGCTCGGTCGCGTACACCGCGGCCGGCCCCGCGAGGTGCGGGTCGA
>JAICNY010000010.1 GCA_025930955.1 Thermoleophilia bacterium
GGCCGTCGGGGCATCAGTTGTCCCGGAAGCGGTAGCCGACGCCGCGCACGGTGAAGATGAACTCCGGCTCGCTCGGGTTCCGCTCGATCTTCTCGCGCAGGTGGCGCACGTGGACGTCGATCGTCCGCGGGTCGCGGAACTCGGCGCCGCCCCAGAGCTTGTCCAGGAGGGTCTGGCGCGTGTAGACGCGGCCGGGGGCGGCCGCGAGCGTGCGCAGGAGCTCGAACTCGAGGTACGTGAGCTGCACCGGCTCGCCGCGCACCTCGACGACGCGGCGCGGCAGGTCGATGCGAAGGCCGTCCGACTCGATCAGCTCGTCCGGCTCGCCCGGCGGCGGGAGGCTCGCGCGGCGCATGGCGGCGCGGATCCGGCTGCGCAGCTCGCGGATCGAGAAGGGCTTCGTGATGTAGTCGTCCGCGCCGATCTCGAGCCCAAGCACCGTGTCGATCTCGTCGTCGCGCGCGGTGAGCATGAGGATCGGGACCGTGCTCTGCGCACGGATGCGGCGGCAGACCTCGAGCCCGTCGAGCTTCGGAAGCGCGAGGTCGAGCAGGACGAGGTCGGGCCGGTCGACCGTGAAGCGCTCGAGCGCCTCCTCGCCGTCGCGCGCCTGGACGACCGTGTAGCCGTCACGCTCGAGCGGATAGGTGAGGAGCTTCTGGATCGACTCCTCGTCGTCGACCAGGAGGATCGTCGCGCCCGGTGTCATCGTCACAGGATAGGCGGCGGCGGGGCCGCTCCTCCGGGGAGGCGGGGGGCCCGGGCCTCTACCATCGTCTGACGTGTCCCAGCGCGGCCCGAGACCCGAGACACCGTCGCGCCCCCGCCGGCGGGACGGCGAACGCCGCCGCCCGAGCGCGCTCGACCGCCCGGTCTCGACCCGCCTCTACCGGACTGCCTGGGCGCTCGCGGCCGTGCCGCTCCTCGCGGCGGCCTTCAGCGTGGCGCTGCCGGAGCCGCTCCCGGCGCCGCGCCTCGAGCCCTCCTTCGACCAGGCGACGGCGGTCACGTTCGCGCTCGACCTCTCGCGTCAGTTCCCTGACCGGACGCCCGGCTCGGAAGGCGCGGCCGGCTCCGCCGACTGGATCGTCGAGCGGTTCCGCGACGTCGGCCTGACCGCCCAGCGCGACCGCTTCACGGCGGACGTCGCAGGGCTCGGGGAGGTCGGGCTCGAGAACGTCTACGCGGTCGCGCCGGGCGCAACGCCCGAGACGATCGTCGTCATCGCCCACCGCGACAACTCCGGGATCTCGCCCGGCGTGAACGACAACGCCTCCGGAACCGGAGCGCTCCTCGAGCTTGCGCGCACGGTCGAGACCACGCTCCCGAGCCACACGCTCGTCTTCCTCTCGACCGACGGCGGCGCCTTCGGGGGCATCGGCGCGGAGCGCTTCGCCGAGCGGCCGCAGCTCCTGCGCCGGATCCTCGGGTCGACCGGGACGCCGGTCGCCGTCGTGAACCTCGACTCGATCGGAAGCGGCGCGGAGCCGCGGCTCCTCTTCGCGGCCGACGCGGCGCGATCGGCCCCGGCGACGCTCCTCGCCACGGCGGCCGCGAGCATCGAGCGCGAGACGGGCGCCTCGCCGAAAAGGCCGTCCGGCCTCGCACAGCTCGTCGACCTCGGCTTCCCCTTCGCGCTCCACGAGCAGGGGCCGTTCGTCGCCCGCGGCATCCCGGCGGTCACGATCACCACCGGCGGCGAGCGGCCCGACGCGCGGGGGCGCGACACCTCCGAGGAGCTCCGGCGCGACCAGCTCGGCTCGCTCGGGCGCGCGGCACAGGATCTCCTCCTCCGGCTCGACGGCTCGCCCGAGCTCGCGAGCGCGACCCAGTCCTACCTCTACGTGGGGGAGCGGCTCGTGCGCGGCTGGGCGATCCAGCTGTTCCTCCTCGCCGCGCTCCTGCCGTTCCTCGCGGCGACGCTCGACCTCTTCGCCCGCTGCCGCCGCCGTCACGTCGCGCTCCTGCCCGCCCTGCGGAGCCTCGGACGGCGCCTCGGCGTCTGGCTCTGGATCGGCCTCGTCTTCCTCCTCTTCTCGCTTGCTGGCTTCTTCCCCGGCGGGGACGCGCGGCCGCTGAACCCGAACGCGGACGTCGTCGGCGAGTGGCCCGTCGTGGCGCTGGCGGCGGTCGCCCTCCTCGGCGGGGGCGCGTGGGTGCTCGCGCACGGGCGCCTGGCGCGGCGCGGCGGCGTCGCGCGCGAGGACGAGCTCGGCGGCTACCTCGCCGTGTTCCTCGTGCTCGCGCTCGTCGCGCTCGTCGTCGCCGCCACGAACCCGTACGCGCTCGTCTTCCTCCTCCCGACGCTGCACGCGTGGCTCTGGCTCCCGAACGTTCCACGTGAAAACGGGCTCCTGCGCGCCGCCGTCTTCGCGGCCGGCTTCCTCGGGCCGCTCCTCCTGTACGCGTCGTTCGCGCTGCGGCTCGGGCTCGGCGTGGACGGCGCGTGGTACGTCCTCGCGCTCGTCTCCGTGGGCTACGTCACACCGCCGCTCGTGCTCGCCGTGCTCGTCTGGGCGGCGACCGCGGAGCAGGTCGGCGCGCTCGCCGCCGGCCGCTACGCGCCCTACCCGCCGCCGGACGAGCGCACGGGCGGCCCGCTTCGCGACGCCGGGCGCGCGCTGGCCGGGCTCGTTCGCTCGCGCCGCGCGCCGGCCGTCGAGGCCGAGCAGGCGCAGCCGCGGCTCCGCGTGGTGGACGACTAGAGGCGGAGGAAGCGGACGGTCGAGCCGGCCGCGAGCTCGCCGTCGCCCGGCTCCACCTCGACGAGCGCGGACGCAGGGGCGGCACGGGCGATCATGTGCGACTCCTGGCCCGCGAGCGGCTCGAGCACGGGCGTCCGGTCCTCTCCGGTGCGCATGCGGGCGCGCACGAACTCGAGGCGGTGGGCGTTGCGCGCGATCGGGGCGGCGAGCGTCCCGTGCCCGAAGGCGGGAAGCGGGTCGGCGAGCCCGTGGAGGGCGTTCACGGCCGGACGCACGAGCAGCTCGAACGTGACGAGCGCGGACACCGGGTTCCCCGGCAGCGAGAACACGAGGTGGTCGCGCCGGACGCCGAACGCGACGGGCTTCCCCGGCTTCATCGCGACGCCCCAGAAGGCCTCCTCGACGCGCAGGCCGCGAAGCGCCTCACGGACGAGATCGTGCGGCCCGACCGAGGCGCCGCCCGAGGTGACCACGAGCTCGAAGCCGAGCAGCGCCCGCTCGAGCGCACGCTCGAGCTCCGCACCCTCGTCCGGCACGACGCCGAGCTGGGCGGGGACGGCGCCCGCGCTCCCGAGAGCCGCGGCGAGCAGGAGCCCGTTCGACTCGTAGATCTCGCCCGGCGCGAGCTCCGCGCCCGGCGGCCGGAGCTCCGACCCGGTGACGAGGATCGCCGCGCGCGGCCGTTTCGTGCACCGCACCTCCGAGACGCCGGCCGCGGCGAGCGCCGCAACTTGCGCGGGGCCGAGAGCCGCCCCGGGCTCGAGCACCGTCTCGCCGGCGCGCACGTCGCCCGCACGCTCGCGGACGTGGTCGCCCGGGCGCGCAGGCGCACGGAAGAGGATCCCCGCGTCCGTCTCCTCCACCACCTCGAGCGGGACGACCGCGTCGGCGCCTTCGGGGACGACCCCTCCGGTCGAGATCCGCGCCGCGCGCCCCGGCGGGAGAGGCCCGGCCAGCGGGCTCCCCGCTGCCGCCTCGCCGGCGAGCGGAAGCGTGACCGGCGCGCCGTCGGTGTCAGCCGCCCGGACGGCGAACCCGTCCATCGCAGAGCTCGGGAACGGCGGCAGGTCGACGCCGGCCGCGACGGGCTCGGCGAGCACGCGCCCCGCCGCACGCTCGAGGGGAACCCGCTCGGCCTCGAGCGGCCGCGCGTGCTCGAGGACGAGCCGCTGCGCGTCGGCGAGGGAGAGGAGCTCGGCCACGGCCGATACGCTAACCGGTTGCCCGATCGGGCAACCGCAGGCTCCACCTACCCGGTCGTCGTCGGGGGTGGAGGCGGCGGCTCGGTGGTCGTCGGCGGAGGAGGAGGCGGCGGCGGCTCGGGCGCCGGCGGGGGAGGCGGCGGCGCGGGTGGCTGCTCGCCGGTGGTCGTCTTCCCGGTCGACGTCGACGGGGTCGTCTCCGACGTCGTCGGTTGCGCGCCCGAGAGCGCGTACTGGCCCTGGAACGAGCTCCAGATCGCCGGGTTCTTCGGCGTCGCCCAGTAGAGCGGGTCGACGCCCGAGAGCGCGGCGTTCATGAACGCCCCCCAGATCTGAGCCGGGAAGCTGCCGCCCGAGACGGAGATCCCGTGGACGCTCCGCATCTCGATCTGCGCGTTCGGGAAGCCGACCCAGACCGCCGTCGCGAGGTTCGGCGTGTAGCCGACGAACCACGCGTCGGCGAAGTCGTCCGTCGTCCCCGTCTTGCCGGCGACGGCCGACCAGCCCGAGACCTGGGCGCTCACGCCGGTCCCGCCCCGGACGTTCGCCTCGAGGATCTTCGTCACCTCGTATGCGACCCCGTCCGAGAAGATGCGCTTGCGCTTCGACTTGCCCCACCCGGCCTCGTCGTCGTCCTTGCCGTTCGCGAGGATCACCTTGCGGATCGCCATCGGCTCCGAGTAGACCCCGCCGGCCGCGAGCGTCGCGTACGCGGAGGCCATCTCGAGCACGGACACGGCGTTCGAGCCGAGGCCGATCGAGGCGACGGGCTCGAGCTTCGTCTTGATCCCCATCCGGTGGGCGATGTCGGCGACGTTCTCCGGCCCGACGTCGAGCGTGAGCCGGGCGTACACGGTGTTGTCCGAGCGCAGCGTCGCGGCCGAGATCGACGTCGTCCCGACGTAGGAGTGGTCGAACGTCGAGACCTCCCAGACGCAGTTCGGATCCATCGCGGCCGAGCACGTCGGGTCCGGCTGCCACGTGAACGGCGCGGACAGGTACGAGGTGGCGGGGTTGATCCCCTCCTCGATCGCCTCGGCGAGGACGAAGGTCTTGAACGCCGATCCCGCCTGCCGGCGGCCCTGCTCCGCGAGGTTGAACTGGAGGTTGCGCCGCTCCGGCGCGACGGCCGCCATCGCCCGGATCGCGCCGTTCGCCGGGTTGATCGAGACGAGCGCCGACGCCGGGTCGCCCGGCTGGTTCAGGGTGTTCCGGATCGCCTCCATCGCGTGGCGCTGGAAGCGCGGGTCGATCGTCGTGTAGACCTTGAGCCCGCCGCTCCGCACGGTCGAGACGCCGTACTCCTCGATGAGGAGGTCGCGCACGTACGAGAAGAAGTACGGCTCGCGGATCTTCGTGTAGAGCTCGCCGCGCTTGAGCCTGAGCGGCTTCGCGACCGCCTTGTCGTACTTTTCGCGCGTGATCATCTGGGACTCGAGCATCGCCCGCAGCACCTCGTTGCGGCGCGAGACAGCCTCCGACTCGCGGTTGAACGGGTCGTAGACGGACGGCGCCTGGGGGAGACCCGCGAGGAGCGCGGCCTGCGCGAGCCCGAGCTCCTTCGCCGGCTTCGAGAAGTACGTCTGCGCGGCCGCCTCGATCCCGTACGCGTGATTCCCGAAGTAGACCTGGTTCAGGTAGGTCTCGAGGATCCGCTCCTTCGTCCACTCCGCGTCAAGCTTGAGCGCGAGGCACGCCTCCTTCGCCTTGCGGTTGAAGCTCTTCTCGTTGCCGATGTAGAGGTTGCGGACGAGCTGCTGCGTGATCGTCGAGCCGCCCTCCACGATCTCGCCCGCCTCGAGGTTCTTGACGGCCGCGCGGACGATCCCCTCGACGTCGACGCCCATGTGGTCGTAGAAGCGGCGGTCCTCGATCGCGACAGCGGCCTCCTGGACGAGCGGAGAGATCTCGCCGAGCGCGCGCGGCGTGCGGTTCCGCTCGGCCGGGATCGAGCCGAGGAGCGAGCCGTCCGCGGCGTAGATGAAGGAGTTCTGCCCGATCGCGACCGGGCGGAGCGAGGAGAGGTCGCACGCGAGCGCCGCAGAGGCGCCGGTGAAGACGCCGGCCGCGATCGCCGCGAGCGCCGAGACGGCGCCGACCAGGACGAGGAAGATGATCGCGCGCCGCTTCCCGCGTGCCGCGCGGCGACGGCGGGCACGCTCGCGGCGCCCACGTGTGGGCGGCCGCGTACCGCCGTTGCCGTTCCGCGCCCGTGCTGCGCCGTTGCCGTTTCCGTTCGGGCGCTTCCGCCCGGCCGGCGGCGGCACTAGAAGACCCCCTCCGCGCGGAGGCGGCGGTGGACGGCCTGACGGATCTCCGTCTCGACCGCGGCGACCTGCCCGCGCGGAGCCCACGCCTCCACGGTCAGGATCGCCTGGCCGGCGGGCTCGAACTGAGAGATCGTTGCGATGGCGCGCTTCTCCTCGACGTGACTCGCGGTCCGGGCCTCCTCTTCCACGAGGACGAGGGCCCGGTCGAGATCCGAGGCTAGCGGAACCGGCACGGTCACCCGCGCGAGATGCTCCGCCGTCCCGGCGGTCGCGTTCCGGATCGTCTCGGAGGCGAGCTTCTCGTTCGGGACGAAGAACCGCGCGCCGCCCGGCGTGCGGATGGTCGTGTACGTGAGCGAGATCTCCTCGACCGTGCCCTGCGCCCCCGCGACCTCGACCTCGTCGCCGATCCGCAGCGGCTGCGTGAAGGCGAGCAGGACTCCGGCGACGAAGTTCGCGATCGTCGTCCGGGCGGCGAGCCCGATCACGAGCCCGAGGAGCGCGGACGACGCGAGAATCCCGCCCGCCGCCGCGCGGATCTCCGGAATGACGAGCAGGGCGCTCAGGACGCCGATCGCGACGATCGTCGCGGTCACGCTGCGGCGCAGCACGCGGTAGCGCGTCAGCTGCTCGGGCGTCAGCTCGATCCTCCGCGTGATCGCACGGTCGGCGAGCCGCGCGACCACGATCGCGATGAGGATGAGCGCACCGGCGACCGCGACGCGCTTCCAGTCCTGCGAGTCCACGAGCGTCCTGTTCTCCGGTGCCTCGCCTTTGCCTGCCCCGCGCGGACTGGGCACACTCCTCGGATGCGATCGCGTGCGCCCGCGCTCCTCGGCCTCCTCCTCGTCCTCGTCGCGGCGACCGGGTGCGGCGAGCGCGAGGAGCCGCTCGGGGAGGATGTCGACGCGTACCCGGTGCTCGTCGGGGACGCCCGCGGCCAGGAGATCGAGCTCGAGGGCCGGCCGGAGCGGATCGTCGCGCTCGCGCCCTCCGTCGCGGAGCTGGCCGGCGAGCTCGGCGCCGGGGAGCATGTGGTCGGCGCGCCGGCCGGGGTGACCGTCCGCGGCGCGCTCGGCGCGCCCCGCGTGACACGCCCGAGCGGGTTCGTCGACGTCGGCGCCGTGGCCCGGCTCGAGCCGGATCTCGTGCTCGCGGGCTCCGGTGCGCGCACCGACGATCTCGAGACGATCGCCCGGCGGACGGGCGCTCCCGTCTACGTCCAGCCGGACCGGTCGATCCGAGACGTCGTCCGCGCCGTGCACGACCTCGGGTTCCTCCTCGGGGAGCCGGCCCGCGCCCGCGTGTTCGCCGCCTCGCTCCGCGAGGAGCTCGCGGCGGTCGAGGAGGCCGTTCGCGGCCGGGCCCCCGTGCGCGTGTTCGTCGACCTCGGACTGCTCATCGCCCCGTCGCCGGACTCGCTCGTCGTCGACCTGGTTCGCCGGGCAGGCGGCCAGCCGGTCGGCACCGGCAACAACGGCACTCCTGCCGAGCCGTGCCAGGTGCTCGCGCTGCGACCGGAGGTCGTCCTTCGCATCCGGGAGCCGGTGGCCGCGCTCCCGGACACGCGCCTCGTATGCCCGCGCCGGCCGAGCCTCGACGTGAACGTCGTCCGGATCCCCGGGGACCTCGCCCTCCGTCCCGGGCCCCGCGTCGGCGAGGCGCTCGACACGATCGCCCGCGCGCTCCACCCGGATGCGTTCTGAGCCGCCTCGGGCGGTCACGATCGACGCCTTCGGGACGCTCGTCGAGCTCGTCGACCCGATCGAGCCGCTCCGTGCGGCGCTCGCGGACGCCGGCGTCGAGCGCGACGCCGAGGTCGTCGCGCGGGCCTTCGCGGCCGAGGTCGCGCACTACGTCCCCCGCGCGCACGAGGGCCGCGACGCGGCGAGCCTCGCCGCGCTTCGCCGGGACTGCGCGGCCGTCTTCCTCGCCGAGGCAGGGGCCGACCTCGACCCTGCCGGCTTCGCGCCGGCGTTCGTCCGCTCGCTCGCGTTCCGGCCGCTCCCCGGGACGGTCGAGGCGCTCGACGCGCTGCGGGCCCGCGGCCTCCGGCTCGCGTGCGTCTCGAACTGGGACGCCTCGCTCGCCGACGCGCTCGCGGCGGCCGGGCTCGCCGCGCGCCTCGACGCGATCGTGAGCTCCGCCGAGGCGGGCGCCCCGAAGCCCGACCCCCGGCCGTTCCTCCTCGCGGTCGACCGGCTGGGCACCGAGCCGGGCGAGACGCTGCACGTCGGAGACGACGAGGCCGACCGGCTCGGGGCCGCGGCGGCGGGTCTCGCGTTCGCGCCGCCGCCGCTCAGTACGCTTCCCGCGCGCATGGCGAAGGCGAGCGGATGACGGACGAGCGGCCCGGGATCTCGACCCGTGCGATCCACGGGCGCGGCCGCCCGCACGCACCGGGCGAGCCGCTCGCCCCGCCGATCGTCACCTCGACGACGTTCTCCTTCGAGACGACCGCCGAGATGGGGCGCGTGATGAACGAGGAGGAGTACGGCTTCACGTACTCGCGCCTGCGCAACCCGACCGTCGAGGAGCTGAACGGCGCGGTCGCCGAGCTCGAGGGGGCGGAGGCGGCCCAGGCGTTCGGCTCCGGCATGGCCGCGATCGCGGCGGCGCTCCTCACCTCGCTCTCTCCGGGCGACACGCTGCTCTGCGCCCGGCAGCTCTACGGGTCGACGTACGCGTTCGTCGAGTCACAGGTGCGGCGCCTCGGCGTCGACGTCCACTACCTCGACGTGACCGACCTCGAGGCGTGGGAGCGGCCGGCCGCCGTCCGCTACGTGGAGACGCTCGCGAACCCGGGGTTCCCGCTCGCCGACCTCGAGGCGCTCGCGGCGACGAAGGGCGACGGGCTCCTGCTCGTCGACAACACGTTCGCCTCGCCCGTGCTCTGCCGGCCGCTCGAGCTCGGCGCCGACCTCGTCTGCGAGTCGGCCACGAAGTACCTGAACGGCCACCACGACGTGACCGCCGGGGTCGTGGCCGGAAACACGGAGCTGGTCGCGCGCGTGCGCACCTTCCAGATCGACACGGGCGCGATCCTCGACGCGTTCCCCGCGTACCTCCTGCGCCGCGGCCTGAAAACGCTCGCGCTGCGCGTCGAGCGCCAGTCGGCGAACGCGCTCGAGCTCGCCCGCTTCCTCGAGGGGCATCCGAAGGTCGAGCGCGTCTACTACGTCGGCCTCGCGAGCTCCCCGCAGCACGAGCTTGCGCTCCGGCAGCTCGCCGACTCCGGCGGCATGCTCGCGTTCGACGTCCCGGGCGGCCGCGAGGCGGGCGAGCGGCTCATGGACGCGCTCGAGCTCGCCGCCCGCGCGACGAGCCTCGGCGGCGTGGACACGGTCGTCCACCACCCCGCGTCGACGAGCCACCGCCAGTTCGACGCCGAGCAGCTCGCCGCCGCGGGCATCTCCGAGGGGACGATCCGTGTCTCCGTAGGCTGTGAGGATGGACGGGACGTCGTCGCCGACTTCGCCCGAGCGCTCGAGCGACTCTAGGCGCGGCCTCGCGATCGTCGCCTGGAGCGTGCTCGCAGCGCTCCAGATCGCGCTCGCGTTCATGGCCGCGCTCCTCCTTGACGAGGACGAGGTCGGGCGCGACGGCCTCTACGAGTACGGCACGGCGATCGGCAACGCGTTCATCTACGTCGTCCTCCTGGGGCTCACGGTCGCGATCGCGGGGATCGCGGGGCGCCCGTCCGTCGTGCTCGGGCTGCGCTCCTTCGCGTGGCGCTGGGTCGGTGCCGCGATCGGGATCGGGATCGGCGTCGCGGCGCTCTCCTACCTCATCGCCGCGCTCCTCGGGCTCGACGCGGGCTCGGAGCAGGGCATCCTCCCGGAGGACTGGCGGCCCGAGCGAGCCGGAGCGATCGCCGCGAACGCGGTCGTGATCGTCGTCGCCGCGCCGCTCGTCGAGGAGCTCTTCTTCCGCGGCGCCGGCGTCGGGCTGCTTCGGAGCTTCGGCGCCGTCACCGCGATGGTCGTCACCGGCGTCGCGTTCGGGCTCGCGCACGGGCTCCTGATCGGCCTCCTCCCGCTCGCGGTCTTCGGGATCGGGCTGGCGTGGATCCGGCTCCGATCGACGAGCGTCTGGCCGTGCGTGATCGGGCACGCGCTCTACAACGGAGCCGTGCTCTCGATCGGGCTCCTGTGCCTCTCCGACGCGGAGTGCCGCGCGACGCTCGGCTGCGTCATGTGAGCCTCTTGCTCCGGCCGACCGGTCTGCGCACAATGACGGCGTGCGTCGCGTTGCCGCGATCGGATTTCTTGCCCTCGCGCTTCCGGCCGCGGCGCACGCGCAGACACTGACCCTCGACGCCGCGCCGGCCTCGGCGAGGTTCGGCGGGACGGTGACGTTCTCCGGGACGCTCGCACCGGCGACGGAGGGCGTCGCGGTCGCCGTGTTCTCGCTCGGCCCGAGCGTGTCGCTCGTCGGGCAGACGACCGTTGCCGCAGACGGCTCGTGGAGCGTCCCCGCCGCCCTCACCCGTCCCGGCCCGTACCTTGCGCGGGCCCAGCTCGACGCAGCGACGACGGTCGACTCGCCGCAACTCGTCGTCCCGCTCAAGCCGCGGCTCACCGCCGAGGTGGTCGGAAAGCGGACGGTCGGGGCGCGCGTCGTCTTGCGCGGGCGGCTGCAGCCGGCGGCCGCCGGGAGGCTCACGCTCCGCTTCGCCGGGAAGGCGCGGCGCGTGCGCGTCGGCGACGTCGGGCGGTTCCAGGTGACGCTCCCGACGGACGTGCCCGGCCGGTTCCGCTGGTCGCTCAGGGTCGTGCCGAGGCCGGGCTACCTGGGGGCGCGGCGCGCGAACACGCTCGTCCTGACGGCGCCGCCGCTCGCGCTCGGCGCGCGCGGTCAGGCCGTCCTCGCGCTCGAGCGGCGGCTGAACCGGCTCCGCTATGCCCTCGCGTCCGTGAACTCGACGTACGGCTACGACACCGTCGAGGCCGTCTTCGCGCTCCAGAAGGTGCACGGCCTCCCGCGCACCGGCCGCGTCGGCGGGCAGGAATGGCGGCTGCTGCGCACGTCCGGCGTCCCGCGCGCCCGCGTCCCGCGCGGCGACCACATCGAGGTGTCGAAGACGACGCAGGTCATGTACGAGGTTCGGGACGGGAAGGTCGTGAAGGTCGTCCACGTCTCGACCGGCGCGACGGGGAACACGCCCGTCGGCAAGTTCCGCGTCTACCTGCTCACGCCCGGGACCCTCCCGAGCGGGATGTACTACTCGCTCTTCTTCCTCCGCGGCTTCGCGATCCACGGCTACCCGTCCGTGCCGACGTACCCGGCGAGCCACGGCTGCGTCCGGACGCCGATGTGGTTCGCGCCGGGCTTCTACCGCCGCTGGGGGAAGATCGGCACCGTGATCCACGTCTTCGCGTAGGCTCGCGGCCGTGCCGCCCGACGACGCCAGCACGGACCCGCTCGTCCGCCAGCTCCGCGAGCAGATCTCGGACAACGACCGCGCGATCGTCGACGCGATCAACAAGCGCCTGAAGCTCGTCGCGCGCCTGAAGGAGTACAAGGCCTCCCGCGGGTTCGAGTTCGTCGACCCGGACCGGGAGGACTGGATGATCCGCTACCTCGAGCGGGCAAACGGCGGCCCGCTCTCTGACGACGGGCTCCGCGAGCTCTTCGCGCAGATCCTCGCGCTCACGAAGCGCGAGGTCCAGTAGCGGTCAGTCCGGGTCCGCCTCGGCCGAGAAGTCCTCGGGCTTCACCTCGTCGAGGAACTGCTTGAACTCCTCGACCACCTGCTCCTCGTTCACTTCCTCGCCCTCGAACTCGATCGCGGACTCCTCGATCACGCTCTCGGCGGCGAAGATCGGCGCGTCGGCACGCACGGCGAGGGCGATCGCGTCGGAGGGGCGAGAGTCGATCTCGATCTCGCTCCCGTTCACGGCGAGGGTCACGAGCGCGTAGAACGTGTTGTCGCGAAGCTCGGTGACCGCGATCCGGACGACCCGCGCGTCGAGCTGCGCGAGCATGTCCGTGAAGAGGTCGTGCGTCATCGGCCGCGGCGTCGACGCGCCCTGGAGCTTCATGAGGATCGCCGCCGCCTCGGGATGGCCGATCCAAATCGGCAGGAACTTGTTCCCGTCGGCGGTCTTCAGGAGCACGATCGGCTGCTTGCCGACCATGTCGAAGCTCACCCCGTAGATGACCATCTCCTCCATCAGCCGTCCTCGGTCTGATGATAGTCACCGCTCGCCCAGCGGGAACCTCCGAGCCTTTAACCCGCGCCTGGCCGAACCTGAACCGAGGCGTGGCCCGCGCTTCGTCAGCTCCCTCCTACGGTGAGCCCGTCACCCGAGGAGGAGGAGCGAGATGAAGTCGAGACACCTGATCGTCGCCCTCGTGGCCGGGATCGCGGCCGCGACGTCCCTGGCCCTCGCGGCGCCGGCGAGCGGCGGCGGAGACCGCGAGGTCCGCGTCCGCGGCACGTGCACGGGCGCGGCGACCTCGAAGCTCAAGCTGAGCGACGAGAACGGCCGGATCGAGGTCGAGTTCGAGGTCGACCAGAACGTCAACGGCCGTCGCTGGCGCGTGACCCTGAAGCGCAACGGCGTCCGGATCTTCCGCGGCATCCGCACGACGCAGCCTCCGAGCGGCTCGTTCGAGGTGCGCCGCCTCGTCGCCGACCGCGCCGGGCGCGAGGCGATCACGGCCCGCGCGCGGGCGCTCTCCGGCGGGCAGCTCTGCACCGCGCGCGCACGCTGGTAGCCGGGAATGTGCCGGCGGCGGGCCCCACAACCCGCCGCCGGCTCCCGGACCCCGCCTCAGTCCCAGGACTCGAAGGCTCGCCAGGCGTCGGTGAAGAACGCCCCTTCCCGTCCGCCGGCGCACCAGTCCACCTCGCTCCCGGGAGGGCTGCAGATCCCCGCGGGCGAGGCGCCGCCCTCGCGGTACCCCCAGCGGACCGCCTCGGCGATCCGTGCGACGATCGCCTCCTGGGCCGCGACGAACTCGGCGGGCGAAACGCCGAAGTTGTTCGTTGGCTGCCAGGTGAACCCGAGCCGTCCGGCGGGGGCGCCCTGCGGGTGGCTTCCCGCGTACTGCCGGACCGCGAAGAGCTCCTCCGTCACGTACGCCAGGAAGCGCTCGATCGGCAGCATCGTCTCGCCGTGCCCGCAGCAGAAGAGCGGCGTGAACCGGTCCGGCCCGAGCGCGGCCCACGTCCCGTTCACGAGCGGCAGGAACGACTCCCGCAGGTAGCCGCGCGCGACCGCGACGGACTCCGGCCCGGCCTCCGCGAGCTCCGGCACGTGGAAGAAGTACTGCTGGAGGTGCCGGCTCCGCGCGTTTCTTGAGGTGTCCGGCGTGCCCCAGTGACGCGAGTCCGCGTAGACCTCCTTGCCGATCCAGCGGACGTGCTCTGCGATGTCCGCCCAGAACGCCTCGTCCTCGAGCCACGCCTTCCAGTCGGCCTTGTACTCGTCGACGAACGGGATGTTCTGGTGCGTGAACTGGATCGCCACCTGGGCGAGGCCGCGGGTCTCGCCCAGGCTGCCGTCGGCCGGCCCCTCGTGGAGCCCGCGGACCAGGGCCCGCATGTTCGCGCGCTTCCACGGCTCGAGGTCGAGCCCGAAATACGTCCCGCCGTCCCTCCGCGTCCCGGTGTTGAAGTCGTTCACGAGCCACGAGTCGCCGCTTCCGACGTCGAAGTCCCGGTCGGCCAGGGCCATCCGGCGGCGTGCCTCGACGCCTGCCTGGTACCAGGTCTCCTCCTCCGAGCCGAACCGGTGCCGGTTCTCCGCCACCCAGTTCACCCAGCCGGTCGCGTCGGCGAGGAAGATGTCGAAGAGGGCGTGGAACTGCGGGCCGAGCGCACGGATCTGCGCGGCCTGGTTCCGGCGCGGCTCCGTCTTCTGGTTCGACATCGGCGGAACCGAGATGTAGTACTCGGTGCAGGGCGCGGGGTTCGCCGCGAGGCCGCGAGCGACGCGCAGCCAGTTCGTTTCCGTCCAGAAGAAGACCTCGTTCTTCAGGCGGCAGTTCGCGGCCGGCTCCTGCGCCTCGGCGGTCGCGACGGCGCGTGCGAGCGCTCCGTCGAACGGATCCTCGGCGGGCAACTCCTCGAGGCAGATCGGATTCCCATCCGGGTCGACGTCCTGATACGGACAGCCCACCCAGACGTCGGGCAGCCCCGCCTCCGGGTCGCCCGAGGCCAGCGCCGGGCCGACGAAGCCGAGCGCGAGCAACGACAGAAAGAGCACGGTCCGGTACATGTGCGGCTCCCTTCTCTAGACCGTGCACGCATAGTCGCAGCTAGCCACGCAGTAGACAAGACGTGCCCCGTTGATGTCCGTCAACGGGCGGGAGCAGATGGGCGATCCTGGATTCGAACCAGGGACCTCCGCCTTATCAGAGCGGCGCTCTAACCGACTGAGCTAATCGCCCGCGGAGGCGGATTGTAGCGAGGCGTACTCCGCCGTCGCGAGGAGGAACGGCTCCTGGCGGGCGAGGTCGAGCACCCAGCTGCGCGTCCGCTCGTCGAGCTTCGGGTCCGCGCCGACGGCGTCGACGAACGCGCCGAGCCGGCCGTGCGAGGCGAGGCGCGCCATGCGCAGGACGACCGCGCGCGCCTCGTGGCAGCGGTCGAGCGCCTCGAGCGTCTCGAGATCGGTCAGCAGGCTCCCCAGCACCACCCGCTCAACGGGGAAGCGGGGCGATCGGTTACGCCCGGGCGCGCTCGAGCGACTCGACGAGCTCGGCGAGCTGGGCCTCGCCGTCGAACGGGATCTCGATCCGGCGCGCGCCGACCTTGACGGGCGCGCCGGTCACTCGTTCGAGCGCCGCACGGGCCCGGGCAGCGAGCTCCGGGTCGACGGGCGTCGAGCGGCGAGGCCTCGTCCGTGCGCCGGCCCACCGCGCGGCCCGCTCGGCGGCGCGGACGGAGAGACCGTCGCGGATGATCCTGCGCACGAGCGCGCGCCGCTCCTCGTTGCCGGGAACCGACAGCACGGCCCGGGCATGGCCCTCGGAGAGCTGACCGCGCTCGAGGCAGTCGAGCACGTCGTCCGGCAGCTCGAGCAGGCGGAGCCGGTTCGACACGGACGGCTTCGAGCGACCCACGCGCTCGGCGACCTCGCCGAGCGAGAGCCCGAACTCGTCCTGGAGGAGGGCGTAGGCGCGGGCCTCCTCGACCGCCGTCAGGTTCTCGCGCGCGACGTTCTCCACGAGCGCGAGGACGAGCGACTCGCGGTCGTCGGTCTCGCGCACGACGGCGGGGACGGTCGCGAGGCCGGCCGCGCGCGCCGCCCGCCAGCGCCGCTCCCCGGCGACGATCTCGTACGCCGCCGCGCCGACCGGCCTCACGATGATCGGCTGGACGACGCCCTGCGCACGCACCGACTCCGCGAGCCCGCCGAGCGCCTCTGCGTCGACGCGGCGGCGGGGCTGGCGCGGGTTCGGCTTGATCTGCCCGAGCGGAAGGCGGGCGAGCTCCGCCTCCGGCGGCGTGCCGCCGAGGAGGACCTCGAGCCCGCGCCCGAGCCCGCGGCGGCGGGGGTCAGCGGCCGGCGTGGACAAGGCTCTCCCTCGCGGACGAGGCGCCGCGGAGCCGGTCGACGAGCTCCCCCGCGACGCGGTAGTAGGCGTCGGCGCCGGCCGAGGTCGGATCGTACGCGGTGATCGGCAGGCCGTGGCTCGGCGCCTCCGCGAGCCGCACCGAGCGCGGCACGACGGCGTCGAAGACGAGATCGCCGAAGTGGCGGCGCACCTCCCCGGCGACCTCGGCCGCGAGCCGGGTGCGCCCGTCGGCCATCGTCAGGATCATCCCGGCGACGGAGAGCCGGGGGTTCAGCCGCGCGCGCAGGCGCTCGATCGAGTCGAGGAGCTGGGTGAGCCCCTCGAGCGCGTAGTACTCGCACTGGATCGGCACGATCACCTGGTCGGCGGCCGCGAGGGCGCTCACCGTGAGCGGGCCGAGGGAGGGCGGGCAGTCGATGAAGACGAACGAGTACTCGTCGCGCGCGCCCGCGAGCGACTCGGCGAGGTACGTCTCGCCGCCGGCGTGGCGCGCGAGCTCGACCGCGAGCCCCGCGAGCTCGGGCTTCGCCGGCACGAGGTCGAGGTTCGCAAAGCGCGTCCGCCTGACGGTTCGCCACAGCTCCGCTCCGTCGAGGAGATCGCCGCTCGACGTCCCGTTCGCGCGCTCGCCGAGGCCGGAGGTCGCGTTCGCCTGCGGGTCGAGATCGACCACGAGCGTTCGCTCGCCCGCCTCCGCGAGGCAGGCGGCGAGGTTCACCGCGGTCGTCGTCTTGCCGACCCCGCCCTTCTGGTTCGCGAGCGCGAAGATCCGTCCCGGCACGCGGCCAAGGCTACTCAGGCGAGTGGACGTTTCCTGGCCGCGCCCGGGCGGCGCGGGAAGCGCTCCGGCGTGGCGCCGGTCTTCTCGAAGACGAGCAGCCGGCGCCGTTCGGAGCCGGGCACGGGAACGACGTCCGCAAGCCGGCCGGCGACCTGCTCGGCCGCGGCCGCAGCGGCTCGGTCGTCCTCCTCGCCGGCGTAGAGCACGAGCCGCCCCCCTGGACGGACGAGCGGAAGGCACCACTCGACGGCCACCGGCGGCGGGGCCAGGGCCCGGGCGAGCGCGGTCGCGTACGCGTCTCGGCCCTCACCGGCGGCGTGCTCCTCCGCCCGGGCGCAGACGACCTCGGCGTTGGGGAGCTCCTCCGCCCACCGGCGGAGGAACGTGCACTTCTTGCCCGTCGACTCGAGGAGGTCGAACCGGAGCTCCGGCCGGGCTGCCGCGAGCGGGATCCCCGGCGAGCCGCCGCCCGAGCCGACGTCCACGACCGGGCCTTCGACGACGAGCTCGAGCGCGGCCAGCGCATCGTCGACGTGCACGCGCCGGGCCTCGCTCGGGTCGCGGATCGCCGTCAGCCCGGACGTCGCGAGGAGCGCGGCAAGCCACCGCTCCACGACGTCCCCCGCCACGCCTACTCGGCCGGGAAGACGACGACGAAGCGGCCGGGGCCGGCGCCCTCGCTCTCCGTCCGCACGTCCGCACGATCCTGCAGGGCGACGTGGACGAGCTTGCGTTCGGGCGCGGACATCGGCTCGAGCGCAACCGGCGCGCCCGTCGCGAGGGCCTCGCGTGCCGCGTCCTCCGCCACCCGTGCAAGGGTCGCCTCGCGTCGCCCGCGGTAGCCGGCTGCGTCGACGACCACGCTCAGCCGCTCGCCGTCGTCGCCCCGCACGGCCGCCCCGGCGAGGTACTGGATCGCGTCGATCGTGCTCCCGCGCTTCCCGATCAGGAGCCCGACGTCGGGGCCGGCGAGCCGCGCGCGAAGCTCGGATCCCGACCGGCTCACCTGCACCGACGCGCGCACGGCGAGCCCGGCGCAGACGACCTCGAGCAGCTGACGCAGACGGGCCTCCGGCGAGCCGGGCTCCTCGCCCGGCGGCGGGTCACGGAGAACGCGTCCGGACGGAGGAGCCTCGCCCAGCTCGGCGATCACGCGGGCGGGCGTGAACCCGACCCCGAGGAGCCCTCGCTCTCCCTCGGAGAGAACCTGGAACCGCACCCGCCCCTTGTCGAGGCCGGGGAACCGCTGCTCGAGCTCGCGGAGCGCGGCCCACTTCGCCTCCCCGACCGTCTCCCCGGTCGACTCGACCCGGGTGTCCGGAGCCGTCTCGCCGTCCGGGGACGCGGTGTCGCTCATCGCCGTGCCTGGGGCCCGCGCTTCTTCCGGCGGCGAACCTTCCGCTGCCCCGAGCCGGCGCCGCCCGGCTTCGGCGCCTGCTTGCGCTGCACGGGCTGGCCGCCGTCGCCCTCGCCGCCCGTCTTGCGCTGCGGCTCCGCCCGCGAGCTCCGTTTCGGGGGAGGCTGGGGCTTCGGCATGAGCCGGCGCGTCACGAGCCCCTGCCCGACCGACCAGAGGTTCGTCGTCACCCAGTAGAGCATGAGCCCGAGCGGGAAGTTCGAGCCCGTCGGAAACGCGACGATGAAGACGACGAAGAGGAACGGCATCGCGTAGAAGATCCAGCGGTGCTGCGGGTTGGCCATCGGCACCGAGATGACCGAGGCGAGCTGGCTCCCGACGTAGACGACGAGCAGGAGCCAGCCCGACCAGTGCGAGGTGATCGGATCCGTGATGCTCGGGACGATCCCGAGGAAGCCGAGGTCGGAGCCGGGGTACTTCGGGAAGACCTCCTCCTCGAAGTCGCGCAGGACGAAGAAGAGCGCGAAGAAGATCGGGATCTGGATGAGGAGCGGGAGGCACGAGGAGACCGGGTTCACCTTGTTCTCTCGGTAGAACGCCATCACCTCTTGCTGCTGGCGCTGCTTGTCGTGCTTGTACTTCTGCTGGAGCGCCTTGAGCTCCGGCGCGAACGCCTGAAGCTTCTGCATCGAGTGGATCTGCTTGACGGTCAGCGGGACCATCAGGAAACGGACGATCGTCGTCAGGACGATGATCGAGAGCGCCCACGTGAAGCCGAGGGTCGAGTGGAGCCACTCGAGGAGCGCGGTGAGAACGTCCTCGACCGGCCCCAGCGGGCTGAACGCGAGGAGGACGCTCACGCCCGGCCCTCGTGTGTGTGCCGCCGACGCGACCGGAAGAGCGTCTGGTCGTGCGCGAAGTCGACCCCGCCGTGGCTCCACGGGTTGCAGCGGAGGAGCCGCCATCCGGTGAGGACGAGGCCGCGGAGCGGGCCGTGCTCGCGCAGCGCGTCGAGGGCGTACTGCGAGCAGGACGGGTAGTACTTGCAGCGCTGTCCGAGGAGCGGGCTCACGAGCGTCCGGTAGAGCCGGATCGGCAGGGAGAGGAGCCGGGTCACGCCGCCGCCTCGCTCCCGGCGGCGAGGCGGAGGGCCTCGGCTACCTGCTCGCGGAGCCAGCCGGCGCCGCGCTCCTCTGCCGCCTCGGCGAGCCCGGGCCGCGCCGAGAGGACGTAGTCGGAGTCCGGGCGCGCGGCCGCAGGCGAGAGCTCCTCGAACGCGCCGCGCAGGCGGCGCTTCAGCCGGTTGCGTGCGACCGCCCCGCCCACCTTCCGCGAGACGGCCAGGCCGAGCCGCGGGCCGTCGCCGTCGAGCTCCTCCTCGCGCGGGAAGCTGTAGACGGTCAGGTAGCGCGTCGAGACTGAGCGGCCCTTGCGGTAGACCGCGTCGAAGTCCCGGGAGCGGGACAGGCGGTGTCGGCGCTTCACGGGCAGGTCCGTGTCAGGCCGAGAGGCGCTTGCGGCCCCTGGCGCGCCGGCGCTTGAGGATCGCGCGGCCCGCGCGGGTCTGCATCCGCGCCCTGAATCCATGGCGGCGCTTCCGCCGGCGCACGTTCGGCTGGTAGGTTCGCTTCACGGTCGTCTCTCTCCGGCGCCCGCGTCGTCGAGCGCGCGTGTCGGGTCTCTCGAGGCCGGCCGCCGGGCGGCCGACGGCGAAGTATAGAGCAGCCGCGTCGGCCTTCCGATGGGCACCGACGCGTCCCTCTTCCGCGCTGTGCGGAAAGAAATTTGTCCACCGGGAAATCCACAGGAGGGAGGGCGCATGGCTAGGTGGTTCGGCCGAGATGTCCACATTGTGGAGGGGTCTGTGGATAACTCGGAAATGCCTGCAAAACAGCGGTTTCTGGCCCCCCTCTTTTCCCCAGGTCGCGCGTTTGTCGGGTGAGGGGGACGTTGCTAAGATCGCCGCTCTTCGAGCGTCGGGAAGGAGCAGGAACACCGCGTGGAGCAGCCCCTGGAGCTGACTGCTGAGACCCTGTGGACCGAGGTGGCCCAGCGGCTCCGGGGGGCGCTGAACGAGCACACGTACACGACGTGGTTCGGCGAAGCGAGCGGCGAGGCGCTCGACGGAGAGGTGTTCGTCGTCGCCGTGCCGAACGACTTCACGCGCGAGTGGATCGAGAACCACTTCCGCGGACTCGTCGAGGCCGCCGTCCGCGACACGATCGGCGACGAGCGGCACGTCCAGGTCGAGGTCTCCGCCGTCGAGCCGGCACCCCGCTGGGAACCGGACGGCGCGCCGCCGCGCACGTGGGCGACCGAGGGAGACGGCGTGGTCCCGGACGGAGGCGTCCGGCGCGAACGGAGCGGGCTCAACCCGAAGTACACGTTCGACCGCTTCGTGATCGGCTCCTCGAATCGCTTCGCGCACGCGGCCGCGCTCGCGGTCGCAGAGGCGCCGGCGCAGGCCTACAACCCTCTCTTCATCTATGGCGGGACGGGGCTCGGCAAGACACACCTCATGCAGGCGATCGCCGCGTACCTCTCCGAGCACACGGCCGGCCTCACCGCGCGCTACGTGACGAGCGAGACCTTCATGAACGACTTCATCAACTCGCTCCGCGACAAGCGAATCGAGGGGTTCAAGCACCGTTACCGCCACTACGACGTGCTGCTCGTGGACGACATCCAGTTCCTCGAGCACAAGGAGCGGATCCAGGAGGAGTTCTTCCACACGTTCAACTCGCTCTACGAGGCGGGCCGGCAGATCGTCATCTCGTCCGACCGCCCGCCGCGCGACATCGCGACGCTCGAGGCGCGGCTTCGCTCCCGGTTCGAGTGGGGGCTCATCACGGACATCCAGCCGCCCGATCTCGAGACGCGCATCGCGATCCTCCGCAAGAAGGTGCACGCGGACGGAACGCACATCCCCGACCCGCAGCTCCTCACGTTCATCGCGGGACGGATTTCGACGAACATCCGCGAGCTCGAAGGGGCGCTCACGCGCGTGGTCGCCTTCTCGTCCCTCACCGGCCGCTCGATGACGGTCGACCTCGCGCAGGAGGTCCTGAAGGACGTCTTCCCCCAGGGCGAGCTCCCCGAGGTCTCCGTCGAGCGGATCCAGGAGGCGGTGATCGAGCGCTTCGGCATCTCGCTCCAGGAGCTGACCGGCGACCGCCGCGCGCAGTCGATCGTCTATCCGCGTCAGGTCGCGATGTACCTCTGCCGCGAGCTGACCGACTCCTCGCTGCCGAAGATCGGCAAGAAGTTCGGCGGGCGCGACCACACCACGGTCATCCACGCGACGTCGAAGATCGCGAAGCTGATCAAGGAAGACCGGAGCGTCTACAACCTCGTCCAGGAGCTCACGGCCCGCATCAAGCAGGCCCGTTGAGAACCATGGGGACGAGCGCGGGCCGTTTCTGTGGAGAAGCTTCCCGCGGCCGGAGGCTTGTGCGGAACGCCGTCTTCTCCCCAGCCGCCGTCCCCAGCGCCGCGCCGCATGAACGCTCGCCGGCACGCCGTCTTCCCCGTGATCCACACTCCTTACTACTAGAACGAGGTTCTTAAAAGAATGAGTACCGATACCGTTGCCGGCGCACAGATGAAGGTCACCTGCCGTAGCGAGGAGCTCGCGGAGAGGCTCGCCGTCGCCGGACGGGGCGTGTCCACGCGGACGAGCGTTCACGTCTTGACGGGGATCCTCCTACGTGCGGAAAGCGGGAGCCTCACGCTCGCCGCCACGGACATGGAGCTCTCGCTCCGGCTCTCGCTCGACGCGACGGTGGACGGCGACGGCGCGACGGTCGTGCCGGGACGTCTGCTCGTAGACATCGCGCGCCTGCTCCCACCGGGCGAGGTCACGCTCGAGCACCGGGCAGAGGAGGGAACGCTCAAGCTCACGTGCGGACCGGCGTCGTACGCGCTGAACACGTTCGCCGTCGAGGACTTCCCGCGGCTCCCCGAGCTCGAGGGCGACGAGAGCTTCTCGGTTGAGCGGCCGGCGTTCCTCGACACGGTGGCGAAGGTCAGCCGCTCCGCGTCGCGGGACGAGTCGCGGCCGGTGCTCACGGGCATCCTCGTCCGCTTCGAGGCGGGCAGGCTCGTGATGGCCGCGACCGACTCGTACCGGCTGAGCGTGAAGGAGACGGAGCTCGAGGGCGGCCCGGGGCGCGAGCTCGAGGCGATCGTGCCGGCGCGCGCGCTCGGGGAGCTCTCGCGCGTCGCGCAGGCGGCCGCGAGTGACACGATCGAGATCGGGATCCGCGACAACCAGGTCGTCTTCGAGGTCGACGGGGTCGTCCTGACGGCGCGCCGCATCGACGGGCAGTTCCCGAACTACAAGCAGCTCGTCCCCGAGGCGTTCGAGGCCGAGGTGGAGCTGCCCCGCGACGAGTTCCTCGACGTCGTACGCCGCACGGCGCTCATGGCGCAGCGCAAGTCGCCGCTTCGCCTCCGGTTCGAGGAGGGCCAGGTGACCGTGAGCGCGCAGACGCAGGACGTCGGCGAGGCGCAGGAGTCGCTGCCGGTCGCGTACGGCGGCGACACGCTCGAGATCGGCTTCAACGCGGATTTCTTGCGGGACGGGCTCGAGTCCGTGAGCGAGGACAAGGCGCGGCTCAAGCTGATCAGCCCGCTCCGGCCGGGGTTGATCCAGGGCGAGGGAGACGACTTCCTCTACCTGATCATGCCGATTCGCCTGGCCGGCTGAGCGCCGCAGCGGTGCCGGCGTGGTGGTGGCGCACGTCAGGCTTCGCGACTTCCGCTCGTACCCGGCCCTCGAGCTCGACCTGGAGCCGGGCCTCGTGCTCGTGACCGGGCCGAACGGGGCCGGGAAGACGAACCTCCTCGAGGCGGTGCACGTCGGCGCGCAGGGGTTCTCGCCGCGCACGCGCGCGGAGGCACAGCTCGTCCGGTTCGACGCCGACGCGGGGCGGGTGGCGCTCGCCGGCTCCGAGGGCGGGTCGAGGGTCGAGACGGAGGTGACGATCGTCCGCGGCGAGGGCAAGCGGCTGCGGCTGAACGGCGCCGCGCTCGCGAGTGCCGAGGAGCTCCGCGCCCGGCTCACCGCGCTTGTCTTCGTCCCCGATCGGCTCGCGGTCGTGAAGGGCGGCCCGCTCGTCCGGCGCGCCTACGTCGACCGGATGCTGGGGCGTCTCGAGCCGGTGCAGGCCTCGCTCCCCGGCGAGTACGGGCGGGCGCTCGCGCAGCGGAACGAGGCGCTCCGCCGTGTGCGCGCCGGGCTGTCGAGCCGCGACGCGGTCGAGCCGTGGACGGAACGCGTGGTCGAGCTGGGAGCGTTCCTGGACCGAGCGCGCGCCGGGCTCGTGGCGGCTCTCGCGCCGGGGTTCGCGGACCGGGCCGCGCAGCTCGGTCTCGAGGAGGCCGAGCTCCGCTACGAGGAGGAGCCGCCGACCCGGGAGGCGCTCGACGCCCGGCTCGAGCGCGATCTGCGCCGCGGCACGACCTCCGTCGGCCCGCACCTGCGCGACGTCGCGATCGCCGCCGGCCCGCGCGAGCTCAGGAGCTTCGGGTCGCAGGGCGAGCAGCGGACGGCGGTCCTCGCGCTCGTCCTCGCGGAGGCGGATCTGCAGGCGGAGCGGCGCGGCTCACCCCCGCTCCTCCTCCTCGACGACGTCCTCTCGGAGCTCGACGCCGCTCGCCGCGGGGCGCTCGCGGCATCGCTCCCGGCCGGCGCGCAGACGATCGTCACCGCCACGAGCCGCGAGGCGTTCCCCGCGGACGGGCCGGAGCCCGCGCTCGTCGTCGAGGTGCGCCCCGGGGAGGCGCGGCGCGCGTGAGCCGCGAGCGGTGGTTCCTGCGCACGGTCGGCGAGAGCGTCCTCGAGGAGCTCGGCCGCTTCGGCCCGCAGGGCGCGCTCGGTGACGTCGTGGCGGCGTGGCCCGGCGCCGTCGGCGCGGGGATCGCGGAGCACGCGTGGCCCGCACGCATCGCGCGCGACGGGACGCTGACGGTGGCCGCGAGCTCGAGCGTCTGGGCGTTCGAGCTCACGCAGCTCGAGGCAACAGTGCGGGAGCGTCTCGCCGCCGCCGTCGGCGACGGGGCCCCGAGCCGCCTACGCTTCGTTCCCGGACGACTCCCGGAACGCGGCCCGGAGACGCCCGAGGCACCCTCTGCGCCCCTGCCGCCGGCGGTCGGCGAGGAGGTGCGCCGCCGCGGCGAGGAGCTCGCGCGCGGGATCGAGGACGAGGAGCTTCGAGCGCTCGTCGCACGGGCCGCGGCGGCGTCGCTCGCCCGTGCCGAGGCTCGGCCGGACGACCGGCCGCTCTGATATGCTGTCGGAGCCCTGAAATGCGGCCACTAGCAGGGCTTTTTTCATGACCGAAACGACCTACACCGCGAAGGACATCACCGTTCTCGAGGGCCTCGAGCCCGTGCGGCTGCGTCCCGGTATGTACATCGGCTCGACGGGCGCCCGCGGCCTCCATCACCTGGTCTACGAGGTCGTCGACAACTCGGTCGACGAGGCCCTCGCGGGCCGCAACGACCGGATCGACGTGGTGATCCGCCCGGACAACTCCGTCTGCGTCCGCGACTACGGATCAGGCATCCCGGTCGATGTCATGGCGGAGCAGGGGCTGCCCGCGCTCACCGTCGTCCTCACGAAGCTCCACGCGGGCGGGAAGTTCGGCGGCGACGGCTACAAGGTCTCCGGCGGCCTCCACGGGGTCGGCGTCTCGGTCGTGAACGCGCTCAGCGAGTGGCTCGTGGCCGAGGTGCGCCGCGACGGGAAGGTCTACCGCCAGGAGTTCTCGCGCGGCGCGCCGACGACAGAGATGGAGGTCGTCGGGCAGGCCGCGAAGAGCGACACCGGGACGACGATCACGTTCCTGCCGGACACGGACATCTTCGAGGAGATCGACTTCCAGACGCAGACGCTCGTCCAGCGCTTCCGCGAGACGGCCTTTCTCACGAGGGGCCTCCGGATCGTCTTCGACGACGAGCGCGAGGCCGGCGAGCACCACGAGTTCCATGCCGAGGGCGGCATCCGCGACTTCGTCGCCTTCGTGAACGAGGCGAAGGACGCGGTGCACCGCCACATCGTCTACTTCGAGGGCGAGAACGGCGAGGGCGCGGTCGAGGTCGCGATGCAGTGGAACTCGTCGTACGTCGAGTCGGTCTTCTCCTTCGCGAACAACATCAACACGCACGAGGGCGGCACCCATCTCTCCGGCTTCAAGGGCGCGCTCACCGGGACGCTGAACAAGTACGCGCGCGACAAGGGGCTCCTGAAGGAGAAGGAGGACAACCTCGACGGGGAGGACGTGCGCGAGGGCCTCGCGGCCGTGATCTCAGTGAAGCTCCGCGACCCGCAGTTCGAGGGCCAGACGAAGACGAAGCTCGGGAACCCCTGGGTGCGCGGGCTCGTCGAGCAGACGGTGAACGCGAAGCTCGCCGAGTTCCTCGAGGAGAACCCGACGGACGCGCGCCAGATCGTCCAGAAGGCGATCTCGGCCGCGCGGGCTCGCCAGGCGGCGCGCAAGGCGCGCGAGCTGACGCGGCGCAAGAGCGCGCTCGAGAACTCGTCGCTCCCCGGGAAGCTCGCCGACTGCTCGATCCGCGACCCCGAGTCGGCCGAGCTCTACATCGTCGAGGGCGACTCGGCGGGCGGCTCGGCGAAGCAGGCGCGCGACCGGACGTACCAGGCGATCCTCCCGCTCCGCGGCAAGATCATCAACTCGGAGAAGAACCGGATCAACAAGGTCCTCTCGAACACCGAGATCCAGGCGATGATCACCGCGATCGGGACCGGGATCGGGGACGAATTCGACATCGCGAACCTCCGGTACGGCCGCGTGATCGTCATGACCGACGCGGACGTCGACGGCTCGCACATCCGCACGCTCATCCTCACGTTCCTCTACCGCCAGATGCGGGAGCTGATCGAGCGCGGCCACGTGTTCATCGCCGTGCCGCCGCTCTACCAGGTGAAGATCGGCAACCAGGAGTTCTACTTCGAGAAGGACGCGCAGCTCGAGGAGCTCCTGGTCCGCGAGCGGCTGAAGGACATCGAGATCACCGACCGCGAGGGGAGCAAGGTCTCGCTGACGGAGCACCGCTACGGCAAGTTCGTGAAGGACCTGAACACGTTCGAGGGCTACCTCGCCCGGCTCGGGGCCGCGTTCGGCGATGCGGCCCGGTTCGTGATCGCGCACAGGCTCGTCGAGCACGACGCGGCGACGCTCAAGGAGGTCGAGCAGCTCGTCGGCGACGCGCCCGCGAACGGCTACGAGCTGAGCGTCGCGGGCCGCGAGGACGGACACCTCCGCGTGAAGATCGTCGAGCTCGAGACGAGCGCGGCGAGCCACGTCGATCTGCCGGCGGAGCTCGTCGAGTCCGAGGTGTACGAGAAGCTCCGGACCGCGTACGAGCGCGTCGCCGCCCAGAGCGGGCTGCCGCCGTTCACGCTCCGCCACGGCAAGAAGACGCTCGTCGCCCAGACGTTCGAGGAGCTCCGCGAGGGCGTCCTCACGCTCGCGAAGGAGGGCCTCCACCTCAGCCGCTTCAAGGGCCTCGGCGAGATGAACCCCGAGCAGCTCTGGGAGACGACGATGGATCCCGAGCGGCGCCTCCTCGTCCGGGTCGACGTCGAGGACGCCTCCGCCGCCGACCAGATGTTCTCGATCCTCATGGGCGACCAGGTCGAGCCGCGCCGCGCCTTCATCGAGCAGAACGCGAGGGACGTCCGGTTCCTGGACGTGTAGGGAGGTGAGCGCGTGACGGAGATCAGCGCGGGCGGAGGCCCGCTCGGCCCGGGCCGGATCGAGCCGCGCGAGCTCGAGCAGGAGATGCGCTCGAGCTACCTCGACTACGCGATGTCCGTGATCGTCGGCCGCGCGCTCCCCGACGTGCGCGACGGCCTGAAGCCGGTTCATCGCCGCGTTCTCCACGGGATGAACGAGGCCGGCATGCAGCCGAACCGGCCGTACAAGAAGTGCGCCCGCATCGTGGGCGACGTGATGGGCTCGTACCACCCGCACGGCGACCAGGCGATCTACGACACGCTCGTCCGCCTCGCGCAGCCGTTCTCGATGCGCTACCCGCTCGTGGACGGCCAGGGCAACTTCGGCTCGCTCGACGACGACCCGCCGGCCGCGATGCGCTACACCGAGTGCCGGCTCGCGCGGCTCGCGACCGAGATGCTGCGCGACATCGACGCGGACACGGTCGACTTCGTCCCGAACTACGACGAGTCGCGCCGCGAGCCGGTCGTCCTGCCGGCGCGGTTCCCGAACCTCCTCGTGAACGGCTCCGCGGGGATCGCGGTCGGGATGGCGACGAACATCCCGCCGCACCACCTCGGCGAGGTGGTGAACGGGATCGTGGCGATGATCGACGACCCGGACGTCGACGTCGAGCGCCTCTCGAAGCACATCAAGGGCCCCGACTTCCCGACGGGCGGAATCATCGTGGGACGCTCGGGGATCCGCGACGCGTACCGCTCGGGCCGCGGCCGGCTCGTCGTCCGCGCGCGCGCCCACATCGAGGAGCTACGCGGCGGCAAGTCGGCGATCGTCGTCACCGAGCTGCCGTACGGGGTGAAGAAGGGCGGCGACTCCGGCGTGATCAAGAAGATCGCCGACCTCGTCCACGACAAGGTGCTCACGGAGATCTCCGACCTCGCCGACCACTCGGACAAGTCCGGGATGCGGATCCAGGTCGAGCTGAAGCGCGACGCGATCCCGCAGGTCGCGCTGAACAAGCTCTTCAAGCACACGGCGCTCCAGACGACGTTCGGCTACAACGCGGTCGCGCTCGTGGACGGCGTCCCGCGGACGCTCTCGCTCGTCGAGATGATCCGGCACTACCTCGATTACCAGCGCGAGGTCGTGACCCGTCGCTCGAAGCACGAGCTCCGAAAGGCGGAGGAGCGCGCGCACATCCTCCAGGGATACCTGACCGCGCTCGACTCGCTCGACGCGGTGATCGAGCTGATCCGCGGCTCGGCCGACACGGACGCAGCTCGCACGGGCCTCATGGAGACGTTCGACCTCTCGGAGATCCAGGCGCAGGCGATCCTCGACCTTCGCCTCGCGCGCCTGACCGGGCTCGCGCGGAAGGAGATCGAGGACGAGTTCGCCGACCTCCAGGAACGGATCGGCGAGCTCCGGGCGATCCTCGGCGACCAGGCCCGGATCGACGCGCTCATCCGCGAGGAGCTGCTCGAGATCAAGGCCGTCTACGCGAAGTCCGACGACCGGCGCACGGAGATCGTCGCCGGCGAGGGCGAGCTCGAGCTCGAGGACCTGATCGCCGAGGAGGACATGGTCGTCGCGATCACGCGCTCCGGCTACGTGAAGCGGCTCCCGGTCACGACGTACCGCGAGCAGCGCCGCGGCGGGATCGGCGTCATGGGCATGGACCTGAAGGACGAGGACTACATCGAGCACCTGGTGGTCGCCTCGACGCACGACTTCCTGCTCTTCTTCTCGTCGGCCGGGAAGGTCTACCGGCTGAAGGTGCACGAGCTGCCGCTCGGGTCACGCCAGTCGAAGGGCCGCGCGCTCGTGAACCTCCTGCCCTTCGCGCAGGGCGAGTCGGTGCGCACGCTCATCGCGACTCGCGACTTCAAGGAGGCCGAGTACCTCGTCCTCGCGACGAAGAAGGGGATCGTGAAGAAGACGCGCTTCCTCGAGTACAACACGAACCTCAAGGCGGACGGGATCATCGCGATCAAGCTCCGCGAGGGCGACGAGCTCGTTGCCGTCCTCCACTCGTCGGGCGACGACGACATCCTCCTCGTCTCGCGCAAGGGCCAGGCGGCGCGCTTCAACGAGAAGCAGGCGCGCCCCATGGGCCGCGCGACCGGCGGCGTGACCGGGATGAGGCTCCGCGACGGCGACGAGGTGATCGCCGCCTCGATCGCGCGGAACGACGAGGACCTCCTCGTCGTAACGGAGAACGGCTTCGGGAAGCGGACGCGGATCGACGAGTACCCGCTCAAGGGCCGAGGCTCGATGGGCGTGAAGACGGTGAAGCTGACTGAGGCGCGCGGCCAGCTGGCCGGCGCGCTCGTCGTCCGCGACGGTCAGAACGTCATGCTCATGTCGAACGCGGGCACGGTGATCCGGGTGCCGGTCGAGGACGTGAAGCGGCTCGGCCGCTCGACGCAGGGCGTGATCGTCATGCGCCTGCGCGGCGACGAGCAGGTCTCGACGATCGCGTCCGTCGTGGAGCAGGCGAGCGATGCCGCGGCAGAGGCGGCCGCAGAGGCCGCCGAGGCGACCGGGTCGGTCGTCCGCCCCGAGGAGGGCACCGACCCCGAGGACTTGATGGATCCGTTTGCCGAGGGCGGCGTCGACGACATCGATGTCACCGAGTCCAGCGAGGCTTGAATCCTCGGAGCTTGGGCGCGTCCAACCGGCTCGTTCACTCGTCAGGACGGAGCGCGCTTGAAACGCGGCGAGCAAGTGCTTCACTGTTCGTAATGAGGCGCACAAGGCGAATCGGCTGGAGCGCGCGAGGAGCCGTCATCGGAGGCGCCGTCGCTGCGCTTGCATTCGCGCACGCCGACGCCGGCGACGCTGCGATCGTGTCGGCAAGCAGCTTCGACGAGGAGCTCTACGTTTATTTTCACGCGCAGCCTGGTGAGGCGAACGACGTCACCGTCACAATCATGAGAGAGGACAGCGGCGCTTTCGTCCGGGTCGTGGATGGGGAAGGCACACTTGCGGCCGGCAAGGGGTGCCAGGCTGACGGCACGAGCGCGGTCCGCTGTAGAGGATCGCTGTGGAGTGTGCGGACTCTTCTCGGGGACAAGGACGACAAGCTCGCCGTCACGGGATCTTGCAGCGGGGGGGTCGAGTGCGTGGTCGCCCGGGGTGGCGCGGGGGACGATCGTTTGATTGGAAGCCGTTCTGCAGATGTACTCAACGGCGGGCCCGGAAACGACGTCATCGAGGGTCGTCGTGGAGCATCCGGCTGCAACGAGCGCGGCTGCTACCTCATGGAGAGCCTGATCGGCGGCCCAGGGAACGACACGCTGCGCGGCGGTGCTCACAGTGACTTCATCGGTGGCGGCTCAGGCGGTGACACCCTTTACGGCGGCGGAGGATCAGACAGAATGCGCCTTGGCCGGGGGCACGACCACGCGTACGGCAAGGCCGGCCGTGACAGGTTCCGGGCCACGGACGACCTTCACGATGACCTTGACGGCGGGCGCGGGCTCGACTCGGCGCGGATCGATCTCGGGCTCGATTACACCGCTCGTGTCGAGGCCGTCACCGGCTGAGTTACGGGGCCCGCAACCGCTCGGCCGCCTCGTTCGGATCGAGCGTGTTCACGTAGATCCCTGCGCCGAGCTCGAGGCCGGCGAGGACGTTCA
>JAICNY010000109.1 GCA_025930955.1 Thermoleophilia bacterium
GGCGGGAAGCCCGCGCCGCGCGCGACTTCGACGAGGCCGACCGGCTCCGCGGCGAGATCGACGCCGCCGGGTGGGAGGTGCAGGACGTGGCCGACGGCTTCCGCCTCGTCCCCCGTTCGTAGTGGCGCGCGAGCTCGTCTACGGTCGGCGCCCGGTGCGCGAGGTTGCGCGGGCGGGACGCCGGCGGATTCTCGAGCTGCTCGTCACCGAGCGGGCGCTGCGCGCGGAGCCGTGGCTCGAGGACGTCGACGGCGTCCGGCCTCTCAGGCGGCCGGAGTCGGCCCTGAGCGAGGCGGCGCACACGCGCGACCACCAGGGCGTCGTCGCGTTCTGCGAGCCGTACGCGTACGCGGACGCCTACGAGCTGGCCTCTCGCGACCGCCCGCTGATCGTGTGCCTCGACCAGGTCACGGATCCGCACAACCTCGGCGCGGTCTGCCGCACGGCCGAGGCGGCGGGCGCGACCGGCGTCGTGCTCCCGGAGCGGAGCTCGGCCCGCGTGACGCCGGCCGTCTGTCGCGCCTCGGCGGGCGCCGTCGAGCACCTCCCGGTCGCCGTCGTCGTGAACCTCGGCCGCGACCTCGAGGAGACGAAGCGCGGGGACCTCTGGGCGTGGGCCGCGGCCGGCGACGCGCCGACGCCGGTCTGGGAGGCCGATCTGGCCGGTGGGACGTTCCTCGTCCTCGGCTCCGAGGGGAAGGGCCTTCGCCCCGGCGTCCGGCGCGTCTGCGACGACGCCTTCTCGATCCCGCTCGCCGGCCGGGTCGAGTCGCTCAACGTGAGCGTCGCCGCCGGCATCGCGCTCTTCGAGGCGGTCCGCCAGCGCGGCGGGACCCCGAGCTCGTAACACGGTGTCACTAATCGTCGGGACTACCGACCGGCTCGCGGCGAGACCCGTTGTCCTAGTAACACTGTGGTACTAGAGAACGGGCTCCCCGCGCGGCCTGCCCCGGCGTGCCAGACGGGGTGCCCCGCACGGCCCCTGTGGAAAGCGAGCAGCCATGCCTGATCCAACGCTCTACCTCTTCGACGGGTGGAACATCCTCCGGGCCGGGTCCTTCCGCTCGCGCGAGGAGCTCGTCGACCGGCTGACGGGCTTCGTCGCGCTCCACGGGGCGCGGGGCGTCGTCGTCTTCGACGGAGCGGGGGAGGACGCGACGCTCGGTGCGCTCGAGGTGCGCTTCGCGCCCCACGCGGACGAGCTGCTCGAGCGTCTCGCGGTCGCCGCCCGAGACACGCCGGGCGAGCGGGTCGTCCTCGTCTCCTCCGACCGCGACGTCCGCGACACCGCCGGACAGGAGGTCCGGCGGTGGGCGTCGGCCGGCTTCGTCGAGGAGCTCGAGCGAACCGCGCGCGACCCCGGTCGCGCGCTCCCGGAGGCGCGGATCGAGGACCTGCTCGACCCGGAGACCCGCGCACGGCTCGAACGCATTCGCCGCGGAAACGCTTGATATCTCCTCGTGCCCCTGCTACCTTCACGTCACCTTCAACCTGAGGGTTAGGGTTGCCGGGACGTACGGGCACCCCTTCCCGCCGCCAAGAGGAGAGCGAAATGCCTCGTCAGCAGACGGCAACCGTACGTCCCCCCGAGCGACTCAAGCGCGAGCAGGACGACGTGCGCCTCGTGCTCCGCGCGCGAAACGGCGACGACGCCGCGCTCGACGCGCTCATCCGCCGCTACACCGGGTTCGTCCGCCTGAAGGCGAGCTCGTACTTCCTCGCGGGCGGCGAGTCGGACGACCTGATCCAGGAGGGGCTCGTCGGCCTCTACAAGGCCGTGCGCGACTTCCGGGTCGACAAGGAGACCTCGTTCCGCTCGTTCGCCGAGCTCTGCATCACCCGCCAGATCATCACGGCGATCAAGGCGGCGACGCGTTTCAAGCACCAGCCGCTGAACGGCTACGTCTCGTTCAGCCAGACGCCGGCGGGGCAGGACGACTCCGACTGCACGCTCGGCGACGCGCTCCCCGGCCCCGGCGTGGACGACCCGGCGATCTGCGTCATCTCGACCGAGGAGCTCCAGAGCCTCGTCTTCGCGCTCGGCACCGGCCTCTCGCCGCTCGAGGCGGACGCGCTCCGCCTCTACATGGAGGGGCTTTCGTACGAGGAGATGTCCGAGGAGCTCGGCTGCGACACGAAGACGATCGACAACGCGCTCCAGCGCGTGAAGCGGAAGGTCCTGAACCACCAGCGAGATCGGCAGGTCCTGCTGTAGGGAAGCCGGGCTACGATGAAGGTCGTAGGCCGGTGTAGCTCAATCGGTAGAGCAGCGCTCTTGTAAGGCGAAGGTTGGAGGTTCGAGTCCTCTCACCGGCTCTCTCTGGATGCGCGTTTGGACGACGGCGGTCCGGGAATCGAGCCGAGCCGCGGGACGTTATCCCTGGTGTGAGAAACCTGACCGAAATCCGCAAGGAGCTGGACGAGGCCACCGAGCGCCGCGCAGCGCTGTGGGAGGCTCTGTCCGAGGGCTTCGACGCCGAGCAGTCCGCAGAGGCCGCCCGCCTCTCGAAGCGGATCGAAGAGCTCTGGGTCGAGGCTCGGATCGCGCGTGCCCACGCGCGCTACGGCCCCTCGGACGAGATCATCACGCGGGCGCGTGCCCACGACCGCCTCGATCGCGAGGCGCGTCGCTGGCGCGAAGCCGCCTGACTCCATCTCCACCTTCCAGCTGGGGGCCGTCGAAGCCCCCAGCTGGCTAGTGTGGGCCGTCGGTCGTGCGCATCCTGCTCGTCTCCTCGATGTACCCGGGGCTCGACGACCCCGACTACGGGACGTTCGTGCGCGGGCTCGCGGAGGCTCTCGAGCGCGAGGGCCACGAGGTCGTCCCCGCGGTCGTCGACCGCCGCTCCGGCTCCGTCGCGAAGCAGGGCGCCCTCCTTCTGCGCGCGCTGCGCGGGCTCCGGCCGCGGCCGGACGTCGTGTACGCGCACTACCTCGTGCCCGCCGGGGCGGTCGCCGCGCTCGTCGCGACCGTCGCCCGTGTCCCGCTCGTCGTGACCGCGCACGGCCGCGACGTCCGCAACGTCGGCGCGGTGCGCGGGGTTCGCGCGCTCACGCGGCTCGCGACGCGCCGCGCCGCGCGCGTGATCGCCGTCTCTGACTACCTCCGGCAGGACCTCGTCGCGCGGCTGCCCGAGCTCGACGGAAAGGTGGAGGTCGTCTCCGCCGGCGTCGACCTCGAGCGCTTCGCGCCGGGCGACGGCGCCGAGGCGCGGGCCCGCCTGGGCTGGGAGGGCGAGCCGCCGTACTTCGTTTGCCTCGGCACGCTGGACGAGCGGAAGAACGTCGTCCGCCTCGCCGACGCGTTCGCAAGGCTCGGGCGCGGCAGCCTCGCGTTCGTGGGCGACGGCCCGGCCCGCCGAGCGCTCGAGGGCCGGCCGGGCGTGACGCTCGCCGGGCGCGTTGCGCACGACGCCGTGCCCGACTGGATCGCCGCCTGCGACGTCCTCTGCCAGCCGAGCCTCGTCGAGCCGTTCGGGATCGCCCTGCTCGAGGCCATGGCGGGCGAGCGGTCGGTCGTCGCCACCGCGGTCGGCGGCCCGCCGGAGTTCGTCAGGCCCGAGGCCGGCGTCCTCGTCGATCCCGCGAGCGTCGAGGCGATCGCCGACGGCCTTCGCGCCGCGGCGAAGCTCCCGTCCCCGAACCCGGCCGCGCGCGAGGCGGCCGCGCGTCACGACGTCCGGGAGGAGGCACGGCGGATCGCGGAGATCCTCGCCGCGGCGGCCCGATGACGCACGGCCACGACCACCACCACCCAGGCCCGGACGCCGACACGCGGCTGCTCCTCGTCGCGCTCGGCGTCGTTCTCGCCTTCACCGCGCTCGAGCTCCTCGTCGGGATCGTCGCGGACTCGCTCGCCCTTCTCGCCGACGCCGGCCACATGCTGACGGACGCGAGCGCGCTCGCGATCGCGCTCGTCGCCGCCCGCGCCGCCTCGCGACCCCCGCGCGGCCCGTGGACGTTCGGCTTCGGCCGCGCCGAGATCCTCGCCGCGCAGGCGAACGGCGTCGCGCTCGCGCTGGTCGGGATCTGGATCACGATCGAGGCCGTCCGCCGGCTGCTCGAGCCGCGCGACGTGGACGCCGCGCTCGTCCTGCCCGTCTCGCTCGCCGGCATCGCGATCACCGGGCTCGTCGCCGCCCTCCTCGCGCGAGCCGAGCGGCGGAGCCTCAACATCCGCGGCGCGTACCTCCACATCCTCACCGACGTCGCCGCGTTCGCCGGCACCGCGCTCGCCGCCGTCGCCATCCTCCTCACGGGCTGGAACCGCCTCGACCCGGTCGCGTCGCTCGCGGTCGCCGCGCTCGCGCTCTGGGCCGCGTGGACGCTCGTCCGCGACTCCGGCCGGATCTTCCTCGAGGCCGCGCCGCCCTCGGCGCCGCCCGGCGAGGTGGGGGAGGCGATCGTCGCCCACCCGGGCGTCGTCGAGGCGCACGACCTCCACGTCTGGACGGTCACGAGCGGCTTCCCGGCGCTCTCCGCGCACGTCCTCGTGGAGCCCGGGGCCGACTGCCACCGCATCCGGCTCGAGCTCGAGCGGGTGCTGCGCGAGCGCTTCGACGTCGAGCACACGACGCTCCAGGTGGACCACGTCGGCGTCGGATCGGGGCTCTCGATCGAGCGAAACCGTCAGGGAAATGTTGGCGAACATTGACATTCCTTCGCTTTGCCTTCATAACCGGGAGCCCGTGGAACACGCAGTCGCCGATCGCCGCACAGTCCTGATCGCCGACGATCACGACCTCTTCGCCGAGAGCCTCGGCGCCTTCCTCAGCATCGAGGAGAGGATCGAGGTCGTCGGCCGGGCGTCGAACGGCGACGAGGCGGCCCGCATGTGCGCGGAGCTGCGCCCGGACGTCGTCCTCATGGACATCAGCATGCCGGTCCTGAACGGCTTCGACGCGGCGAAGCTCATCCGCGACTGCGCGCCCGACACGTCGGTGCTCTTCCTCACCGGCTCGGCCTCGCCGGCCGACGTCGCCCAGGCGCGCGCCGCGGGCGGGGTCGGCTACGTGACGAAGGACAAGCTCGCCACGGAGCTCGTCGACGCGATCGTGTCGGCGCCGGTGCGGGCGTAGCCTCGGTATCCTGGCCCCGTGCTCGCCGCCTCCGCAGCCGTGCAGGTCATCCTGTCGATCATCCTCATCGTGCTCGTGCTCATGCACTCGGGCCGGGACACGGGCTTCGGCGGGCTCGGCTTCACGCCGGCCTCCCAGGGCGGCCAGCACATCGTCGAGCGGAACCTCACCCGCCTGACCGTCGTCGTCGCGCTCATCTTCAGCGTGAACTCGGTCGCGCTCTTCTACCTCCTGGACTGAGGCCCGCCTCCTAGAGCCCCGGCGCCGAGCCGGCAGCGACGATCGTGAACCGCTCGGTCGCGACGGGCGGGACGAGCGATCCGAAGGGATAGCGCGCGTCGTAGAAGTCGCTCGCGTTCACGAGCCGCGCCTCCGCGCCGATGCCGGGCAGGTGTGCGAGCAGCTCGGGCACCGAGGTCGTGAAGCGGAGGTTTACGAGCGGCCGGGACACGCGGCCGCCCTCGACGCGGAACGTGCCGTCGCGGGTCATCCCGGTGAGGATCCCCTCGCGCGCGTCGACGATGTTCACGTAATGGAGGCGCGTGACGTAGATCCCGTCCCCCACGAGCTCGGCGAGCTCCTCGTCGGTCGCCTCGCCCGGCGCGACGCTCAGGTTGAACGGAAGCGGCCCGTACGCCTGCGAGGCCGCGTCGAGCCCGTGGCCCGTCGACACGCGACCGTCGCGGTGGGCCGTGCGCCGGTCCCAGACGACGTCGCGAAGGGCCCCCGCCTCGACGAGCTGGACGCGCTGCTTCGGGACGCCCTCGAGGTCGAACGCCTTGGGCAGCCCGCGCGGGTCGTGGCCGTCGTCTGCGAGCGAGAGCCGCTCGTCGAAGACCTTCTCCCCGATCCGACCGGCGAGGAAGCTCCTGCCCTCGAGCAGCGCGAGCGCACCGAGCGAGCTGTACCCGAAGTAGAGGAGGAGCTCGGCGAAGGCGTACGGCGAGAGAAGGGCGCGGTACGTGCCCGGCTCGAGCTCGCCCGCGCCGTCCGTCCGCGCGGCGATCGAGGCCGCCTCGCGGGCGGCGGCGGCCGGGTCGAGCTCGCCGACGCGCCATGACGTCGCCTCCGCGTAGCCGGAGCGCGTCTCGTCGGCCGCGAGCGCGAGGACGGTCGCGTCCGTGAGCGCCTGCGAGACGGCGACGCCGGTGGACGACGCGACCGCGAGCTCGGTGACGCCGCTCGTGAAGTAGCCGTAGAGCCCGAGCCCCTCGGCCGCCTCGATCGCCGTCCACGCGTGGGCCGCGATCGCGCCAGGGTCGAGCGCGTCCGTCTCCTCGTCCCAGCCCTCGACCTCCGGGAGCGGGGACGGCGGTGCGAGCCCGGGGAACGCCGGGTCGGGGCGCCCGCTCGCGGCCGCCTCGCCGGCCCGCCGCGCGGCCTCCCGGAGGCCCTCGTCGTCGACGCGGTTCGTCGAGACCGCGCCGATCTTCCCGTCCCGAACGACGCGGATCGTGACGGACGCGTCCTCGACGAGCGTCGGCTGGTGGACGACCGAGGCGGCGAAGCGCGCGAGGCCGGACCGCTCGCGGTGCGCGAGGGCGTCCACCTCGTCCCCCTCCGCCGCGGCGACCGCGCGCGCGGCGAGCTCGAGGGCCTCGGGCGCCTCCCTCACGAGCGCACGCCGACCTGGACGTTCCGGAACCGTGCGGGCGACGCTCCGTGCGAGACGTGCGCGTGCTGGCCCGGCTGGCCCTTGCCGCAGTTGGTGAGCCCGGTCAGCCGCCACTCCTCCGGCCCCGCGACGCCGTCGAGCGAGCCCCAGAAGACGGGCGTCGTCCCCGTGTACGTCGCGTCGCGGAGCATCCGTCCGAGCGTCCCGCCCTTGATCTCCCAGGCGATCTCGGTGCCGAACTGGAAGTTGAGCCGCTTGTCGTCGATCGACCAGCTCTTGTTCGTGGACATGAAGATCCCGTCGTCCACCTCGGCGAGCAGCTCCTCGAGCGAGCCCGCGCCGGGCTCGAGGTGGAGGTTCGTCATCCGGACGAGCGGCATCCGGTTCCACCCGTCCGCGCGCATCGACCCGCCCGCGCCGCGGCCGAGCCGCGCGGCCGTCTCCCGCGAGGTGAGGAAGCCGGCGAGGATCCCGCGCTCGACCACCGGCTCGCGCGCGGCCGGGACACCCTCGTCGTCCCAGGCGAACGTCCCGAGCCCGCCCGGCGTCGTGGCGTCGGCGGTGATGTTCATGAGCTCGGAGCCGTAGCGGAGCGACCCGAGGTCCTCGGCCCGCACCCAGCTCGTGCCCGCGTAGGCCGCCTCGGTCCCGTAGATCCGGTCGAGCTCGGTCGGGTGCCCGACCGACTCGTGCACCTGGAGGCCCGTCTGGTCCGAGTCGAGGACGATCGTCGTCACTCCGGCGGGACAGGGCTCGGCCCGCAGGAGAGCGAGCGCCTCCTCGGCGATGCGCGGAGCCTCGCGCTCGAGGCCGAGCTCCTCGACGTACTCCCAGCCCGCCTGTGCGCTCGAGCCGCCGTGCGCGGAGGGGTACGAGCGGGTTTGCACGCCGCCGTCGTCGCCGAGCGCGAGCGCCTCGATCCCGCCCCCGCACTCGCAGAGCTCCTGGAGGGCGTCGGCCCCCTCGGAGGAGGCGAACCCGCGCCGCTCGCGCTGGGCGCGGACGAAGGCCGAGGTCAGCGCGAGGCCGGGCCGCTCGAGCGCCTCCTCGGCACGCAGGCAGAGCTCGATCTTGTTCTCGAGCGGCACGTCGACCGGGTCGCGGCCGGCCGGCGTCCGGTACTCGCCGCGCGCGGGAGGCGTCGGCGCGAGCTCGGTCCTACGCGCGCGCGCGCCCGCGCGCGAAGAGCTTGCACGCGCGAACTCGACCGCGCGCGACGCCGCCTCGCGCGCACCGGCGGGGGACAGGTTCGGGCTCGAGGCGAAGCCCCAGGCGCCGCCCACGAGGACGCGGACGCCGATCCCCTCGGTCTCCGAGTCGGCCACCGAATCGACCTCCCGGGCCTTCGTGCGGACGGTCTGCGAGCGGCGCTCGTGGGCGCGCGCGTCGGCGTATGACGCACCCCCCGCGAGGGCGTCGTCGACGGCGTTCCGGCACAGGTCGCGCATGGGCAGGAGGGAGGTTAGAGGACGGCCTGGAGCGCCCGTTGGGAGGCCCCAACGGCCTCTAGACTCGCGCCGGTAAATGGTTTACGATCGAGCCCCTTTTCCAGGAGCTTCCCTCGGAGGTCTGATCGCATATGCCCAAACTGCTTCGCATTCTCCTGCCGCTCGTCGTGCTCGGAGCGGTCATGGCCATGCCGACAACGGCATCGGCCCAGACGGCGACCACGTGTGGCGCCGGCGGCTGGGCCGTCACCGATCCGGCCTCGCCCGGCTTCTTCCCCGGGTGTGCCACCGTCGAGAACTACGAGTGGAAGAGCTCGGTCGTCCGGTCGAACACCGCGACCCAGTCCGACTTCGCCTTCATCAGCAAGCGGATCGACGGGGTTCGCCACGACTACGTGGCGGCGGGCAACTACGCCGGCTTCCGGATCTTCGACGTCACGAATCCGGCCGATCCGATCCTGATGTCGGACACGCCGTGCGGCGGCTCGCAGGGCGACATCACGATCGTGGGGAAGTACCTCTTCCGCTCGTCCGACGGCTCGCACAACGTCCCGTTCGCAGACCTCAACCGGGCGTGCGAGACCTCAGGGAACGAAAACCAGCGCGTGAACCTCACGGGCTTCGACACCGACGGCGACTCGTTCCAGCTCCAGTTCCAGGGCCAGACGACCGTCCCGTTCGTCCGGGGCACGAACTACGACGCGACCTCGATCGCGCAGGCTCTCGCGGGTCGCAACGAGGTGCAGACGGTCGTCCTGACGAACTTCAACGCGGCCAACGCGGGCAACGCGTTCCGCGTCCGGATCGGCGGCCAGCTCTCGTCGCTCCTGGGCAACGGTGGCACGGCGATCACGAACAACAACGTCGCCGCCGCCATCAACGGCATCGCCGGCTTCGCCGGTACGGTCAGCGTCTCCGGCGCCGGCAACGGCGGCTTCGTCGCCACGTTCGGGGGCGCGTCGGCGGCCATGGAGATCGCGGAGATCGAGATCGTGTTCGAGGGATCGGCCGACATGCCGCCCACGGGCTGCACGACCGACGTCACGCCGTGCTCGGCGGCGGTCACCGAGACGACGCAGCACCTCGCCGCGCTTGCGGGCTGGGAGCAGGGCGGCACGGCGACCGTCTCGAACCTGACCGACGCCGGCTTCAACGTGACGTTCGGGGGTGCCTACGCCGCCGTCGACGTCTCGATGCTCTCGGTCGTGAACGGCGCGCCCGACGTCACGGGCACGGTCGTCGAGCAGCTCAAGGGGACGCCGGGCGTCGGCTTCGTCGGAATGTACGTCTTCGACATCAGCGATCTGACGGAACCGAAGTTCGTCACTGCCGTCCCGGTCTGCGGCGGCGGTCACACGCACACCGTGTACGACGACAAGGCGCGCAACCGCGTCATCGTCTACATGACCCGCAGCGGGACGACCGGATCGGTACCGGGCTTCGGCGTGAGCTGCGCCGGCCTCCCGGCGAACCGCCTCACCGCGGTGACGGTCCCCAAGAACAACCCGAAGGCGGCCCGCATCGCGAGCGAGAACATCGTCTACCCCGGCTCGGGCGGCTGCCACGACGCGAACGTGTTCGAGGAGAAGAAGCGCATCCTCACGGCGTGTCTCGGCCAGGGCGTCTCGATGCTCGACATCAGCGACCCGCTGAACGCCACCACCGTCTGGGGCCCGTTCACCTGGCCGAACCACGGCACCTGGCATACC
>JAICNY010000024.1 GCA_025930955.1 Thermoleophilia bacterium
GCCGAAAGCGCGGAGCCAGCGGCTCCAGAGGATGCCCGTCCTGGCGGCGAAGACGAGCCCCGGGACGCGCAGCGCCTCGGCACGCCGCATGCGGCGCCCGGTCAGGCCCATGTACCGGACGAGCACGGGGAGCGGCAGGTCGCGCGCGAGCGCCTGGACGAGCGTCGACTTCCCGGCGCCGTCCGGCCCGATCACGGCGACCGAGATCCCGCGCGGGCTGCGAAGGTCGCGGAGGCGGCGGGCGACGCGGCGCGTGAGGCTGCGCCGGGGTACCGGACGGTGGGCGGAGAGCCCGAGCAGCCCGTCCCAGTCGGCGGCCGCCGCGAGCTCGACCGCGCGCGCCGGATCGATCCCGTGCGCCCGCGCGCGCGCGAGGAGCGGCTCCGGCGCCCCCGGCGAGCGGCGGGCGAGCTCGGCGACGGCGTCCCGGTGGCGCTCGGGCAGCCGCCCTGTGTCCACGAGCGCGCGGAGGAGGAGGATCCAGAGGAGCCAGCCGTCCCCCGGCCGCGTGACCTCGGCCTCGCGGACGGCCTCCGCGAGGACGTCCTCCGCCGGGATCGCCTCCCCCGCCAGGCGGAGCTCCCCCTGGACGTGCACCCAGACGAAGCGGCCGGCCTCCTCGTCGTACGTCGCCGCGTGGACGTCCGGCGGCGCAAACGGGACGAGCACGTACCCGAGCCGCTCGGCGTGCGCCTCCACGGCGACGAGCGAGGCCGGCTCGACGAGGACGTCCACGTCGCCCTCGGCGGAGGCGAGGCTCGCGACCGGCCGCAGGAGCGTCCAGCGGATCCCCGCCTCGTCGAGCGCGCGGAGGAACCCGCGGAGCACGGGAGCGACGGCCGGGGCGCTCGTCGGCATGCGCCGACGTTATCCCGGACGCCGGTCGGGAGCGACGGGCTCGAGGCGGCTACGGGCCCGCCGCGTCGTGGCGGGGGGCAGGTTCCCGCTCCACGTTCCGGCGTGCCGAGAGCGGACGGTCCTCCCATGCGTACTCGTCCGCCGCGGGACGCGCCGGCTCGACGTGCTGCCTCGCCCGACGCCGGACGGCCGTGTCGAGATCGTCCGTGCCCGGATCGGCCGGCCGGCTCTCGGTCTCGGCCCGGCCCCGGTCCAGGGCGATGAGCTCCCAGACGAACAGGGCGCCGCCGGCGAAGAACGGCATAGCGACGAGGATCCAGAGCCATGTCTCCATCGGCGCCGACGCTACCCACAGGCCGGAAAGCACCGGGCAAGGCTTTCGTCATGACCCGGCCAAGTTCGCCTTCAGCCGCGGTAGCCCCCTCCGTGACGAATGCCCCTCACCCCCGGAAGCTTGAAGAGGGCCGGCCACGCCGCGAGAGACCGGCGGGGCCACCAGAAGGCGGCGGCTACCTTCGGCCGGCACCCGGCGCGTTGAGTTCCCTCAACAGACGCGGTTCTCGCCGGTCGCTTCCATGCGGGGGTGTTCGAGCGGCGGCTACGCTCGGTACGTGGGCGCCGTGGCGCGCCCCTCCCCTGGTTAGCCGCAGACTGGGACCGGACCCCCGCGCCCGGCGCCCACCACCCGTGCGAGTGCTCCTAATGGGCCCGCCTGGATTCGAACCAGGGACCGACGGATTATGAGTCCGCTGCTCTGACCGCTGAGCTACGGGCCCGCGCGATGTCTGTTCAACAGAATGTTCAACACTAGCCCCTGCCCACGAGGGCTTCGAGCGCGGCAGCCGGGGCGTCGTACTCGCCGGGCTTGATGTAGTGCGTGAGCGTCACGGTCGGGAGCGAATACGACGCGACTGCACGCCCTTCTGTCTACCGCGACGTTCGCGATTCGGGAGGGCGGTTTCCTCGACGCAGGGCCTGAGGCGTTCACAGGGCTCTCCACACTGCAGAGTCCGACGGGCGATCGAGCGCCACCTACTCCGTCACGCCGCTGCAGAGAAGTTCCAAGCGTGTCGTTGAACGAGGCGGCGGCGGTTCTCGCGCTTCTGGCCGCTTGCGGACGCCAACGCGCGCCGCCGGGCGCCTTGCCGAGCTCTTCCAAGGACGCGAGCCGGGTCAGCCGGCCCGCTTTCTGCTTCGCTGGGTGGAGGGCGGGCGCGCCCGCCAGTTCGCAATTAATTGCCTCTTGTAGCTTGAGCCACAAGGGCTTATCGTCGGGTCGCTAAGTGAGGATCAATCGCGGTCTACGAGCGACTCAGCTGGCCGGGGGCGCAGCATTCGTCGCGGCCCTTGTCATGTCGGCCGCGCCGGCTCCCGCGCTTGGGGGGCGCGCAATCCAGGTCGTTGCGGGCGATAAGCACACGTGCGCAGTCACGGTCACCGGCGGAGTCAAGTGCTGGGGCGACAACACCGTGGGACAGCTCGGCGACGGCACGTTGCATCATCGCCTCGTCCCCGTCGGCGTGATCGGGCTCACGAATGGCGTCGCCCAGATTGCTACGGGCGGCGATCACACGTGCGCGTTGACGACCGGCGGCTCGGTCAAATGCTGGGGTTACGACGAGGATGGCCAAGTCGGGGCGGGAAGCCAGCGGCGCCACCGAGCCCGTCCACACCAGGTCGTCGGCCTCGATAACGGCGTCACCGCGATCAGTGGGGGTCACTGGCACAGCTGCGCCGTGGCGGACGGGGGAGCCGCGTGCTGGGGCTACAACGCATACGGCCAGCTGGGCGACGGCTCCAAGACAAGCGCAAGCGTGCCGGTGCCCGTCACCGGGCTCGGCGAAGGCATCTCCACCGCGGCGGGAGGCGGCCTGCACACATGCGCCGCGACGGGCGCCGGGGCGGCGAAGTGCTGGGGCCACAACGGTGACGGCGGGCCGCTCGGGAACGGGACGCTCGTCTCGAGCCCCGTTCCCGTCGACGTTCTCGGCCTCGGCTCGGGCGTCGCTGCGATAACGGCGGGCGGGTCGTTCTCCTGCGCGCTTCTCACCGCCGGCACGGTGAAATGCTGGGGCTGGAACCAAACCGGCGAGATCGGAGATGGGACAACCGAAAACCGCCCGACGCCGACGGACGTCCCAGGTATCAGCGGCGCGACCGACATCGACGCGGGCGCTCAGCATGCCTGCGCGCTCGTGCCCGGTGGTGCGGTTCGATGTTGGGGACACAATGGCGACGGCGAACTGGGAATCGGGAGTCTCAGGTCGATTCTCGGGCCGGTATCGCCTGTCGGGCTACCCGGAGCCGCCCAGGACGTGAGCGCCGGCGGCGGGCACACGTGCGCCGTTCTTTCCGACGGACGGGTCGCCTGCTGGGGATCCAACCTCTGGGGCCAGCTCGGCATCAACGCATCGGTTCCCGAACGCACCCGCCCTGTCCTCGTCGCAAAGTTCGGCGGAGTACGAACCGCGACTTCGCTCCGGGTTCGGGCAGGCTGGGATAACGGCCGCCGGGCCTTGCGTCTAACTGCGCGCGTATACCCCCGAACCGCAACGGGTCGCGTTGAGTTCAGCACCGATCGGCGCGGCCGCCTGCCCATCGCCGGGTGCCGCCGACGGGTCGTCCACAGTGGGCGCGCCAGCTGCACCTACTTACCACCCACCGTTGGAACGTACGCCTTTCGGGCGGAATACCTGGGGACGACCCGTCTCAACGGCTCGAAGAGCGCGAAGGTCATCGTGACCGTTCCTTGAGCACCAAACATCCGCGCCGGTTGCATCCGCCCTTCAGGCAATTGGGTTCGAACTAGGCTCAGGTACGGAACGAGAACGACGACCATCCCCCGGGCGAACGTCCCCCGGGCGAACGGCACAACAATGCGGTCGCTGCGCGAGCATGCTTCCGGGTAGCCAGGCTTGAAGCGGCGCAAGGAGCCGTTAGCGTCCGGCCACGCGGCCTGCGATCAGATTCGCGAGCTGTAGAGGCCGCGCCGCGGACGACGAGCGCGGCGGCCCCTCGAGCTCGAACCGCTCAACGCGGAGATCACCAGACCACCCCGGTTCATCGCCGAAGACGGCCTTAAGATTTTCCTCGGCCTCCTCGCGCGTGAGAAAGGATCGATCGGGCCGAACCTCCCGATGAGCTAGAGCCCAAAGCTCCCAGCTCTTCGGCGACGGAACGGCAACGATGCTCGGGATGGCCTCGCCGGCCGCGCGGTCAGAATCCGCCGACTCCGCCTACGCCGCCGCCTGCTTGGCCAGCGCGCGTCCGCGAGTGCGGCGAACCCGAATCGGGCCGAACTGGGCGTCGTGCTCGCGGCAGGCCGTATCGCGGGCTCGACGGCCAGCACGAGTTCCGTAGCAGTCCGTTGCCGCGCGTCGATGGGCCCTGACCCGCCTCAGGAGAATAGGGTGCGCGGATGATCCGCTGTGGCGAGTGCCGGTGCGTCGCCGACGACGCCGACGAGGGCTGGCTCACCTACCTGATTGCCGAAGACGGGGAGGAGCCCGACTTCATCCCGTACTTCCTCTCCTACTGCCCCTCCTGCTCGTTCCGCGAGTTCGGCGTCATCCCTCGAACGGCGTACACATGAAGCTGGGGCTGAGACGGCGGCCGGGAAGTCGCCGCGGGAGCCGCCTTCGTCTGCTTTTCTCAGTGGCCATACCGGCTCACCCCCGGGATCCGTGACTTCCACGCGGGGTGAACCTCCGAAGCACTCCGCCACTACCGGCGAGGCTACGAGTGGGGCACCAAAGAAGTGCGCCCTGAGCGGCTAGGACCGAAAGTACATGCGCTCCGCCGAGCTGTAACCGCCCGAGTGAGGACTAGCTCCGACCCCGCGCCGAAACCGAGCTGCTCGTGGAGCGCAAGGGCAACCGGCCGGCCAAGCAGGCGCCCGTCGAGGTATGCCCGGCGACGGCCCCGGAAACCGTCTCGGGCGATCCCTCGTATTCCGGACGATGCATCGTGCCGCCCCGTACCTGGCTCTCCTGGTGGTGGCCATCCTGACGGGGTGCGGAGGCGGCGATGGAGAGGGCGGCGCCGGCACGTCGGAAGCCGGCGCCGCTCCCTCCGGATCGCTCTCCGTCGCGGCCTCGGAGTTCGCGTTCGCGCCCGCCGAGCTCACCGCCGAGGCGGGCGAGGTGACGATCGAGCTCGCGAACGACGGCGCGGCGCCGCACGCGATCGCGATCGCGGGCAACGGCGTGGACGAGACCTCCGAGACGGTCGACGGAGGCGCGACGACCTCGCTCACGGTCGAGCTCGAGGACGGGACATACGAGATCTGGTGCCCCGTCGGCGACCACCGCGACCGCGGAATGGTCGGAACGCTCACGGTCGGCGCGGGCGGCGGGGCGTCGAACGGCGGGACCGACACGGGCGAGAGCTCGGACGACGGCCCGCGCTACTAGAGCCCCGTCCGCAAGTTCGACACGAAGCGCGCGGAATCGCCAAAATAGGCGTCGGACCGGAGTGCACCCCCGCGTTTTGGAGGTCGAGCCGCAGCCGTGAAGGTCTTCCAGCACGAGACAAGCCTGCGCACGAAGGGCGGGCTCGAGATCACCGACATCACCGACGAGGTCCGGGAGGCGGTCACGAAGAGCGGCGTCCGCGACGGCATCGCCTGCGTCTACTCCCCGCACACGACCTGCTGCGTCCGCGTGAACGAGTTCGAGACCGGGTTCCTCGAGGACTTCGTGCAGATGCTTCGGCGGCTCGTGCCGTCGGAGGAGTACTACGCGCACGACGACTGGGACCGCCGCACGGAGAACATCTGCCCGGAGGACATGGAGTTCGGAAACGGGCACTCGCACTGCATGGCGATGCTGCTCGGGCCGGCGGGCGAGTCGATCCCCGTCCGGGACGGCGAGCTCTGTCTCGGCACCTGGCAGCGCGTTCTCTTCATGGAGCTCGACCGCTCGCGAGACCGGCGCTGGATCGTGCAGGTCGTGGGCGACGGGCCTCCCGCATCCGCGTCGAACGGCGCGAGCGCCTAGCCGCTCGGCGCTTCGTTTCGAGGGAGCTCCTTAAAGCGAAACGGGGCTGCCGCTAGCCCCGTCTCATGAAGTCCGATCCGCTGCCCCCGCCGCATCGGGGCCTCGGTCGGTTATGTAGGCGTACTGTGGCCGACCGCCCGGCCCCTGTCCCCCCTAGGGAGGAGTTGACCTCCTCCCCCACCCGGGGTTGACCGTCCCGGTTCACCGCTTCACCCGCGCTCAGGCCGCGTGGAGCGCTGCGATCACGGCGTCGCCGTAGCGCTCGAGCTTCGTCGGCCCGATCCCGGGCACCTCGGCGAGCTCGTGACGGCTCGACGGTCGCTGCGCGGCGATCGCGGCGAGCGTCGAGTCGTGGAAGACGACGTAGGCCGGCACGCCGTCGGCCTTCGCACGCTCGAGGCGCCACCTCCTGAGCGCGCGCACCTCGGGCGTGTCCTCGAGCGGCGTCCGCTCACGCCGTGGGGTGGCCCGCTCGTCCGCGAGCCCGAGCTCGACGAGGAACCGGCTCGGCTTCGCGTCCACCGACCGGCTGAGGTACAGGCGCCGCTTCGCGCGCGTGATCCCGACGTAGAGCAGACGGCGCTCCTCGTCGATCTCCCCGTCGCTCTTCGCCTGGCGGATCGGCAGCTCCTTCTCCTCGAGGCGCGGCAGGAACACGGCCTCGAACTCGAGCCCCTTCGCCCGGTGGTACGTCAGGAGCTGCACGCCCCGGTCGGCGACGGAGTCCGGCCCGAACCGCTCCTCGAGCTCCGCCCAGAAGCCGGCGATCGTCCGCACGCCGTCGTCCAGGCGCTCGGCGAGGTCGACAAACTGCGCGAGGTCGGCCTGGCGGACGAGCTCCTGCTCGCCGAGCTCCTTCTCGGGCGCGGGCACCCAGCCCTCCTCCTCCGCGGCCGCGCGGACCGAGGCCGCCACCGCGGTCGAGCCCGAAGCGTCCCGTAGCCTGGCCCGCAGCCGCCGCGCCGCCTGGCGGAGCAGGAAGCCGCCCTCGCGCACCTGGTACGGGATCCCGGCCTCGGTGAACGCCTGCTCGAAGCCGGCCGAGCGCGCGTTCGTCCGGTAGAGGACCGCGATCTCGCCCAGCGCGACGCCCTCCGCGGCGAGCTCCCGCACGCGCTCGACGACGAAGCGCGTCTCCTCGGGCCCGTCGAGCGCCTCGACCGTCGGCTCCGGCCCGTCGGGGAGCACGGCGCGGAGCGCCTTCTCCGCCCCGCCGAGCCGCGGCGCGAGCCGGTTCGCGAGCTCGAGCACCTGGGGGCTCGAGCGGTAGTTCTCCTCGAGCCGCACGACCGTCGCGTGCGGGTACCGCTCCGGCATCCCGAGCAGGTGCGCAGGCGTCGCGCCGGTAAACGAGTAGATCGCCTGATGATCGTCCCCGACGACGCAGAGCTCGTCGCGGCCGCCCAGCCAGAGGTCGAGAAGCGTCTGCTGGAGGAGGTTGACGTCCTGGTACTCGTCCACCGTGATCGCCCCGATCGTCCGGTGGAAGCGCTTGCGCGCGGCCTCGTCCTCGGCGAAGAGCCGGATCGCCAGCTCGAGCACGTCCTCGAAGTCGACCTTCCCGAGCGCCGCCTTGCGCCGCTCGTAGCCCTGGAAGACGCCGACCATGAGGTCGGGCGGAAGCGGCGCGCGGCGGCCCATTGCGGCCTCCGTGTACGTGGCCGGCGTGAGCCGGCGGTTCTTCGCCCACTCGATCTCGGTCGCGAGGTCGCCGACGGGGCGGAAGCGGTACGGCTTGGGAAGCCCGCGCGCGACGTTCGTGAGCACGATCGCCTTCGACGGGAGGATCCCGCCCGGCGGCGCCGCGCCGAGCGCGTGGAGCTGACCGAGCGCAGCGGCATGGAACGTCCGCGCGCGCACCCCCGTCGCGCCGAGCGCCTCGAGCCGCGAGCGCATCTCGCCCGCCGCCTTGTCGGTGAACGTGACCGCGAGGAGGGACTCCGCGCGGAACGCCCCGGTCGCCACCTGATTAGCGATCCGCCGCGTGATCGTCGTCGTCTTGCCCGAGCCCGCGCCCGCGAGGATGCAGACGGGCCCCCGCACCGCCTCGACGGCGCGCCGCTGCTCCGGGTTCAGGCCCGCGAAGATCCGCTCCGAGTCCATCGCGGCCAGGCTAGTGCCCACGTCGGCGGGCGAGGCCCCCGGGCGCGCCTTTCGCGCGCCTTCCGGCACACAACCGGCACGAACGGGCGCCGATCCCGCCGCCGAGACCGCCTCGCCTAACGCCCCGGGATCACGCACCTCGCGCACTACGATGCCGCCGTGTCCGAGACCGAGAAGGAACGCCGCGATCGCGAGCTGATCGAGCTCCTGAACGAGCTCCGCGTCACGCTCCCAGGCGTCCAGGTGCTCTTCGCCTTCCTACTCGCCGTCCCGTTCACCCAGCGCTGGGATGCGACCACCTCGGTGCAACGCTACGCGTTCTTCGCCGCGATCCTCTGCGCGACCGCGGCGACGATCCTCCTCATCGCGCCCTCGACGTACCACCGCCTGCGGTTTCGCCAGGGGGACAAGGAGCAGATGCTCGCGACCGGGAACCGCCTTGCGATCGCCGGCACGGGTTTCCTCGCGCTTTCGATGATCGCGGCCGTCTTCGTCGTGACCGACGTCGTGTTCGACCTCTGGGTCGCGACGGCGGTCTCGGTCGCGACGGCGCTCGCGTTCGGCTGGTTCTGGTACGGGCTCGCGCTGCTGCGCCGGGCGGAGGACTAGGACGGGGCGAGAACGACCTTGACGCAGTCGTCCTGCTTTCGCTTGAAGAGCTCGTAGGCCTCGGGCGCGTCGTCGAGCGTCATGCGGTGCGTCACGACGAAGCTCGGGTCGATCTCGCCGTTCTCGATCCGCTCGAGGAGCGGACGGAGGTACCGGTGCACGTGGCACTGCCCCGCCTTGATCGTGAGCGACCTGTTCACGACGGCGCCCATCGGGAACTTGTCCACGAGCCCGCCGTAGACGCCGACGACGGACACGATCCCGCCGTTCTTGACGCTCATGATCGCCTCGCGGAGGGCGTGCGCGCGGTCGGACTCGAGCCGCGTCGCCTGCTTCACCCGGTCGTACGCGTGGAGCGGGAGCGACGCGTGGTGCGCCTCCATCCCGACCGCGTCGATCGCCGCGTCCGGGCCGCGCCCGCCGGTCAGCTCCTTGAGCGCCTCGGGGACGTCCTCCTCCTCGTAGTTCAGCGTCTCGGCGCCGCTCACCTCGGCGGCCATCCGCAGCCGCTCGGGGAAGCGGTCGATCGCGATCACGCGCTCGGCGCCGAGCATGAACGCGCTCGCGATCGCGAACTGGCCGACCGGGCCGGCGCCCCAGACCGCGACGACGTCGCCCTGCGTGATGTCGCAGAGCTCCGCGCCCATGTAACCGGTCGGGAGGATGTCCGAGAGGAAGAGGACCTGCTCGTCCGGGATCCCGTTCTCGAGCTTCAGCGGGCCGACGTCGGCGTAGGGCACGCGGACGTACTCGGCCTGCCCGCCCGCGTAGCCGCCGGTCAGGTGCGAGTAGCCGAATATCCCGCACGGGGAGTGGCCCCAGAGCTTCTCCGCGAGCCCCGCGTTCGGGTTCGAGTTCTCGCAGAGCGACCACCATTCGGCGCGGCACGCGTTGCAGTTCCCGCACGCGATCGGGAACGGCACGACGACGCGGTCGCCGGCGCCCAGGTTCGAGACGCCTCGCCCGACCTCGACGACCTCGCCCATGAACTCGTGGCCGAGGATGTCGCCCTTCTTCATCGTGGGCACGTAGCCGTCGTAGAGATGGAGGTCGGAGCCGCAGATCGCCGTCGAGGTGACGCGGACGATCGCGTCGCGGTCGTTCAGGATCTGCGGGTCGGGGACGTTCTCGACCTCGACGCTGTTCCTGCCGGTCCAGCAGACGGCCCTCATCGGACCAGCTCCTCGAGCGGCCGCGCGGGACGCTGTCGCAGGGTGCGCGACGCGTCGATCCCGCCCGGGACGGCGTCGGAGCGCGCGATCTCGCCGGTCTCGAGGATCTGCTTGACGCGGCGCAGGTCGTCCTTCGCCTGCTGCGTCGGCTCCCGGCCCATGAGCTTCGCGAGGAGCGTCCCGACGGAGCCCGCGGGCGCGTCGTAGCGAAGCTCGAGGTGGATCTCGGTCCCGCGTCCGCCCGGCGCCGGCGTGAAGCGCACGGTGCCGGAGGTCTCGACGTCGCCGCCGGGAAGCGAGCGCCACGCGATGCGCTCGCCCGGGACGTCCTCGACCGTCTCGGCGTCCCACTCGACCGTGCCGGTCGGGGACGCGACGCGCCAGTGCGTCGTCCCGTCCTCGCGCTCCTCGACGGACTCGACGTGCGCCATGAAGCGCGGGAAGCTCGTGACGTCGCGCCAGAGCGCGTACGCCGTTGCGGTGTCCTCGACGACGGTGACCGCCGCTCGCACCTCCATCGGCTCCTCCCTCGTCTCGCGGCGTAGCGCCCGGCCGGCCGCGTACGCAAGGCCGACCCCGAGGCCGAACCAGCCGGCTCGCCGCAGCGTTCCCATGCCACCTCCCCTCTCCCGTCGCCACGGGCCTAAACTTCGGAGCCTCGTGTTCGACCACGTGACCATCCGCGCCTCCGACCGGGCCGCGTCCGAGCGGTTCTACGACCTCGTCCTCGGGGTGCTCGGCGTCGAGCGGACGGGCACGGACGAGACCTTCGTCGAGTGGGACGACTTCTCCGTCGCGGTGCCGGACGACGAGAACCCGGTCACGCGAGGGCTCCACGTCGGCTTCGTCGCCGCCTCGCCGGAGCAGGTCGACGCCTTCTGGCGCGCCGGCACCGAGGCCGGCTACGCGAGCGACGGCGAGCCGGGGCCGCGGCCGGAATACGGCCAGGACTACTACGGCGGCTTCCTGCTCGACCCCGACGGCAACAGCGCCGAGGCCGTCCATCACGACGGGCTGCGGCAGGGCGGGAACGTCGACCATGTCTGGATCCGCGTCGCCGACGTCGCCGCGTCGAAGCGCTTCTACGAGCTCGTCGCGCCGCATGCAGGCTTTCGCCTCGCCGCCGACACGCCCGAGCGCGCGCAGTTCGCGGGCGGGTCCGGCTCCTTTTCCCTCGTCGCGGGGGAGCGGCCGACGGAGGCCGTTCACGTCGCGTTCACCGTCGGCTCGAAGGAGCCGATCCACCGGTTCCACGAGGACCTCGTCGCCGCCGGCTACCGCGACAACGGCGCGCCCGGCGAGCGGCCCGACTACGGGCCCGGGTACTACGCCGCCTTCGTGCGCGACCCGGACGGCAACAACATCGAGCTCGTCACCCGCTGAACGGGGCGGGGCGCCGAAGCGCCCCGCCGCCGTCCAGGAGTCGAGTGCCCGCTAGTGCTCGGGCTCGTGCTCGTCCGGCGTGCCGGGCGGGCCCGGAACGCCGCCGGGGCCGCCGGAGGAGCCGCCGCCGCCGACGAAGCCACAGTAGTCCGGCACGAGCACCTCGCCCGGGTCGGCCGGGTCGGGCACCGGCTCGTAGCAGAGCGCGTTCCCGAGGTTCGAGTTCCCCTCGAGGAACGTGATCTCCTCGACCTCGTCCTCGTAGAGCCCGTTGTACTCGAGGACGTACAGGCCGTTCCGCAGGTCGACGACGTAGATCAGCCCGTCCTTCACGATCGGGTAGCTCCACATGACGACCTTCTCGCCGTTCCCCGTGTCCACGTTGTCGGAGAGCCGCGGGTCCTCGAGCTGCACCGAGGAGAGCGGCTCGGGCATGAACTCCGCGAGCTGGTACGGGTAGAGCGGGTCGTGGACGGAGATCGCCTGCAGGCCGTTCGAGTGCCAGCTCGTGAAGACGATGTTCGGCGTGTGCGTCGGGTTGTGGGCCGAGTACGACGTCCGGTTGCGGAGCGTGTTCGAGCTCAGTCCGCCGAGATGCGGGTCCCAGACGTCGCAGAAGATCTCGTAGTTCTGCTCGACCTTGTACTCGGAGCGAACGACCGGGGCCGTCGGGTCGCTGATGTCGATCATGCGCGCCCATCCCCACGGGCACCCGTGGTCGGACGCGGTCGCCGAGCCGTACACCTCGTCCGAGACGTACACCCAGTCGCGGTCCCAGAGCTTGATCGCGCTGTGGCCGCCCGGACCCGGCCAGACCGGCCGGTTCTCGTTCAGGGTGACGAGCCGCCGCTGCGGGCTCGGCAGCCGGCTCGCGAAGTCGCTCGTGTCGACGACCGCGAACCCGCCCGTGAGCAGGGCGAAGTACGCCCGGTTTCCATCGTTCGAGACCGAGAGAGAGTGGAGCCCGCCGGACGGCTTCTCGACCGGCGCCGGGAAGGCGGGGAAGCGGGTGTAGCCGGTCGTCGAGTTCGCGATCCGCACGGGGAGCTGCTCGTCGAGGAGCGGCGAGAGGTCCCACACGGCGAAGTTGTTGCCGGCGCTCCCGCCGAACATGAGCGCGTACTCCGGGTCGTACGGGTCCTGCCAGAGGAAGAACTCGTGCGTCGACTGGTTCAGCTGGCCGATGAGCCGCGGGTTCGTCGCGAACTCGCCGGAGATGTCGTAGAACTTGAAGTTGTTCGGGGTCGGCGTGGCGCCGGGCGCCCCGGACGGCGAGCACCAGTGGGTCGCACCCGTCCCGCAGTTCGTGTGGAGGACGATCAGGATCTCCTGCTCGGCCCACACGCGCAGCTCGCGGGAGGACTCGCGCGTCACGCCCTCGAGCGGCGGGCCCATCTGGTGGACGATGTGCGGGTTCGTCGGATCGGAGATGTCGACGATGAAGACGCCCGCGTTGTTCTCGTTCATGTTCTTGCCGTCCGTGCGCGAGCCGATGTACGCGTAGTCGCCGTGGATGGCGAGCGCCGCGTTCATCCCGCGACCCATGAGCGGGTCGTGGCCGACGAGCTCGAAGGAGCCGGTCGTGACGACCTCCGGCGGGCGCTTCTGCCCCTTGCCCTTGACCTCGAACGACGTCTCCTGCGTCTGCGGGTTCAGGTGCGAGAGCGTCTTCGCCCCGGCCACCGCGTCGTCGGAGAGCTTCCACACGAGGAGCCCGCGCGTGATGTCGGACTCGTAGATCGCGCCGTTGTACCAGTAGGACGACCAGTCGCCGCCGAGCCGCGCCGGCACGAGCGGGGCCGGGTCGGCGAACGCGATCTCCTCCGGCTTCGTCGGGTCGGTGAAGTCGACCACGCCGATCCCCGACTGGTAGCTCCCGTGGACGAGGATGTGGCCCTTGTCGGTCGGGACGACGTTGTAGTTGTGGATCGTGCAGTTCTCCGTCGCCGACTGCGGCCGCGGGAGGACGAAGCGGCCGAGCTCGGCGCCCGTCGCCGTGTCCATGAAGAAGAGCGTCTTGTCGACGTCCGCGCTCGTCGCCTGGCAGCGCGCCTGGACGCCGCCGCCCGGCTCGTGGCCGAAGACGAGGATCTTCCCGTCCCAGGAGAACGACGCGGAGTGCCCGATCGAGACGCCGGGGACGACCCGCGAGTAGAGGAACCTCGGGTCGTCGAGCGAGCCGCCCTCCTCCCCGCCGAGGCTCCAGACGGTGAACCCGTCGTGCCCGGCGCAGGCCGCGCGCATGACGTCGCCGAGGATCACGGCGGTGTCGTGGCACGCGCGGTCGGCCGGCTCGAAGCCGATCACGCTCGCGCTCGCGGGATCGTCGAGCGGGATCTCGACGATGTCGATCCCCGGCCGGAGCGTGCTGGACGCGCTGTTGTAGACGAGCAGCCGCCCGTTCGCGAGGTCGGGGACGCCGGTCGCGGTGTGCGACCCCTGCTCCACCGGCACGAACGCGAGCCCCTTCGGCTGCTTGGGGTTCGAGATGTCGAAGATGTGGAGGCCTTCCTGGCCCTCCGGCGTGAAGAGGTCGCCGCAGAACGCGCCACCCGCGGGCGCGGGCGAGTTCCACGAGCGGACGAGGATGTCGTCCCAGACGACCACGTCGCCCTGGTTCCCCGTCGTCGTGCCCTGGACGCACCGGTTGAAGTTGAGGATCTCTTTCGGGTTCCCGGGCGCCTTCACGTCGACGATCCGGAACCCGTCGTACTTGCCCTGGTACGCGTAATCGCCCCAGAACGCGAGGTCGGAGTTGAAGTTCGTCCCTCCGAACGCGACGAACTGCGCGGAGAACCCCAGTTGGTGCAGGTTCTTCGTCGTCGTGAACGTCGCGGACGGGTCGTAGGGCTTCGCCGTCGCGGCGAGCGGCAGCACGAGGAGAGCCGTCAGCGCCGCGAGGAGCGACAGGATTCGAGCTGGCCTGGTCACGTTGACCTCCCGGTGAGGAGACGGACGTGCGGGAAGGGAGTCCCGCCTGAGCGCTTCGCAATGCGAAGCGGGGACGATTTTCCTCCCGTCGAGGTGAGGTTGTCAAGAGTCACGAGCCCGGGGGCCCCAATCCGGAGCCCCCGGCGCTGCGTGTCGAGCTAGGCCGTGCGGCGGCGCGAGAGCCCGAGGCCGAGCGCCCCGAGGCCCGCGAGCAGCCCGAGGATCGCGAGCACGAGGGCGATCGTCGCGGTGCCGCTGCCGTCGTCGTCGTCCGTGTCGGACGCGGGAGCGGCCTCGCCGCCGCCGGCGTCCTCGCCGTCCTCGGCGGCCGGCTCTTCCTCGGCCGGCTCCTCTTCCTCCTCGGCGGCCGGCTCGGTGATGAGGACCGTCGGGGCCGGCGCTTCGGAGTCCTCCGGGCCGATCCACTCGACGACCTCACCGCCCTGGTACGTCTGGATCGCCGGGAAGACGAGCGTCTCGCCGGGCGTCTCCGGCACACGGAAGCTCACGCCGAACTCCATGAACTCGTCCGCGGCGATCGAGCCGCCCGTCCACGTGACGCTGGCGAGCCGCTCGGTGATCGGGTCGCCTTCGCCCTGCTGGATGGGCTCCTCGAGCTGTTCCATCTCGACCGAACGCTCCCAGCCGGGGACCGGCATGAACCGGGCCGACGTGACCGCCTCCGGGAACCGGATCGTCACCTCGGTCGTCGGGACGTCGCGCTCGGACGGGACGCGAATGGTGAACCGGGCGAAGCCGCCCGCCTCCCATTCGCCGGGGTTGATCGTGACGTGCGCCGCCGCGGCCGGGACCGCGACGAGCGCGGCGAGGACCGTGACGAGAAGGGTGCGAAGCAATTTCACGGTTGATTACCTTCCTTCGATCATGACCATGGTGGTCTCTGTCAAGAGGTCGAACTCGTTCAGGCGGATCTCGACGCGAAGCTCCCACTCGCCCGCGAGGGCGAGGTCGGCCTCCGCCGCATAGCGCATTCCGCCCTCGGTCATGGCGTCCCCTTCGGCGGGCTCCTCATCCTCCTCGACCGGCTCGAGCTCGTAGACGAGCGGGCCGATCTCCTGCTCGGGCAGGGAGGCCGAGACGGTGACGGTCTCCGGCTCGACGGGCTCGCCGCCCTCCATCTCGCCGAGGACGACCATGATCTCGTTCGGGCCCACGGTGCCCGGCTCGACCGAGACCTCGGCCTCGAACTCGCCGAAGTCGACGGCGGTCATCATCGCGCCGCCCTCCTCGCCGCCGTGCCCGGCGGCGCGCGGCTGCATCTCGTTCACGAGGACGGCGGTGACGGCGACGATCGCTGTCATGATCGCGAGCTCCACGCCCGCGGCCTGGAGGAACCTGCGCCGCTCCCTCGGCTCCGCCACGCCCGCGCGCAGGCGCGGCACCGCGTAGCGGTTGTTGTAGGCGCCGAGCGCGAGCAACGGCAAGACGAGGCCGATCTTCGACAGGAGGAGCAGGCCGTACGTCGTCTCCCAGAGCGCGCTCCAGGTCCGAACCTGAAGGTAGCCGTTGATCGTCCCCCCGAGGAGCAGGAGGACGACGGAGCCGACCGCCATCGTCGAGAAGCGCGGCACCGCCCGCGTCGCGAGCGGCCAGCGGTTCTCGAGCGCGAACCAGAGCGCGAGGACGACGAACGCGAGCCCGCCGACCCACATCGACGCCGCGACGACGTGCAGGATGTCGCTGACGATCGAGAGGTTGCCGGACGTGCTCGCGTGCCCCGCGAACGTCGGCGTGAACGCGAGCGCCCCGCCGAGGACCGCCCCCACCGTGATCGCCGTCCGCCGGGCGCCGCCGGTGCGGCTCCGGGCGAAGAGGGCGACCGCGATCAGCGCGAGCGCGAGGCCCGCCTGGATGAGGGCGACCCTCCCGTACCGCGTGTCCGCGATCGCGGTGAAGACGTCCCAGCTGAACGCGTCGGCGAGCCCGAGCCCGCCGGCCGCCGCGCCCTGGAACAGGATGTTCAGGAGCGCGGCGACCACGAGCCCGCCGGCGCACACCGCGAGGATGCCGAGCAGGCGCCGGTGGACGCGGGCGTCGGCCGACCGCAACGGGTACACGAGCGCCGCCATGCCGCCCGCGCAGAGGAGGATGAACGCGAAGGAGAAGAACCGCCCGAGCGTGAACGCGACGTCCGTCGTCCGCGGGACACCTGCCCCGACGTCGCCGGAGAACGCCGCCGCCCCGCGTTCCCCGACGTGGAAGACGAATGCCCCGTTGATCGGGTCGGAGTCCGCCGAGATCGCGCGCCAGGCCACCGTGTAGGTGCCGTTCGGCAGGTCGTCCTGCAGCGCGACGGCCACCTCCGGGCCGCTCGGGCGCGTGATCTCGTCGAGGTCGACCCGCTCGCCGTCCGCGTTGAAGACGCGGATCGACCCGAGCGCGGTCTCCACCGGCTCGTTGAACTCGAGCACGACCTCTTCCGGCGACTCCTGCTCGACGGCGTCCGCCCTCGGCATCGTCCGGATGAGCGTCGAGTGCGCGAACGCGGTCGACGCGAAGACGAGTCCGATGAAAGCGGCGACGAGCGGTACGAGGCCGCGCCGCGTACAGCCGAGCATTCCCTCTCCTTCCCGTTCAGCGCCGTCCTGAAGACGGCACAGCGGTCAGCCGACGGCCGGAACCGGAGGGGCGCGCCCGCCGAGGCCGCCCGCGAGCAGCCGCCCGCGCGGGGCGTGGAGGCGGACCGACACGGGTTCGGTGAGCGAAAGCGAGACGAGCCGCGGTTGGTACGCGGCGCGCAGGCGCGCGACGACCGCGACCGCGAGGGTGACGAGTGTGCGCGCGGCGAGGTAGGCGGCGAGCGCGAACGGAAGCTGGAGGACGATCCCCACGAGGAAGACGGTCTCGACCGACATCCCGACGGGGACGGAGCCTGTGTGGAGGAAGCGCTCGAGATGCTCCTGGAGCACGAAGCCGACGGGCGGGAGGAGCGCGAACAGCCAGAGCGGCGGGTGCAGCGCGCGTGACCGCCGGACGCGCCCCGCGAACGCGAGCCCGAGGGCGACCAGGACGACGGTCGCGCAGAGCGCGACACAGAACTGAAGGTGCGCGGAGGCCCCCGTGTGCTGGTGGTGGTGCAGCTCGGGCGCGACGAGCCGATACGCGGCCGCGTGAGCGATCACGCCCCCGACGGACATGAGGGCGAGCGACGCGAGCCACGCGAGCCGGCGAGTCCTCATCCTGCTTCGATGCTACGACATTCGGCAACGAGCGGTTTGGGGAACCTCCCGCCGCATCGGCTCGCAGGCGCGCGCTAGCGTCTCCGCCGTGGACGGGCCGGTCGTCGAGACGCACGCGCTCGAGAAACGCTACGGGGACACGCACGCGCTGCGCGGGGTCGACCTCCGGGTGGAGCCGGGGACGATCTTCGGGCTGCTCGGGCCGAACGGCGCCGGCAAGACGACGGCCGTCCGGATCCTCACGACGCTGCTCCGACCCGACGCCGGGTCGGCGCGCGTCGCGGGCCTCGACGTCGTCGAGGATGCGAACCGGCTGCGCGAGCGGATCGGCCTCGCCGGCCAGTACGCCGCCGTCGACGAGAACCTGACCGGCTTCGAGAACCTCGAGATGGTCGGGCGGCTCTACCACCTCGGCCGCCGGCACTCGCGGGAGCGCTCGCGCGGGCTGCTCGGCCAGTTCGACCTCGCGGACGCGGGCGACCGGCTCGTGCGCACGTACTCGGGCGGGATGCGGCGGCGGCTCGACCTCGCCGCGGCCCTCGTCGCGCGCCCGCCGGTGCTCTTCCTCGACGAGCCGACGACGGGGCTCGACATCCGGAGCCGCCGCGCCCTCTGGGACGCGATCGAGGCGCTCGTGGCCGAGGGGACGACCGTGCTCCTGACGACGCAGTACCTCGACGAGGCCGACCATCTCGCCGGCCGGATCGCCGTGATCGACCACGGGCTCCTGATCGCCGAGGGGACGCCGGACGAGCTCAAGCTGCAGGTCGGCGGCGACCGGCTCGAGGTGCGCCTCTGCTCCCGCGACGACAACGCGGCCGCGCGCGACGCGCTCGCCGCGGTCGGCGACGGGCGCGTCGAGGGCGAGGACGGCGCCGTGCGCGTCGCGATCCGCGAGCGCACCGGCACGATCGCCGAGGCCGTCCGCCGGCTCGACGAGCGCGGGATCGCGATCGACGACATCGCCGTGCGGACCCCGACCCTCGACGACGTGTTCCTCACGCTGACCGGGCACCACGCCGAGGAGGAGGCGGAGGAGGCCGTGGAACGGTGAGCGGCCTCGGTTACGCGCTCTCGGACACCGTCGTCCTGGCGAAGCGGAGCCTGCTCCGGATCCCGCGCCAGCCCGACCTCCTGCTCGGCTTCACGGTGCAGCCGGTCATGTTCGTGCTGCTCTTCGTGTACGTCTTCGGCGGCGCGATCCAGACGCCGGGCTTCGACTACGAGGACTTCCTCATTCCCGGGATCCTCGTGCAGTCGATGGCGTTCGGCGGATTCGTGACGGCGCTCGGTCTGGCGGAGGACCTGAAGAAGGGCCTGATCGACCGCTTCCGCTCGCTCCCGATGTCGCGGGCGGCCGTGCTCACCGGCCGGACGACCGCGGACATCGCGACGAACGTGATCCAGGTGGCGATCATGCTGCTCGTCGGGCTCGCCGTCGGGTTCCGGTTCCAGACGGGCGTGCCGGACGTGATCGCGGGGATCGCCCTCCTGCTCCTGCTCGGGTACGCGTTCTCCTGGGTCTTCGCGTTCCTCGGGCTCGCCGCCTCGTCGCCGGAGGCCTCGAACGCGTACGGGTTCATCGTGATCCTCCCGCTCACGTTCGCGTCGTCGGCGTTCGTGCCCGTCGAGACGATGCCGTCCTGGCTCCAGACGTTCGCCGAGGTGCAGCCGGTCACGACGATGGTGGACGCGACGCGCGCGCTCTTCCTCGGCACACCGGCTGGGAACGACGTCTGGGGCGCCGTCGTCTGGGCGTTCGCGATCATCCTCGTCTTCGGCTGGCTGAGCGTCTGGCGCTACCGGCGAGCCGTGGGCCGCTAGCGGTTCGCCCAGGGCGGGGGCGCCGCCCGCGGGTCGAAGCGCGCGTACCGCTCGCCGTAGCCCGAGACCGTCTGCTGCAGGCCCGCCGACGCCGCCTGGAACCAGACGAGCTGGCCATCCGCATCGCGGACGGTGACGAACGTCCCCTCGAGCGTCTCCGGCGGGAAGAGCGCCACACGCGTGCGCGAGTCGCGAACGAGCCGCACGGGACGGGCCGTTGTCGCCTCGAGCTCGAGCGCGCTCCCGAGGACGCCCGAGAACCGGAGCGCGTCGATCGTGAGATCCGTCTCCGCGACGGCCTCCCTGATCGCGCGCTCCACCGCCGGTTCGTCGACGTCGCGCTCGACCGGCGCGTCGTTCGGGGCGGTGTAGAGATACGTCTCGGCGTCCTCCGCGAACACGTAGCCGCTGAAGCCCGGCTCGCGGACGGTCACGCCGTTCTTGTCGAAGAAGATCTCCCCGCCGAGCACCGACTCGTCTCCCGCCGCCCGGCGCTCGCGCCAGAACGCGGCCAGGAGCATCTCCGCCTGCCAGTGGGCACGCACCCGCTCGACGCGGTCGTCGTGCCAGCGGGCGCGCAGCTCGAGCCAGACGTCGCCCGGCCGTCCCTCGGGAGCCCACCCGCGCGGCTCGCCCGCCTCGACGCTCGTGACGAGCGCGCGGTCGCCGAGCGCGCCGACGAGGCGCTCCATGTCCGCGCGCCGCTCGCCGTCGAAGCCGGCGAGCTCGACCGGAGGCGGCTGCGCGGCGGCGGCGGGACGCGGAGCGGAGCCCTCGTCCCGGAGGAAGAGCGCGAGGGCGCCGACGGCCACGCCCGCCAGGGCGACGACGACGGCGAGCCGCATCGGGAGCTTTCGCATGGTTCTCCGAAGCGTACGCCGTCGCGGCAGCGGCGCCCGGGACCCTCTCCCAAGTAAGACAGTGTTACTAGCTCGGGCGGGCCCGGCCGCCGCTCACGCCCCGTCGAGGAAGGCGAGGTCGTCGGGCGTGAGCTCGAGCTCGAGCGCGTCGGCGCTCTCACGCAGCTCGGCGACGCTGCGCGGCCCGACGATCGGGAAGACCGGGAAGGGCCGGTGGAGGAGCCATGCGAGCGCGATCTGCGTCGCGCTCGCGCCGAGCCGGGCGCCGACCTCCGCCGCCCGCCGGCGGCGCTCCGCGTTCGCCGGCGTGTCGAACACGCGCGCGACGTCCGAGTCGGCCTCGCCCGCGAAGAGCCCGGCCGCCGCAGGCGACCAGGCGAAGAGCGGCAGCCGCGTCCGCTCGTACCACGCGAGGGAAGCCCGGTCGCGCGCACCGAGGCACTCCGGCCACGGCGGCTCCGTCCACTCGGCGAGGCTCAGATGCACGCTCGACGTCGTGAAGCCGGCGAGCCCGTGCCCGCGCGCGTACGCGGCCGCCTCGTCGAGCCGCGCGATCGACCAGTTCGAGGCGCCGTAGGAGCCGATCCGCCCCGCGCGCCTCTGCTCCTCGAGCGCCTCGAGGATCGGCCCGACGGGCTTCGACGGGTCGTCGCGGTGGAGCATGAGGATCTCGACGCGTTCCGTCCCGAGCGTCTCGAGGCTCGCCTCGAGGTCGGCCGCGATCGCCTCCGGCGTCACGCGGCGCGCGAGCGCGCCCGTCCCCTCGCTCGCCCGGTCGTGGTGTGCCGCCTTCGTCGCGAGCACCGCGTCGGCGCGCCGCTCCCCGAGGCAGGCTGCGACGACGCTCTCCGACTCGCCGTACGCCCGTCCGGTGTCGAAGACCGACCCGCCGAGCTCGAGGAACGCGTCGGTCAGCTCCTGCGCCCGAGCGCGGCGGCGGTGCGTCCACTTGGCCGTGCCGAGGACGAGCCCGCCGACCTCGCGGCCGAGCGGTTCGAGGGGCGCCGAGCGCATCGCGAAGAAGCGTAGTTCGCAATTTGCGAGGACTTCTGCCCGGCGTGGCCTTGACCGCCGAAGGCGAGGCTCTTAACGTCCCCCCTGCAGCGAGCACGGGACGCAAGTAGGTTGAGCCCGGGCCGACCGGCAGGTAGGGAGTCGCCGCAAGGCGGATGACCGAGCGTCAGTCGGCGCGGAGGACGAAAGCGCACCCGGCTCGCTGAATTTATGGTCCCGTGCGGCTCGCTAGCGGAAGCCGACCGGGACCCTGTCGTCTCGCCGCACCCGGCCGAGCGCCTCGAGGAAGTCCTCGTGCGTGACGGCGGCCGTCTCCGCGTCGGGCTCGCGCGACATGGCGGCGAGGGCCGCCTCCTGGGCGAGCGAGCGCAGGTCGGCCGGGGAGAAGCCCTCGGTCTCGCGCGCGAGCTCGCCGAAGTCGACGCCGACGGTCGGCATCCGCGCCGTGTGGAGGCCGAGGATCGCGAGGCGCCCGTGCTCGTCGGGCAGTCCGAGCACGATCGTCCGCGAGAGACGGCCGCCGCGCAGGAGCGCCGGATCGAGCTGATCCGGCCGGTTCGTCGCGCCGACGACGAAGACGCCGCGCTGCCCCGCGACGCCGTCGATCTCCGCGAGGAGCTGGTTCACGTGGCTGTCGTGCGTCCCGAGCGACTCGCCGCGGCGGCCGGCGATCGCGTCGATCTCGTCGATGAAGACGATCGAGGGCCGGTTCTCGCGCGCCCGCTGGAACAGCTGGCGGATGTTGCGCTCGCTCTCCCCCACCCACTTCGAGATCACGTCCGCGCCGGAGATCGGGTAGAAGCTCGCCCGCGCCTGCGCCGCGAGCACCTTCGCCACCGTCGTCTTGCCCGTGCCGGGCGGGCCGGCGAGCAGGAGCCCCGTGGGCGGCTCGACGCCGAACCGCACCGCGCTCTCCGGGTCCTCGATCACCGACTGGAGCTGACGGAGCTGCGCCTTGATCGCCTCCGGCAGGACGAGCGAGTCCCACGTCCAGTGCTCGACCGTCGGGCGGTCCTGGCCGCCGTAGCGCTCGAGCGCGGCGAGCAGGTGCTCGGTGTCGAGCTCGAGGCTCTCGCCGGTCTGCGTCGCCTCGCGGAAGACGTCGAGCGCCGCCGTGTCGACGACCTTGGCGATCCCGGCGGGCGTCATGCCCTCGGTGCGCCGAACGAGCTCGTCGAGCTCGACCGTCGCCGCCGTCGGGCGGTCGTCGAGCTCGGTCTCGAAGATCTCGCGCCGCGC